>CAMJIH010000004.1 GCA_946405785.1 uncultured bacterium | reverse complement strand
TGGTCCATGCTGATGAAGATTTTGGCTTGAGCTACGAACAGCAGTATACAGCTGAAAACGCTAAGCGTCGTCACTATCTCACTGGTGCGTACTCTCTGCCTTATGATGCATTAGATGCACATATTAAGGCAGGAAGAAGTATTGATGTGTTCTATTGTAAGCGTTGGGGACAGTATATCTGTACAACTCCAGTACCTTACAACTTGAGACGCAACAACGAGATCCTTTGGGGTAGCTCAGACAACATTCTTGGAGCAATTCTGTCATGTCTGCTTTCGTTCCAATTTGAGGACAAGGAGGAGTTTGAAAAGCGTATCTAAAATTTAGAACTTTATTGATGAGTCTCTAGTGTTTACTAGAGACTTTTCATATTTTGTTTTCAAAAAATTGTTTTTTTTACAATTTTCAGATATAATACTAACCGAATTCTTTATAAAAATAAATGCTAAACAAATGAAGAAGAATTATCAACGTTGAAAGAATACTTATTGATTTGATATTCATGATTACAATCTAATTGATGAAATCTATCATGCATTAAAAGCAAATGATAGAGTAGTTTTTGTATCTCGTCATGCAGAACGTTGATTAGATTATTGAAAATATTGAGGATTACTTCCTAGTTGAGTAGAACAAGCAAAGGATTTGTGAAAAAGATTATCTTGATGAAAATTGAAAGATACAAAAACTGACTTTTATTGATCAACATTCTATAAAAGGACAGTAGAAACATCTTTTTATTTATGAGCATCACGTTGATATAAGTCTTTTATTGAAAAAAAAGAATTAAGAGAAGACTGGGAAGATTTTAATCAGGTACAACATCCAATTAGAGAAGTATATGAGTATTATTTTTGAGAAGAAACTGAGCATCGATATGAAGAAAATAGGGTAGAATGAAATAAAAAATCATTAAAGATGCTGGAAGGTTTATGTGAATTAACAGAATGACATGATTTTTCATGGATTACAACACATGATGTATTTTTAATGCCATTACTATCATGGTTATCTGAAGAAAATATAAAATTTAATAAGGCAGAATGGATTAATTATTTATCATGAGTAGCTGTCATTGTTCATGAGAATAATGAATATGAAGTATATCCATTCCGTAGCTTAAAAGACAGGTCTATGTCTTATATTAACGGTTAAATTATAAATTTAAAAAATACTATTGATTTTAATCAATAGAATATTATAGTGTAGCCCTTCATCAAGGAGTTGTAGAAGTCTGAACTTATTGATGGTAGTTAAACTAGATAAAAGAAGATAGAGTCTCCCTATACATACCCTTTAAAAAGGTACGTGGGGATCCCCGTATGATTTAGAATCAAAAATACGTCCTTACCGTCTTTTATGGGACGAAGCGATTATGCCTGAGGCGCGTTAATCTAGCTGCGCGTAATGGTTACAGGTTGTACTAGCTTTGAGACATTGATTCTATTGAGGAAATGGACCGATACTTTAGGTCAGAGTAAGTCATCTCGTCATTCATCGCCGCCATACCATTGAGTAGCTGGCCGCGATTTCCGACCATAAATTCGAGGTGTAACCTCCCTCACTATCTTCGCCAGGCTTCAAGAGAGTAGGTATTTTCCCTGCTCTCCTTTTTTTAACTTATTAAAGAATTTATTCCTAAATAAAATAAAGCGTGAATATTATCCACGCTCTATCATTTTAAATAAGTAAGGAAATGTCCTCTGAAACTCTCCATGAATTTTGAGAGCTGTCTTGTAAATTTTGGACCTGCAGATGGACTACTTTTCCTAGATTCAAATTTTGAACCAAAGTCGTTTTTGTATCCGACTTGGAACCCGAAAGTCTTTTCGAAATTCTCTCGAATTGACTCTAACTCTTTAGCTAAGATTTCATCGCTAATACCCAAACTTGTTGCGGAGCTTTTGTAGACTCCTTTCTTTTCGATTAAGTCATCAGAGATAGAAAGGAACAGTGAAAAACTTGTATAAACACCACCATTCAAATTCGGATTTCTAGCAATTTCCTCAAGCTTTTTTAATTGACCTTCTAAGTAACTCATAAGCTTTAAGTTTTGTTATGACTAAAATATATGATTTTGTTAATTTTATTTCAAGAGGAATACAAAACTTTTTATTTGTATTTTCTAAAAATATTAATAAAAGGAATATACGAATTTTGATTCATACATTGTTTTAGGGTTAGTAGTTTTTGGTTATTCAAAGGTCGTGAGACCAGATCATGTTAATTAACTCACGAAAGCCTAGTGTGGCGTTTTGGCTCTTCTGTTTCCAGGGGAGCCTTTTTTAAATAAAAAATGGAGTGAAACTAATCACTCCATCTATAATAATAAACTTAAGAATTATTCTTCAACATCAAAGATATTTAGATTAGAGTAGTGAGAATTATCAGATTCACTGATGAAATAATATTCATTATTTTCTCATATAATTTTATCTTCAAAATCAGGTGTTACTTTGAAGTTCTCGATATTTTCTTTACTTATTGCTGTAATAGTGAATATCTCTCTATATCAATTAATTCATGTTCTATTTTCTTCATTCTCATCTCACTTAATTAAGAAGATTATTTCTTGCTTTGGATAATCATCTTCATCAGTATCAATTTCACGAATTAATCATCAATTGAATTCTTCTCCTATTTTCAAAGCGATTCAACGATATGGATCATAATATAGAGTATCTTCTCATTCAACGTAATTTGTTTGTAATGTATCTCATATAATAATATTTCAATTTTGTTCAGCTAAATCTGGATAGAGCTTTAGTAGGTTTTCATCATTCATAATATCGTATTTTTCAGGTTCATTTTCAATAAGTTCTCAATCTTCATATTCTTCCATATCGATTACATTTCAATTTTCATCATAAGTGATCCAAATTCATTGTTTCATACCATTAATGTATTGTCCTTTTTCTCTAATACTTCAATTATCGTAGTAAGAAATAAAATCTTCTGCAGAATCTTCGCTTTCACATTCCTCAGCAATAAGACAATCATCAGTTACTTCTGGCTCTGTAGTATTATCACATCAAACCAATAAGAAACTGCTCATAAGTAGTACAGCTAAAAGTCAGAAATTTTTCATAATGCTATTGGGTTAAGAATAAAATTGAGTAATAATAATGTTAATATAAGAAAATCTTTTTAAAATAAAAGAAAAACACTGAATAGGGTTACTATCCAGTGTCTTTAATACTTAATTAGAATTTCTTTGCTAATTTATCGATCTTGTTGAACATCATTGTTATTTCTTCTTTTTCTTTCTCTGCATCAACTTTCATATCCTTTATATGCTTATAGAGCTCTGGGATAGTGGAGGGGAGTGCAAATTGAGTCATAAAGATTTTGTCAGTACTACCACCAAGTCTTTGAGCGGTTTTTACACCTTCTTCAATTGTGGCAATATGAATACTTGCAAGACGATCTTGGATTAGTCCAACAGCTCCAGCTTTCTCCTTTAGTACATCGAATTCATTTTCTAGTACCATGAGCTTTGTAATCTGCACCTTCATACTTTCTCTGAGAGAAGCAAGAGTTAGTAGAAATACATCCGACTTTCTCTTAATTTCATTCCTTTCTTTTGAAAGTCTGAAGATTGCGATGAAGAGTAAGAAGAGGATGATAGCTCCTTGTAACACAGGAAACCAAATCGCATGCTTGTTGATGATACTATTAACAAAGAAACCAATCGATATAGCGATAATAATCACATATATCGCATAGATGTGCCGATAAAGCAGCAAATCACACTTTAGTTTTTTAAAATCTTTTTCCATAATTTTTTATTATTATTTGTTTTTGTTTTCTATATTAGGATAATTCCCTCTAAAAAAGCTGACCCGTGTTATCTCAACAAAGGTCAGTAAAATGGCGTTATCATTGTTGGAAAAATCAACAATGAATTATATAAACATTTAAAATATAAAATCAAGAAAAAGTCAAGTATAATTAAAAAGCGAATAGGTATAACCTAAACGCTCTTAAATTTTTAGAGTAATTCTTTAGTAATAGAATCCCAATCAGGATATTCTTTACTTCCGAATTGGAACTGCTTACCTTTAAATCCTGAGACAATTCGGTCATCAATAAGAAAGTCACCGATGAGGAGTTCTTTGTGATGAGAAAAGATAACTTTCTTTCTTATAAGATCTCCGAAATGTTTGTTAAGCCAATCTTTTTTGTCTTGAAGGGCTGTTTCATTTCTCCATGGAGCTGTTGTAAGAATATATACATCATATTTCTTAGATAAAGCTTTAAAAGCTTCTATAGCTCCTGGCATAGGATCCATCCATGAAAAAAGATGAGGAATATTATCCAACTGTCCTTTGTATTCCTTTAAAAGATCAGGTTCGGCGTGTCTAATACCAGAATCAAAGTCAACGAGGACTCCATCCATATCAACATAAACAATTTTCTTTTTCTCTTCCATAGTTTATTTTTTAATTTATATATCTAATAGCAGTATAAATAATTATTTACTAAGATAAAGTAAAAATATAATATTTATATAGTTATGTTATTCTCACATGAGAACTAGTATTATTTTAATAAAATTTAATTCACTATTTTTTGCAAAAAAAATAATTATATATTATAATTGAGTCGTGGTAAAGTGAGACCCCGAGAAGAGCAGATCAAAATAATCTGACTCTTCTTTTTTTATAAAAAACTGACCCCATTGAATTTTATGGTGTCAGCTTCATTAAATACTAAAAAAATTGTGTATGCTAAATTAGTAAGAGAATTTATAAGTGACTGAATGATCTCAATCAGAAACATTTGCAGATACAAAATTCAATGTGTTTGGATTAATAATATATAATATACTTACAAGACTTCCGTTTTCTAGTGTAGCAAGTGTGTCAGTATAAATCATTCCATTTTGTATTCCAGAACTAATAACTTGACTTTCTGTAATTTTAGAATGCTTAGGAGTTAATATACCTGCTTCTTCGGCTGTATATGTATGTTCACCTTCATCTTCAATAAGGTTTGTTTCAATATTGAAATTAGAGTAAAAGTATGATTTTGGAAAGTGAGTCTTAAAAAGATCTGTAATTTCTTCCATAGTTAATGATTTTCCTTCAGTTGTAGCTTCAGGACATGCTCATTCTAAGTAATCCCATTCATCGCAAACTGTTCCATCAGGTAATGTACATTCACCATATACAGCAGTTTCTGATGTTACGATTTCATGAGTTCCACCATTATCAACACAGTATTGAGCTGCTTCATTAAGTGGTTGTTCAGCCGGAGTTTCACTAGCTTCTTTATTACATCCAGTTAGAATTAAAGTTCATGCTGCTAGTAATGCAACAAGTGATAGTGTTCTTGTTTTCATAAGAAATTGAAAATAAAAAATAAAACGTTTTCAACAGTATATTAATATTACTTTAAGAATCAATAGGTTTAAACTTAAAATATTTAAAAGAAGTGAATTAAAAACTAATTCACTTCTTTGGAGTCTGTTCTAACTCATTGAGGATAAAGGTAATAATCCCCTTTAATCTTCCAAACCATTCTTCTTTTTCTTCGTCGGTGAACTCGTAGGTCTCTGAGAGCCTGTATTGGATGCCTGTGAAAACATCATCTTTAGAAAAGTGTTTCACAATGTTATGACCATGCATTCCATCATCACAGAGGAGAATTCTACCAGGTAATCCGGCATCAATAAGGACAAAGTCTTGTGTATGAAGATCACTATAATCATAATCACGATACATAGGGAACTTCTTATCGTGGATGATTTTTTTTGAATTCATACAGATAGTGCAGAAAGCTGATTCTTTATAGAATTCTTCCATATTATGTTTCCACACCATTTTTGAAAACTCATCCAAATCACCTATTGGTAGATATTCATCTATGACTTTCTTTATAGCCTTTCGAATAAGAAAGAACGGAACAGGTTGCTTAAATTTAATTGTCTGATTCATATTTTTTAGTATTTGTTTATTTACTATAATATAGTAATCTAATAGTTTAATTTCAAATAAAAAAGAGCCTCTGGGAAATCCAAGAGGCCCTGGGACGTCAAAGACGGTGTATAATGAGGTGGGAGAATTCGTTATTCATCTCATCACCACATATAATATAATTAATAATTATATTAATTTCAAGTATTTTTTTATTAAATAAAATAAGCTAGAAGATTTTCTTCTAGCTTTAAGGTACGATAAGTTGAATTAATTCAATTAAAGCGGACCAAATAATCTTAATTAATAAGATGGCGATAGAGACAAGTAGTGCTATGACAAAGATCGCGAAACACATAATCTTTTTCTCTCTTGAGAGAGCTTGCCTTTTCCCTTCATCAGCTCTCTTGTGCCAAACTTTGATTCTTTCTTCGTCGTTTTTGTAAATCATATATTTAAGTATTTTGTTTTGTTGTTTACGATACTTTTTATATGTATTTTATTGATTTAAAACAAGAGAATTTATTATAAGTATTTTCTTAAAAGAAAACTGGCCTGCGTTTCACAACGGAGACCAGTTGAGCCAAAAATAAATTTACCTCGGTAAGCCGAGTAAAGTTATTATACTTATAATACTTTAAAATACAAAAATAAATGAAAAATCGATACCAGAGGAATCCCTGATATCGAATTCTTTTTTGATTTATTCTTCTGATGTCTTTGATTTAGGTATACTGAATGTATGGAGCCTAAACATTAAGATGATGGTAACCACTATACCACAGAATAGACTTCCACCTAATGTTACAGATAGAAAGGATTCATCTGGTAAGGTGAATGCACCGAGTAATAGTATACCGACAAGAGCTAGGAATGCGACACTGATAAATGCTTTACCAGTTTCTGGATCCTCTCTCAATTTTTTGTCAATTACTCCTACTATCCTACCTTTACAGATAGGATAAATCATCAAGAGAATAAATAAAGGGCTGACAAATTTCGCAAGAGCTGCACTGAGTCCAATAAGGAAGCAGTAAAATAGCTCTAAAGAATAATACTTAACTAATTCTTTCATATGCAATTGTTTTTTTATTTTATTATTTATTTTAACAATATAATAATAAATTATACAATATTTTACAAGTAGATTTTTTTACTTATTTTATGAATTCTAAACTAATAAATCTAAAATAATAAAAAGTAAATTATATTGACTAATATAAAAACATATACAAAAGTATGTATTTCTCTTGAAATTGAGTATTTGTTTAATATATTAGATGTGCCAAATTGAGAATAGTACTGTTGTTTTTATATAAATAATGTTACAAGCCTCAAAAAGGCAATATATTATATCTTTACTGTTGGATAACAGTATTATTAAATCTTAGTTTGGCGGATACATAAGTTTTGTGCCGCTTTTTTTGTTTTTATAAATTTGTAACATAAGTCTTCTTTTTTTATATCTTATATATACAAACATGAAGAAAAACCTCTTATTTGGATTGCTAACAATCCTTGCAGCTGGGGCCTGATTCGGAGGAATTAGTGTGGCTGTAGATTATGTGGCTAATGTATGAACTACATGATATGATTCATTAGCAGATGCAATTGCCGCTGCAAATGATGGTGATACTGTAATACTCAATTCTAATTCTGATGGTAATATTACTATTGCTAAAGATCTTACATTAGATTTAAATGGCTATAAAATCAGTGGAAAATTAACACAAACTAGTTGAAAATTGATAATTAATGACGAATGAAATGATTGATGAATTGGTTCAATAACTGTTAATTGATGAGAGCTTGTATTAAATGGAGGAACATATAGAGCATGAGTTGCTGTATATATATCATGAGCTGGTTCAAAAGCAACAATTAATTGATGAGAATATACAGCAATATGTGGTAATACAGCAGCAGTATATGCATATGATGAATGAGTAATAGATATTAATTGATGAGAATATTATTGAGAGACACCAGAGCAGACTACAGGAAGGGGTGAATCATGCTCATGACCTGCAGATAAACAAGGTAAAGTATTTTATTGATGAGCACAGGGTAATGGTGAAAACAGATCAAAACCATGAACTGTAAATGTACATAGTTGAACATTTAATTGAAGAATTTCTGCTTCAGAAGGTTCTATTTATAATATTGATTGATGAACATTTATTTGAAATACTGTAGCAAAAACAGCAGCATGCTCTGAGTTTAATGGATGAAATAATAATCAACAATGATGTAATGCAACGACTCTTGATTCATTCCTAGTTGATTGATATGAAGTAATTGAATCTAATAGTAATTATATTGTTTCACAAATATTATGCGATAATATATCAACATCAAACGGTTTAAATTATTGCCTTTGAAATAATGAGGTTTCTTCTATAACACTATGATGAGACATTAATTGAAATATTACTATTGCTAAAGATCTTACATTAGATTTAAATGGCTATAAAATCAGTGGAAAATTAACACAAACTAGTTGAAAATTGATAATTAATGACGAATGAAATGATTGATGAATTGGTTCAATAACTGTTAATTGATGAGAGCTTGTATTAAATGGAGGAACATATAGAGCATGAGTTGCTGTATATATATCATGAGCTGGTTCAAAAGCAACAATTAATTGATGAGAATATACAGCAATATGTGGTAATACAGCAGCAGTATATGCATATGATGAATGAGTAATAGATATTAATTGATGAGAATATTATTGAGAGACACCAGAGCAGACTACAGGAAGGGGTGAATCATGCTCATGACCTGCAGATAAACAAGGTAAAGTATTTTATTGATGAGCACAGGGTAATGGTGAAAACAGATCAAAACCATGAACTGTAAATGTACATAGTTGAACATTTAATTGAAGAATTTCTGCTTCAGAAGGTTCTATTTATAATATTGATTGATGAACATTTATTTGAAATACTGTAGCAAAAACAGCAGCATGCTCTGAGTTTAATGGATGAAATAATAATCAACAATGATGTAATGCAACGACTCTTGATGAGTTTTTAGTTCCTTGATATACAGTTTTTGAAAAATGAACTAATCATGTAGTGGAATCATTGGCTGATGCTGCAGTTGATCCAGATAATAAATCTTTAGTACAAATTGCTGAATGAACAACTATAAAAACAGGTGGATTATCTGTTGAATTAAATGATATCTATGATTTCCTTTCATGAAGTAATGATGGTATAAAAACTTGAGAAAATGTAAACATTTCTTCATCTGAAAATAATGAAATTTTGGATCAATGATATGAAAATTTGTCTATTAAATGAAGGTTGTCTTTAGATTTTTGATGAACTGCTATATTTTCAAGACCAGTTGCCATTAGAATTGCTGTTAACTGAAGTGCTCCTTTGAGAATAAAAGTAAAACATTGATCATGAAAGTTCTGATTTGATTGATTAACAACAAGTGCTAATGCAATTTGTAATATTGTAAATGGTATGGCTACTAGTTATCAATATAATTGATGAGCAATTACTCCTATTAATTGATTTGTTATAATCTATGCATGTTCTGCATCAACATTTGTAGCATATACTGAAACTGAAAAAACTACAACAACAAGTTCAGTAGGTTGAGGTGGAGGATCATCATATACAGCTCCTAAAAAAGAAGAATCTAAAGTTGAAACTTGAAGTAATAAGGAAGAAATTAACTTAGGATGAGAAGTAAAAGATGAAACACCAACTACTGGAGAAATATCTAATGAAGGAGATAACTCAGATGTAATTATTTCTGATGCAGCTAAAAAACTATATGATAATGAACAATTAGAAGCATACAAATGGGCTTACAAAAATGGTATTACTACTATCAATGATGCAGATAAAGCTAGACTTTCAGATCCTCTAACAAGAGCTGAATTAGCTAAAATGATGTCTCAATACATTTCATCAGTATTGAAAAAGACTCCAATAAAGACAGATATCCCTCAATATAAAGATGTTGATGATACACTAGGAGATTTAGCTGGTTATATTGTAAAAGCTTATCAATATCAAATTATGGGAATTAATGCTGATGGATCTGCATTAGAGTATTTTAATCCAAATGGATTAGTTTCTAGAGCAGAATTTGCTACAGTATTCTCTAGAGTATTATATGGTAATGTAAATAATACAGAATGAGAAGACTTCTATTCTAAACATATAGCAGCTCTTAAAGATCATGAAATCCTTTCTAATGATGATCCTACAATTCAAGAAGTAAGATGATGGGTAATGCTTATGATGTATAGATCTGCAAAAACTTCAGAAAAAGCAGATACTGAAAATACTAAGGAAGAAGAAAATGTAGCTGCAACTTGAAATACTGTAACTATAGCTAATCCTGCTTCTACATATTGCGTAGAACAATGAGGTACATTAAATATTAAAACAGCTGAAGATTGAAGTCAATATGGAATGTGCAAATTAAAAGATTGATCTGAAGTAGAAGAATGGGAATATTTTAGAGCTAATCATAAAGATGAAACTTCTACTTGAGCTGTAGCTGAGACTTGAGCTGTAGCAGAAGTTTCAACAGGTTCTGTAGCTGAAGCTGCTACATGAACAACTGCAGAAGCTGTAACATGAGCAACAGCATCAACTTGAGCTGCTGAATAATTTAAAAATTTTATTTACATAAAAAGAAGGCTGGAGTAATCCAGTCTTTCTTTTAGTATTGAATTATTTTTTTATGCTGCTTGTTTTGTTTCTCATCATCCAATAATTCAAGCGAGTTCTTTAGAAGTATTTTCTTTAATCTCATTTTCTTTTGTTTCATTTACTTTAGCAATAATAGCTTCAGTTCAGTTCTTCTTATACCATTTTGTGTATGTTCTAAATCATTTAATTATAGGGACAGCTGCTTGAGCATCTGGTATTACTGTACATACAGTTTCACAAGTTAATAAGTATAAATCAAAATTCTTAGCATCACTTTTAATATTTTTACATAATTGTTCATCTGTTAGTCCTTCAGGTTTATCAAAGATTCCGAATTCAACAAATAATCTAGTTGGAATTTCTTCTAAAAACTTAAATCTTGCAGCATTTTTACCTCAATGCTTTATAGTATTTTTTGCTCATTCAATATATGATCTTGGAAGTTGGATAATTGGATGATTTTTTACATATTTATTCCAAATACTAAATTCTCATCTATTATATAATTTCATCTTTTGATCTTCAGTTAGTTTATTCCATTGTTCTTTACACCATTTAATTGCACCATTTTCTTTTGCTTGTTCAATGAGTGATAAGAATCATTCTTTTTTTTCTTCATCTTCAATCTTATCAAAAGCTTCTCATGCTTTATCTGCAATTTTACCTGCTGTTTCTAATTCAGACATAATATGTTAATATATGATGTAAAAATTTATTAATAAAATTTTATTGAGAATAAAAAATTAAGCAAATTATAGCTATCTTTTTTATTAAAACTAAGTAGCTATTTGTTGACTCTAATAATAAAATTCTTAACATACAACTAACAAGGATGATAATATCCTAATTATTTACTTTCTAAACAGTAAAAACTATGGCAAAAGAAAAAACTATTGTTAAGGTTGAATCTAAAGAAAGCAATGAAAATGAAGTGTTTTGAAAAGATAAACATTGAAAAATTGTAAAGATTGAAGATAAATGAGATCCAGTTAAAAGAGCTACTACAAGAAGATGGATTGCTGTTATACTTCGACTAATAGCAATTATTTTTGAAACAATCTGAATCCTTAGATTGATGGATATAATTACTTGGTTTAGTTGATTAGAGGTTAAATACTTCTTACTAATTTGTATAGCTTTAGATTTAATATTCTTTATTGCCGGTTCATTAGTATGGAAGAAAGCAAACCATATCGACCCAATTTCAGAGAAAAATAAACTTAAATTCTGGTCATGGAATAATCTTGGTACAATATTATCAATACTAGCATTCTTACCTATGATTATTGTTGTCTTAATGAGTAAGAATCTAGATAAAAATACTAAGAAATTAGTTTGATGAGTTGCAGTTGCTGCACTTGCTATAGCTTGATTAGCTAGTTATGATTATAATCCTGTATCTAGTGAACAACTTTTAAGAGCAGAACAAGAAGTCTTACAAGTTAGTCCTACAGGTAAAGTATATTGGGCTCCATATAGTAAGAAATATCATGTAGATCCAGATTGTCCTGCATTCTCAAATAGTGAAACAGTTTATGAATGATCTGTTAGAGATGCTTATGAAGAATGACTAGTTGATCCATGTAGAAGATGTATCCCTGAATATAAACGAGATGATAATCTTGAAAATGTAGAAGAAGATAAAAATGATGATAATGAAGATATAGTTGAGGTTGTTAAAGATTTAGCTTCTGAATTTCTTTAAAATTTAAGATAATTTATTTATAATATTTAAAAACATTATGAAGAAACAAATGGTTAAAGTGGTTATTGATAGACCGATATGAACTTATCATCCATCTCATAAGAATATTTTTTATAGTGTTAATTATTGATATGTAGATTGAGTTATGTGATGAGATTGAGAAGAACAGGACGCATATATTTTATGAATAACAGAACCACTTCAAACTTTTGAATGAGAAGTAGTTGCAATAATCCATCGTAGTAACGATAATGAAGATAAATGGATTGTTGTTCCAAAATGAATGAAAGTTACTAAAGAACAGATAAAACAAGAAACAGATTTCCAAGAAAAGTTCTTTATAACAGATATTGAAATGCTTTAAAATGTTGAATTCTGAAAATATAAATAACTTTGTAGATAACTTTAATTGAGAGTCTTCTAGAGACGCTTCTTTTGACTTGTATAACAATTTTAGATTACAGGATTTTGAAAATTCAGTAAATATCATATGAAATAAATTTTCAGAAATTTATTACATTAGTTGTTCTCCATTTAATATTGAAACATGGGAAAGTCATCCAGGAATCTATGAAATTCTAAAAAGATATAAACATACAGCTGAATGAAGACCTTTAGAGATTTTAATATGAGTATATAATCAAGAAACGATTGATGATATGAATAAAAGAGCAGAAGAATTAAGAAAACTATATGATAATGTTGAAGATCCTAAAAAATATATGCATATTGTATGATTTTTTTGATGAACATCATGAAGAACAATTCAAGTAATTATTAATGAATTTAAAAAACAGTTCCCAGAAAAAATTAAAACAATAACTCCTGATAGTTTGAAATAATTTATTCTTAAGATATATGATGAATCCAAATAATGAGATTGTATTAGTTGATAATAATGATGTAGAAGTTTGATTCTGAGAGAAAATGGATGTACATAGAAAATGAATTTTACATAGAGCAATTTCAGTTCTGATTTTTAACTCAAAATGAGAAATGCTTCTACAACAAAGAGCATTAACTAAATATCATTGTTGATGATTATGGACCAATGCTACGTGTACTCATCCTTATCCTAAAGAAGCAAACCTTTCTGCAGCTCATAGAAGACTAAAAGAAGAGATGTGATTTGATACTGAGCTAGATGAGATTTTTCAATTCCAATATATTGCTAAGTTCGATAATTGATTAATAGAAAATGAATTTGATCATGTATTTGAATGAATCTATAATGGTGAAATTTCTAATACTAATCCAGATGAAGTTAATGATTATAAATGGATTGATATGAATGCATTGCTCGATGATATAAATAAAAATCCAGATAAATATACAGAATGGTTTAAAATAATCCTAAAGAAATATATGGGAAATAAATAATTCTATTTTATTTAACTATGTAATCGTATGAAAAAGTTATTAATGGTAGTATCTTTATCAGTAATTGCTTTAAGTATTGCTGGATGTAAGCCTCTTATTTTTGATGGAGATTGAATGGTAAAGTCTGATAATCAAATCTACTGTGAAAATAGAGAATGGAATTATATTGCTGAAAATTTTGAAAATTGATGGGATGGATTAGATTGATGTTATAATCCTGATACTGATATTTTCTGTCCTGTGACTGATATTGTTGATAGAGAATGTGTGCCATGATTTGCAACTGGTTTTATTGAGAAAGCAAAAACTTTTTGTGAGGATGAAGGTTGAACATTATGAGAAGATACTCGAGAAAATTCAATCTGCGTATTTGAAGATAATGATAATAAATCATTCTGTTATTCAGATGATTATTATTTAAATGATTGTAAACCATGAGATATGAATTTTGTAGATGTCGGTTATTATGAGACATATTATCCTTATGCTGAACAAGCTTGTTTAGATAGTAATGGTCAATTATCAGAAACTGAGGATAGAATACCTATATGTATATTAGATGATGATAATTTCTGTTATATGGCTGATGTAATGGATTGAAAATGTGATTTATTAAAATATGACGTTCAGGAGATTATTGATATCCATGAAGAAGAAAGAGCCTATCAAGAATATGTATCTGAATGCTATGCTCAAGAACAAGAACCTGCTTGTTGAGTTGATTGAATCCAATATTACAACAAATGCTTTATGGAGAAGGCTGGAGTAGAGGAGGAAACAGAGCTTGCAGAAGTTGTAGATGGTAAATGTATTTATTGATAATAGGAACTTTATTTTATTAAACAAAAACACTCTTTCTAAAAAAGAAAGGGTGTTTATTGTAATGTTTGATTTTCTACACTAGTTAATTGCAAATTGCTCATTATTGGGAGAATGGTCCTGCATTAAATTTTCATGATTTTCGTCATTACTAAATTTAGCCGAATCATTATCCCAGAAGAGCGGATATCCGCATACCGACTCATCGTAAACTACGGTGACATTGATAAGTCCAGGTTGTACAACCTTTAAATAGAGCTTATCTGCATTTTCAGCAGCAGTATGGAATAGAATTGTTGCACTACCGAGTATAGGGAATTTGGTTGTGCCTGAATGAATAGAATCAGCAGAGTTCTTAACAATTTCTGCAAACGAGAATTTACAGAAGTCATTAGTTGGAATGGAATCCACTTCTTCTGAAATTCCGAATGGGAACACTTGATCGCCGACCATGAGCCTTGCCATAAAGATGGAATCATTGTTGAATCTAAGAACTTGGGTTGCATAATCCCATTCTGTAGAATCTCCTTCTTCATTTAAGAGCTGACATAATGGTAGTCTTCTCTGACCTTCAATGATGATTCTGTAGGGACGTCCAGACAGGATATCAGTACAGAATTCAACACTATCAGTGCCATCGACCACGAGGAATCCTTCGTCAGTAGGAGTTTCTTCGGGGACACTTGGAAGAACTACGCGTTCCTTCCGATAGCCACTAATCATCTTCTTGGCATGGGGTTTGGCGACTACAGACTCAGTTTCATTCACAATTACAGGTACTTCTTCTTCATGAGAACATTTGCTAATAAAGAAGAGAGCAACTAGCACTACGCCGATGAGGGTAGTGATGATTAAATTCAGATTCTTTTTCATATAGTATTGTTTTTTGTTTTGAGATGTTATCTTAATCAAAGATACTTGTAAAGTCAATAGTTGAAAACTGCATATTAAAGCCATTATTCATAAAAAATTGTAAAATTAATTTTTCCAAAACTATAAAAATTGAGAAACACTAATTCTTAACTAACTTCTTTATGTATTAATTTAAATCTTAAATTTTTGCCTTATTTTTAATTTTGGGTATACTTAATTTGTTATTTTATTATTCACTTACTATTATGAAAAAGAACTTGAAACAATTATTGTTATTATGAATTTTAGGTTTATGACTTGCTTCAACAGCAACTTTTGCTGAAACAAAGTCTGATTGTTTTTGAATAGCTGATTCTGAAGCTTGATTTGGTTGAGCTGTAATTATTAACTATCAATGTTTTGATAATTTAATTGAAATTCCATCAACAATTGATGGTAAAAAAGTAACTGAAATCTGAAAATGAGCATTCAAAAATACAGTATTAACTACAGTTAAGTTGCCTGAAACACTTAAACAAATAAGTGAATCAGCATTTGAAGATAATATTATTGAAAAAATTGAAATTCCTGAAGGAGTTGAAATAATTGATAAATATGCATTTAAAAATAATAAACTTAAAGCAATCAAATTACCAAAGTCTTTAAAAACTATTGGTGATGAAGCTTTCTATAAAAACAATTTAGAAAAAATTTCTGTACCTGGAAGATTAAATAAAGTAGGTGAAAATGCTTTCTGTGAAAATGCAGGTAATGAAGTAATTTGAGTAAGTGATAATTTAGAATGGACTTGGAAGAATTCTTGTTTTAAATTAATTAAAGCATCAACAGTTGAAGATACTTATGCATGAATTGAAACTGATTTCTCAACAGAAATTAATGAGAAACTTTGAGATTGAATCAAAACAGATAGTCCAGAAGTTGATGAATTAACTTCAGCTCTTGAAGAATTAGGAGTTGTTGATAGTACTAGTGATGAAACATTAGATTTATCTTGAGATGTATCTGATGAATTAGAAATTGAAGATGGTACATGAGATACTGAAGAATTAACTGGTGAAATCGAAGATATTGAAAGTCTTGAAGATGAAACAATTGCTGAAGAAGTATCAAATGAAGAATCTTCTATTGGTGGATTATCACTTGATAGTGATTTTTTGGGTGCGTTTGGTTGATCATTTGGATCAGTATTAGCAGTAGTTAGTGGATTCTTTTGAATTATATCTATATTAGTACTTATATGGAAAATTTATCAAACATTATTGATTATTTCTACATGGGAAATCTATAAAAAAGCATGAAAAAGATGATGGGCTTTCTTGATTCCAATTTATGGAACAGTTGTATATTCAGAAATTGCTGAAACAAGTAAATGGTTGTGAATTATTCCATGGTTAGTTCCTTTAGCTGCTTTATGAATTGGTTTCTTAAATCTATGAACTATGATTACATTTGCTGCTACTGGAGTTTTGGGACTTATTACATTAATCCTTTGTATTGTGTGGAATTATAGAGTTGCTAGAAGATTTGGTTGGTCTAAATTTGCATCAGTTCTTAATGTGTTATTTTTCCCAATTACTGTACTATTTCTTTGACTTAGAAATGATGAATATCAACCTAAGAAATTATCATACGATTTAAATAAGCCACAAGTAAATGAACCTGAAAAATCTATACCAGTTCCTGTAGTTGCATCAGAACAATTAAATAATGTCGTTGAACGTTTTGTTTGACCAGAAGAAGAAACAACAGCTACTGAAACTGTTACTGAACCAGCTACTGAAACTGTTACTGAACCAGCTACTGAAACTGTTACTGAACCAACTACTGAAACTGTTGCTGAATCAACTACTGAAAATATTGATGAACCAGCTACTGAAAATATTGATGAACCAACTACTGAAACTGTTGCTGAATCAACTACTGAAACTGTTGCTGAAACAGTAGATGAAAATACTCAAATTGAAACAGAAGAAAATAAGGAAGAATTAAATACATCTGATGAAGTTGATTTAACAGTAAAGGCTGAAGAAGAACCAGAATGAGTTTCTGAAGATGTTGATTTAACATTAGATTCTGAATCAACTGAAGAAGTCACTGCTTCTGAAATTGCAGCACCAGAAGGTTCAGATAATGAAATTGATCTTTCAAATAATAAGGAAATATCAGATGAAGAAGCTGATTCACTTCAATTAAATCTAGATGATGAATTCGCTCAAATAGATGATACAGAAACTCCTGTTTGAGAAATTAAAACAGAAGAAGAAAATGAAATAATATTAGATGATGAACCAGAAAGTGAAGTAACAGAAACTTCTGAAGCTACAGCAGAAATATCAGAAGAAACAACTGAAACTACTGATGTTGAAGAAACTCCAGTAGAAGAAAATAGCGATGTAATTGAATCTACTGAAATTTCTGAAGAAATACCTGAAGAAATTACGGAATCTGCTGAAACAACTGAAACTACTGATGTTGAAGAAACTCCAGTAGAAGAAAATTGTACTGAAACGATTCTACCATCACTTGATCCAGAATTAACTAAAGATAATTCAGTAGATACTGAATCATATGAAAATACAGAGAGCGAGGAATCTATAATTAATGAAGTACCTGAAGGAATAGTTCCAAAAGAAACTGCTGTTGAATCTGAAGTACAAGCAGAGCAGTTAGAAGAAACAGCTGAAAACGAACCTAATACTCAAGAAACACAAGATATATGATCAGATGATTCATTATTTGAAGATATGCCACAAGATATAGTAGAGGAGTCATATGATGCTGAAGCTGCTGAAGTAGCTCCTGAAGAAAATGAAGATACTACAGAATATCCAAGTGAGCCTATTTCTGATCTAGATCAATTAATGGCAAACAATAATAAAAGTTTATAAGAATATGAAAAATAGTTAAAAAGACATCGATTGATGTCTTTTTTTATTCTTCAGAAAATTGTGATTCATAGAGGTCTTTATAGAATCAATCTTGTTTCATAAGTTCATTATGATTTCACGATTCAATAATGTCTCAATCTTTTAATACTAATATAAGATTAGCATTTTTGATAGTTGATAATCTGTGTGCAATAATAAATGATGTCCTACTTTCCATTAATTTATCCATTGCATCTTGTATGTATTGTTCTGTTCTTGTATCGATTGAAGATGTAGCTTCATCTAATATTAACATAGGAGCATTATAAACCATAGCTCTAGCAATAGTTAATTGCTGCTTTTGTCACATTGATAGTGAAACCTTTTCATCTAATACGGTATCATAACCTTTAGGTAGGGTAGTAATAAAGTGGTGTAATCAAACTGCTTTACTAGCTCATATAATCTCCTCCTCTGTTACATTTTCCTTATTATAAGCGATATTCTCTCTAATTGTTCAATCAAATACCCAGGTATCTTGTAAAACCATACAAAATAAACTATGGATATATTCTCTTGTCATATCTTGGATATTAATTCAATCAATGGTTATTTTACCATCATCAATCTCATGAAATCTCATAAGTAGATTAACTATTGTAGTCTTTCATGCTCAAGTAGGTCCAACAATAGCAATTTTATCTCATGCTTTAGCAGTAAAACTTAAATCATTAATAATTGTTCTTTTCTTATCGTATCAGAATTTTACATGTTCAAATACAACTTCACCTTTAGAGAATTTATTAAACTCTCATTTCTTAGATTCATCATCAAGTTCTTTTTCTCTTATAAATGAGAAAATTCTTTCAGCTGCAGCAGTTGCTACTTGTAATCTTTGAGCTAATCAAGAAATTCTTGTTAATGGATCTGAAAAATATCTAATATAAACTAAGAATGCTACGATAACTCAAAAAGTAATATCTCCATTAAAAGCTAGTATTGCTCATACAACAGCGATAATTACATAACCTAAATTTCCGATAAAAAGAATAATAGGCATTGTTATTCATGATAAGAATTCTGCCATAAAAGTATTCTTTTTCAATGTTTCGTTTAAATCTAGAAATTTCTCTTTTAATTCATCTTCAGCGTTGTAGGCTTTTACAACAGAATGACCGCTAAAAGCTTCTTCAACATGTCCATTAATCTTTCATAAATAAGTTTGCTGATTATCAAAATGCGTCTGACTTTTCTTCATAATGAAAAATACAATAACAGCTCATATAAGTACAGAACTTATTGCAGTTAAAGTAAGTATAATATTAGTATAAATCATCATTCACAAAGATCATACTAACATTATGAAAGAAATAACTAGGGTAGTTAACGAGTTGTTTAAATTATTTGTTAGTAAGGATACGTCATTAGTTATTCTTGAAAGGATATCTCAAGTAGTATTCTTATCATAGAATTTAATAGGTAAAGCGTTTAATTTCTTAATAATATCTCTTCTAAGATGTAAAGCCATCTTTGAAGCTAATGTTGCTGTAACAAATCATTGAGTCATTGAAAGTAATCCTGAAAGGCCATACAATGCTACAAGAATTATTCAGATTTTTATAACTCAATCCATATCAATAGTTGATCATAATCAGTCAACGATTAAGTTAGTCATATCTTTTAAATATGTTGGACCAACAAGAGAAAGTATACTACTTAGAATAGCACAAAGTACAGCTATAGAAAAAAATGGTAAATATTTTTTAAAATATACAAAAATATCTTTTATTGCTTTCTTTGGATTTTTAACAGTTCTTTTAGAAGGATCAACATAACGTCATCCTGGTCATGGACGCCTCCCCTTGTTTTCTTTTTCTGATATTTCTTTATCAGCCATATCTTTTTTCACCATAGTGTTAATCCTAATATAAAACTAATGTTTTTTTAATTCTTCTTCAGATAACTGAGATAATGCAATCTCTTTATATACTTCACAGTTTTTTAATAATTCTTCGTGTTTTCATATACCGACGCATTTTCATTCATCAATAACTAATATTTTATCAGCATGTTTGATGGTTCAAATCCTTTGTGCTACAATAAAAATAGTACATCATGATAAAATAGCCTTTAGATTACTTCTTACTTTTAGATCAGTTTTGTAATCAAGAGCAGAAAATGAATCATCAAAAATTAGTATTTCAGGCTTTCTTGCAATAGCTCTAGCGATAGAAATCCTCTGTTTTTGACCTCATGAGAAATTGTTTCATCATAATGCTACATATTCATCAAATCAATCTTCTAATTCTTTAATAAATTCATCACATTCAGATACTTTTGAAGCTTCTTCTAATCTTTCTTGAGTTTTATTACAATCATCTAATCATAGAAAAATATTATCCTTGATATCTCATCTGAATAAAAATGATTTTTGTGGAATATATCAAATTTTATCTCTTAGAGCTTTTTGTGAATAATCCTTAACATTAATTCAGTCTACGAAAACTTCTCAACTTGTTACATCATAGAATCTTGGAATAAGATTTATAATACTAGATTTTCAACAACCTGTAGCTCATATTAATGCTATAGTCTCTCATTTATTTGCTGTAAATGTAATATTACTTATAACTTCTTCTTCAGCATCAGGATATTTAAAACAGACATTCTTAAATTCAACTTTTCATTTTTCTTTTGTTGCTTTATTATACTTTCAATCAATGATTCAACTCTCAGTATTAAGAACTTCTGCAATTCTTTTTGCTGAAACAGCAGCTCATGGTATTAAAACAAGTACAAATACTAGCATTACAAATGATATTATTAATTGTGATGCATATGATGAGAAGACCATCATATCAGAGAATAATCCTAACCTATCTCATAATGCAGCTTGTGAGATTATAACTCCTCATAAGAAATAAACAGAGAGAGTTAAAATATTCATAATAACATCAACGGATGGCATCAGTAATGATAATGTCCTTGTTGCAAATAGATTATTTTTCATAAGCTTTTCATTTGCTTCGTTGAATTTTCTTTCTTGATAAGTTTCAGCATTATATGCTCTAACTACTCTAATTCAGTTAATATGTTCTCTAGCTACTCTATTAACATTATCTACTAATTTTTGGATAAGTTTAAATCTTGGAATAACAAGTACTAATGCTATTGTTGCAACAACTAATAATATGGCAATAGCAATACCAGTAGCTGTAGACCAAATAGGATTTTTATCTAAGATTCTTATTAGAGCCCAAGTAGCTAAGATTGGAGCTTTAGTAAATATTTGTAATCATTGTACAATTGCTCCTTGTATTTGCGTTACATCATTTGTTTCTCTAGTAATAAGTGATGCTATAGAAAAATCTTTAACATTCTCCATTGAGAATCATTGTACTTTCTCGTAGATCTTAAGTCTTAATTTAGCAGAAAAATTGGCCGCTATTTTTGATGAAATAAGAGCTAAGATTATGGTAACAAAGACGCTTCATAATGTTATTAAAAGCATCATTTCTCATTGCTCAATAATTTCAGATATTTTACTTCATCAACCTTCAACAAGTTCGGCAATTTTTCACATATATTGAGGAAGCTCTAAGTCGAGCCAAACATGTAAGAGAATAAGAAAAATACTAAAGATTAGTAAGAATATTTCTTTTTTAGATAATTGCTGAAATATCTTTATCATTTTTTAACAAAGTTGATAAAAAGATAATCGCTATCTTTTACATCGTCCCACCATTTTTTAAAATCATAATGCTTTGCATTAAAATCTAACAACTCTCATATCATTGGTGTAAGTAGATTGAATTTATCCTTTTCTGCTTCTTTGCTTAGAATTTCTAGTGGTTCTTTCCATAAATGTGTGGATAATGCATATTTTGAATTATGTGCAGGAATAATATATTTAGCTCACAAATCTTTAATAGTTTGTGGTAGCTGTTCAGGAAGTGTATGAATATATCTCCAGTTCTTACTATATTGACCATTTTCTAAGATTGCAAAATCGATTTTCCATTTCTTACCAATTTCTTTATAGAAAGTATCATATCCTCAATCTCAAGCAATATAGATTGCTTTAGAGTTTCCTTCAACCATAAATGAACTCCAAAGTGTATTGTTTTGAGAAAATAAGCGTCAAGAGAAATGACGAGCTGGTAATGAAGTGATTGTTATTCAATTTTCGTGGAATGAATCTTCCCAATCCATTTCAATGATATCTTTTTGATGGAATCACCATCTCTCAAAGTGAGCTCAAACTCAAAGTCCGCAGACAACTTTTCAAATTCTGTTTTTTAATGGTTTTACTGTGAAATAATCTAGATGATCATAATGATCATGTGTAATAATGAGATAATCTATTGCTGGGATGTCTGGAGTCTTATAAACATCTGCACATGGGAAAGGTCTATTGATGAAAGGTACGGGCGATCATGAAACTAATGTCGGATCAATTAAAAATCTCTTTCATGCAAGTTGCATAAAATATGATGAATGTCAGAACCAAACTAAACAATCTATATTTCTATCTAAAGAAAAAAGATCTGTTTTTATTGATGGAATTCTTGGAGGACGAACTCATTCTTTTGCTTTCTTGATTAAGTTTAATCATGAATTCCAACGCGGTGAAATTTTGGAATGAGTAATTAATGGTGTCTTTGATAAATTTTTAAACTGACCATTAACATAATGTTTAGATTTCTTTATTAATTCTAATCTTTTTCATTTAGGTGAAGCTCAAAATAATGGATGCTGGATATAGATTACAAAGATTACAGCTAGGATTCAAACGATTATCAAAATCCGCGACAAAACTCAACTCATAATTTAACTGAAAACTAAATATTAGCAGTAACTATATATAAGTTACTTGTTTTTACAAGGTAAATAACTACAATATTACTGATAAAACAAAATACTAACTTAAAAATCCATAATTTATGCTTTTCGAAGTCAATTCATTTTATGTAGCTAAAAACATCGATTTTGTTATCCAAAGAGATGCATATCGAGAGGCAGATCTGGTAGTTCTACTTCCTGATAATTATGATCCACTTCCAATGATGGTTCATGGTAATGATTGGAAAATTGTCGACTGCTTCGTACTCGTTGATTTCGATAAGACTTCAATAGAAAAGTATAGAGCATTGAATGCGATAATAATCGAAGTTAAATCGAATAATATCACTTTCTACGACATTTCTGGATTTGCTATGCTTGAACTGAAATGTGAATATCGCGATGCTGTTGAGTATCTAGAATATCTCTTCCAAGAGGCCTATTAGTAATAAGCTAATGGGTCTTTTATTTTAATAAAGATGAGGTATGATATTAAAGATAAACTTTTTCCTTCTTATAAGAAAATCATAATATTCTTTTTCTTTTAATTCAAAAAATACTGTAAATAGAGGAGCTCAAACAATAGGGAAAGCTACTAATCCAAGAAAGTTAACAAAGAAATCTCTAAAATCATCTAATGTTTTTCATGTAGTTTCCATGTATTGTTCTGCAAAATATGTTTTTGTAAATACTCAATTTCACTCTTTTATTCTCTTTTTTATTTCATCAATATTTTGTCTCATAACTTCAAGAATAAATGGGAATATTTTTGGATCTGCTACGATAGAATCATAATAACTATCTGTGTATGTTTTCATTTTTTCTTCAAAAGTAGTTTCTCTATTGTTTAGTATTTTTATCATTGTTCATTGAAACTCTT
The DNA here is from genome assembly GCA_946405785.1 of uncultured bacterium. GTDB lineage: Bacteria > Patescibacteriota > Gracilibacteria > Absconditabacterales > Absconditicoccaceae > HOT-345. Next base: position 13,648 of record CAMJIH010000004.1, on the reverse strand, counting down.
CGAGCATTTCAAACATAACAATATTGAAGAGTTCTTCTTTTCAACCAAAATAATAATTAAGTAAAGCTAAATTAACTCATGCTTTTTCTGTTATTTCTCTTGTTCTAGATCAGCTTAATCATTTCTTTAAAAAAACTTCTTTAGCTGCTTGTTTAATTTTTTTCTCTGTTAAAGAGTTGATTTTTTTAACCATGAGCTGATTTGTTTTAAATAAATTGACTGTAATTTAGAAATTTCCTTTATCATTGCAAGAGTTAAATTTAATCTTGTTTAAAAATACTGTTTGTGTATAGTAAAAATAATTTATAAACTAATATATAAATAGTATGGATTGGTGAAATCAGGTGTTAAATTCTTTTGAATATGTTTGGAATTCAATTGTTAAATTCGTTTATGAACAGCCTTTTATTTTTGTTATTATTCTTATAATAGCTCTTTGGTCTTCAATATCTCAAATTTTTAAATTAAGATTAAAGAAAAAATATGTAGAACCATATGAATGGTCATGAAATACTGTGAATAGAGAGTTTTATATTAAATATTATAAGAAGGTTCAGTATATTGAATTATTCTGAGCAATATTCTTAATCTTATTAATGTTTATTTATCTTCTCACAAAAGATAAAATTATTTGAGCTGTTTGGGCTGTGTGAGTTTGATGATTTCTTATTACGTTTCAAACTTTTTCAGTTTCATTACTAACCTATTTCTTACTTATTAGAAATTATAAAATTTGAGATTGTATTAGTGTAGTAATTAATTGAGAGAAAATACAATGACAGATTCTTTTTGTTAAACTACTCCATCTCTGATTATCTTGAAAGAATGATTTCTGAGAAAATACTGGTAAATTCTATAGTATACCTAATTATCAATTATGGAATAATCCAATAATAAAAGTTGATTTAACCTTAGATAATTATACAAAGGATTCTCTAACTGTTATTTACGATCCAAAACTCTATGAAATATCTTTTAAAGAGTTTTCTAATGAGCTTACGCATTATCTTGATGCTTTATTTCCAGTTAAATCTGCATCTGAAACGGGGTATTTTATAAGTTATATATGAGTTAAATATAAACGAGATGTATCATATAATTCTGATTGAAGAGCAACAATTCGAATTTGATTTGTTGAAAAAAGAACTAAAGCTAAGGAAATTAAAGAAAAAATAATTAGTTTTGTTGAAGATAGAAAGAAAACAGAGTAGAGGACTGGTAAAAACTTTCTCTTCAAACATTTGCATTTTCATTAAATACTGAATATACTTAGTTGTCGTTAGAAAAACTAGCGATTAATCTTGTAAATCTACTTTTTAATACCAAGGCCAAAAACAAAAACAAAAACGCACTTTACGACATTTACTCTTAACCTCAGTCTTGATAAAAGTAGAAAAGATTAAAAAAACTCCAGTGGATGCGCTTGGAGTTTTTTCTTTATGTTAAGATTAATGCCCTTTATATTCGTTCTTATCTATAAATGCTAAGTATGGATAGAATACAGATGGCCATAGTCACATTCATAATCCAAACCACTTACTTTTTCAGAATTTTTTAGCAATTGGTAGTTGTATAGCAATCCAAGGGATACTCATACATATCATATAAAGAATAGGATGAATATTAATAATAATTCATGGCTTTTCTAGAAAGTTGATCACTACAAGTAATGCTGAGAAAACAAGTGGAGTGAAAACGATAAACCAGATCCACCATCATCTTCAGCCAAGCTTAAATACTAAGTAGAGGTTATAAAAAGGAATAAATAGCTTTCGCTTTTTTATCTTAACTTTCTCAAAAATCTTCAACCAAGTAAAAATCTGAACAATTAATATTAAGAATCAAACCCAACCAACGATAATTGAAGGGTGAATAACCTCAAATAATCAATATCTAATAACATTATCGATATCCATATTAACTTCTGGTGCTCATATGATGTTTCATTCATCGAAATCATCGTTAATATGACTTGGATCTTTCTTGGTTGCTATAACAGTTTCTCAATCGATAACATAATCTCATTCTTTTACTTGAACATCGAAATTGCTGTCAAGAACAACACTTACTTGTGATCATAATTTGATGGCTCAAATAAACTGTCATTGCTCTACAATATCATTAGGCTCTAATAATGAAACAATCCTTCGAGCCATAGCACCAGCAATCTGAATAATACGGAATTTATATCATTCTGGAGTTAAATATAACATACTATTATATTCGTTTTGGAATGTTGATCTCATAGTTCAACTTGTTTTTGTTGCATTGAAGAAATGTCATTCATGATATTGTTGATCTATAAGTTTTGAAACTAATGGTGCTTTTTGAAAATGAGCATCAAGTGGAGTCATCATAATTGAAACTAATGTTGCTCAAGAAAACCCTTGAGTCCAATCATCGATAACAACATTATTCTCTTTATAAAGTTCAGTATCTCAATCCGTTAAATCATCTTGGTGTATTACTTTTATAATAGTTCAGTTCGCAGGACTTACAAAAAGAGAATCATCATGTGGTACGTTACGTGTTGGTTGACGTAAAAAATAGAATTGGTTAAATCCTTTGAATAAATAATAAGCTATACTGAGGACTACAAAAATCCAAAACAGAATTTTTTTAATTTTCATGGATAGAGAATCCTTAAATAAATCATATAATACTTAATTATTTGTTTAATTTTTTCAATTAAAAAAGCTGACTCGCGTTATCTCAACGAAAGTCAGCGGCACATCGAAAATGTCTTTAAGAAGACAGCTTTTTTATAATAATTTCTGTTATTAATTTCAATAAAATTGATAATAATGATTTGAATTTGAAATGCTGGTTGATTATAAAATCATAAATAAAACAAATATAATATGGCAAAAAAATTTGAATGTAAACGTTGTGGTTGGTGTTGTGTTCATTCTATTCCTGAGTTCGAAGAAGCAGAATATCTTGCAGTAAGAGATATTGCTTTACAAAGAGGAATTCAGTTTAAACAAATTCATCATGAAGATGGTGATATTTATACACCGTTAAAAACTTATGAACGGCTAATGGAGATAATAAAAGGCCGTGGCTCGTTTGTTGGTAAAGAACCTGTTCTCAGATGTGAATTCTTACAGTATGATAAAGATTGTAAATCGTCTTGTATGATTTATGATCTTCGTCCTGAGGTTTGTAGAGTCTTTGGATTGAATCCAAAAGATCCTACAAAAAGGTGTCTTAATCCTGATAATCAATAAAGCTAGTAATAATTATTACTAGCTTTTTAAAGTTCAATCGTTTGATTCTTTCAAGATCAGTTATATTTTCTATATTTTGATAATAAAACTTCTTTTACCTCATATTTAGAAACGGATTAATTCTTAATATTTCTCAATAACTACAGACTTCTCAATGTCATGGATAGCATTGGGTATTTTCAGGTAATCCTAAATGTTTAAATTTTCATAAAGATGCCTCCATTTTGTTGAAATCTCAAGTAGGGGTACGTAATGTTCATACACTATCTCACATTACTGTATCTCAAAGAAATAATGTCTCAAATTTCTCAAAATAAAACATTGAGCATCAATCAGTATGCCCTGGAAAGTGAAATACTCTCATATGAAATTCTCAAATATCAAATTCTCATTCCTCAAAAAAATTAACCATTGATTTTATCTCTATTGCTTTTCTTCAGACTAAAAAAGAACAATTTAATTCGGTATTTGTTAGTAATTCTTTATCTTGTTGATGAATATATACTTTTGTATTAGGAAAATCATTAACAACTTCATCAACAGCTCTAATATGATCTCAATGCCCATGTGTTAAAAGAATTGCATCAACTTTTCAGATTTCTTTTAAATATTCCCTTAAATCTCAATCATAGAATCATGGGTCAACAACAATTACAGTATTATCTCATTTGATAACATAAACATTACTAGAAAATATATTCTGATTTATAGAAGTTTTGATTATTGTTTTCATTAAATTATCCGAATATTAAACGTATGAGAATATAATAATTAATAATGATAAAACAAACAAAAAAAACTCTAATAATTATATATGTTGAAATAATGCAGCATATTACTATTTTAATTGAGTTTATTGGTTATTATAGATATGATTAAAAACTTTATAAAGAATTCTGAGGTTACATTTATTATTATCTTAATAAATGTGATTGTTTTTATTTTAGAGACATTAGCTTGAGGATCAACTAATAATGTAGTTGCTGCTAATTTCTGAGTATTCTATTCTCCTGTATTTACGTTACAACCATGGAGAGCTATCACAGCAATGTTTCTTCACTTCTGATTAGTTCATCTTTTGATGAATATGTATGCCTTATATTGTATATGACCAACAGTTGAAAGAGCTTTTTGAAGACGAAAGTATTTGATAATATATCTTTTTAGTTGAATTATGTGAAATCTAACAGTATATGCTGTTGAAATGTTTACATGAGAATTTAGTTTTAGTGCATGAGCTTCGTGAGCAATTTTCTGACTTCTTTGAGCTATCGTTGCACTTATAATGTCATTACCTGAAAGTATTAGAAGTAGAATTAATACCAGAGATATTACAAGTACAATTGTTCTTAATATTGCTATTTGATTCCTACCTTGAGTTTCTATGTCAGCTCACCTATGATGATTAATAGGATGATTCATTATAGCTTATGTATTAACTAAGTTTAGGAAAACAAAACATGTCGTTGATATAGATGAATAATAAAACGAAAATGAAAACACAATGAAAAAAGAATACACCAACTTATATGAGATTATCGGTAAAAATAACTTTACTTTTGATATTTTTTGCTATTCTAACTTATGATGTTCTGTCTTGATGAACAGCGTTAATGGATGAATGAATATATAATCGAATTATTGAAAGTTTTTCTCCAAATCTTACTCCAATATTTATAGCATTTACTCATATCTGAGGGACATATTGAATTCCAATTGTTGCTTTAATATTAACCGCTATTTTTGCATATAAAAAGAGATATAGAATCTATGCTATACTTTCAATTTCAACACCTGTGATTATTTATTTAACGAATACAATAATTAAAAATATCATACAAAGACCAAGGCCTGATATTTTAAGACTAGTTACTGAAACCTGATATAGCTTTCCATCATGACATACTATGCATACAGTTGCACTTTATTGATTGATAATATTATTATCTTTCCATCTCATAAAGAATAAATCATTAAAGCGAATAATTATTATAGCTTCTTTGTTTATTATGCTATGAGTTACAGTAAGTAGAATTTATTTATGAGTACATTATTTCTCGGATATCATTTGATGAATACTACTTTCTTTGATTTATCTATTTATCGTAAAAGATTTTTTCTTTAAAAAAAGGACTGCATAACGATACGTTACGCAGTCATTTCTTTTTTTTGATCTTTTGAGTTGTTTACTCTGGATTTTCTGATAGCTTCGCGACGCCTAATTTCACACCAGCTCTCCATAAGAATAGGATAACAGACTGGATACATACTGATGCTATCCAGAAGAAGAAATACTCATTCATATCAATGTAATTCTTCTTGAGTGCATAGTACAGTATTGCTGCAAATAAGAGCGTTGCTGTGATAAGATTTCCAGTTTTTCTCCACCGAATTACTCTGACAAATGCTGTAATGAAAGTGATAGTCATCAGACCACCAAACAGTACCTGGAAGATTCCCCAATATTTGTCATATTCCATCCAAAGTTCAGTTGCTGCTACTAATGCAACTAAGCCAAGAAGACCTGCGTAGGTGGGGAACTCTTTGATAAGAGTTTTCCATGGTGTAGGATTCATGAATACTAATCCAAGATCACTTACGACCACTAAGCCGAGGCCAGAGAACAAGAAGAACAATAACAAGAGAGAATAGAGATCAAATGATTTTAAGGCAACAATGCCGCAAACCATCACAAAGCACAGACCAGAGACTATAAGAGTCTCGGGTTCTCTGTTTTTAAGACCACAAACGAGGGAATAAATTGCTAATACAGCAAGGATTCCCACATACAGATAAAATGCTACCATACTTTAAAATTTTAAGTTATTTGTTTTTTTGTTTATGCTAATACAATACTATTTTAGAAACAAAAATCAATAAAAAATAATAAAATATAAAAAAGTCAAGTAAAATTTGAAAAAATAATAGTTTGCTAGTATAATTATGTATAAGGATTTTATTACATAATCTACTACACACATGAAAAAGTTATTCAGTCTATTTAGTATGTTAATAATGCTAAGTAGTAATGTACTACCTGCTTTTACATATGCAGATAGTTGAGATAATGAATTAGCTATACAAATTCTGACGGAGGAAGTAAACAATGTATGAGAATCATTTAGTAATGAAAATAATGTTGGATTTACGCAAGGTAATGATAGTTTGAATACATTCTGAAACACTGAATATACTGTAACTTTTAATCTAAATTGATGATATTGGACAGAAGAATGAACAGAATCAACTAACGAAAAAAGTAAGACATATGAATTAGGTAATCAATGAATACTAACAAATTGGAGAACACCAAGTAAATTAGATCTATGTTCTGACTGAGTAAATACTAATATGAAATGTATGTTTGATTGATGGTATTTAGAAGAAGAATGAATAACAAGATGGACATGATATGTATCAAAAGATATGAAAGTATACGCAAGATGGTTACCATTCGAAGATAGAGAAGTAGTATTTAATGATGGTTCTAAAATAATAATTATGGATCGTAATATATGAGCAATAACTTGAAATAGAGAAGATACTGGTTCTTATTGATATCATTTTCAGTGGTGAAATAACTATTGATTTAAGTTAAAATGAGATAATGGTGAATCATTTCCTAATTGAGAAACAATATGAGAATCTTCTGTAGAAAATTCAATTCCAGATAATGCATCAACATATTATTATAGTTCGTGGAGATCTATAAGACGGTCAAATTACCATAGCAATATATGGTGATGATACCCATCTTCAAATCCTGATACATTAAAGCAATGACCTTGTCCAAAATGATATCATGTCCCAGAAATTGAAGAATGGAGGTCGTTAATTAATCTAATGGGTTCAAATGTAAGATGAAGTGATATAAACAATATTCTTAATTTACCATCTCCATGATATACATATAGTAGTACAAGCATAAATGGATTAGGAACATCCGCTTGATATTGAGTAGTGACACCAGCATGATTAAATCAGATTTATGAAATGTTTATATACAAAAATTGATGATATACATATGAATACGCGTCTACACCAATTTATGGTATGTCAATTCGTTGTTTTAAGGATTTTCAAAGAAAAGAAATTGTATTTCACAGTAATTGATGAACAGAAATCGTAACATTATACGAAACAACAAGTGATAGGGAAACACCTCAAAAGCTCCCAATTCCGGAAAAGGATTATAGTGTATTTGAATGACGGTATACAACAAGCGGTTTTAATGAAAATTCGAGAGTATTAACAACAAATATTCCTGTAAAATCTACATGAACAACTGTTGAATTATATGCAAAATGGAGTTGTGATTTTTGATATGAAATAAGCGAGGACTGACAATTATGTACTCCTATATCTGTAAATTTTATAGCAAATTGATGAAGATACTGAGATGAAGATATTAATTATGTAAGCTCTCAGATAAATTATGAATTAAGCAATGCAATTAGATATTCGCATACAAATAATATAGATGATGATTGAAATGCTAATAACACATCATATTGAACTAGTATTAAAACTAATGATGTTGTAAAAATTAATTGAGCTGAAAATATACATGTCGAATTAAAATATAGTACAGAGGAAAACTATGATTATTTATATGTTTTTAAATGAGTATATAGCGATACTCCGAAAGCAAAATTAGAAGATTGACAGCTCTATACATTTCATTGATGAAATTCAAACACTGCATTAAATACAACTGGTTTTGATGTGGAATGAGATACGGTAACATTTTCATTTTATTCAGATACTAGTTCCAATTATTATTGATATTATGCAACTATAACTTGAATAGAAAAAATACCATATGTGATATATCCAGAAAATTCATTTAGTAATATCCCTGAACCAACAAGAGAAAATAGTATATTCAAATGATGGTATTTTGATAATTTGAATTTTCAAAACGAATTTAATGAATCAAATGTTACAACATGAGAATCAATGTATGTATATGCAAAATGGGAATGTGAATCATGATTCTCATTATCAGAAGATTTAAATTCATGTAATCCTAATATTTGAACATTAAATTCAAATGATTGAAAGTGAAATGAAATAAATATTTATAGATATGTAACAAATAATACATTCATAAATAATTGATATGAATTTATTGGATGGAATACACAAAGTGATTGAAATTGAACAACATATAAATCATGAGATATAATTAATGAATCATGATTGGTATTGTACGCACAATGGAAATCTCTAGAGGAAAAAACTGAGGAAACAACAACAGAAAATGTAGTATATACAAATACAACAACAGTAACCGTTTGAGATGAAACTACAGAAGAAACATTAAGTTGATCTTCAACACTAAGATTAGTATCAAAAGAAGTTGAAGATACTGAAGTAAAGAAAGAAGAAGATACAACAAAAGTTCAAGACTCAGAAATTAAAGTTACATCTGATAAGACAGTAGAATATGAATGATGATTAGAAGTATATCTGGAAAAAACAGAGAATGCTGAAATGGAGAAATTAACATGAACAATAAAATTCTCAGCTCCAGTAGCCGTAAAGATTCCAATTATCAGTGATGCTGAATATGTAAAAGTACAAGTTAAACATGGTGATGAAGACTTCGGATTCAAATGATTAACATTAAATCCAGTAAATGAATGTAATAATTGAGAAGCAGCAAATGATAAATATAACTGAGAAGATGTATTAGTAACATGAAATACAAATAAATATGCAACAATCTATACATGTTCAGCATCAACATTTGTAGCATATACAGAAAATAATAAACCAGTAGAAAATATAACTACAAGTTCAGCTGCAGCATGAGGATGAAGGACAATTGCAACTAAACAAGAAACTAAGATTACAGAACAAGAGCACAACTCAGCTGATACAGTAGAACCAGAAGTAACTCAAACATCAAATCAATCAGCTAATACTTCAGTAATTAAAGGTCAAGTAAAAAAGATTGAATGAAGAGCCCTTACTAGATGAGAAGTTGCTATTATGACTAATATCTTATTGGAAGTATATCCACAATTAGTAGAATGAAAACAAGAACTAGATGATGTTACAAATGCATGTTCTAATTATGCTGATGAACAAAGTTTTACAAAAGATGAAAAGAAAGCTATTACAAGACTTTGTAAATTATCAATAATGTGAATTCATAATGATACAAATAAACCACTAGAAGAATTTTTAGTAAATGATAAATCAACTAATGATGAATTCTCAAAAGTGATTAATAGATCAGTTGAAACATATAACGAAAAAGATTTATCAACAATCAAAGATGCACTTAAAAAGCTAGAATGAGATGAAGAAAGTGTGGTATTTGGTACAGTATATGGGGTATTTATGGGTATCAAAAATATCTTATCATAATTAAGAAAGATTAAGTTTAGAACTCTTTATTTGTTATGAAGAGTCCTTTTTTGTTTATAAAAACAAATATAATATTAGTTACAAGAATTATTATTCATATAATTATTAATGCTACATCAGGAGATAAATAAGATAGTAATCGTTTCATGAAAGTCATATATAAAGCAACTAATCAAAAAATTATTGATCTAATTGTTGCAATAGATTTTCATTTTGAAAGTTGCACAAGCTCATGATTCCATGAAGGATTGATGATTCAATCAAAAATAGAGAAAATGAAGTAGAGGAGTACTAGGAAAATCCATGAATTAAAGAATAATCATGCAATAATAAGTATTATAGCTTGGCATATATTACTCCATTTCCATGAACTACTGTATCAATACTTCTCTCACCATAAATAAGTATATTTTGATGCGAACATACTACCTATTGTAAATGCTGTTACAATTCCTCATGATATCCAATCTTCCATACCTTTATCAGAAAGAATTGGTAAAAGTAGTATTCAGAAAAATGTTACATGGTGTGTAAAAGAACGATAAATTAGAAAGAGTTTTAACTTGTTATCATTGATAAGATTTTTTATTGCATTTACTCAAGTTTCATAATTAACTTTAATAGCTTCTTTGAATGTAGAGATTTTCTTTCTATCGAGAAATGATTCTTTTAAATATAAAGCGAGAATAATTAGTATAAATGCAAAGAAACAATCTAATCCAGCTAGAACTGTGTATCAACTATCAGGTAGTACTTTAAGAATAAATGATGCTATTAATGGTGTAATCAGACTAGAAATTTCTCAGTAGAATGAGAATTTACCAAAATATCTTCAGAATTTTCCTCCTTCTCAAAGAGCTGTAAGGTTTTCTTCTAGAAATGCTTGCGCTGTTCAACTCCAAAAGCTATAGTATAATGCTTGAAAAACACTAGCGATACAAAATCCCCATAAATTAGGATATAATAGTATTAATAATGTACATAAGAAATTTGAAATTACAGATGCTAATAATGATGGTTTCCTTCAAAAAGTATCAGCCAATACAGAAGTTGGTAGCTCAAGGAACCACATTCAAAATGTAAAGATATTAGAAATGAGAATAATTTCAAAAGTAGATAATCCCGTATATTTATAAAAAAGTGTAATAATTGGTACTAAGAAAGTGATTCAAGAAATTATGTTAATCAATCAATGTATTTTAATATTTCTCTTAGCTTGTTGTTTTGTTAATTTCATATTTGAGTATTGTCGATAAACGAAATTACTATACATATTTACACAAAAATAAAAATTGAAAAACAAAAATATCTATTGACTTTACATAAACTAATACATATAAAATTTGTCGTGATATTGGATGTATATCCTATTTCACATTACCTGTCTGTAATTTTGTAGAGCTTGGATGCAGATAGATGGAAAATCGTTACGGTAGTGCCGATTCGCCTGGTAAGGTTTAAGGGATTTGGATATCCTCTTTGTCATAGTTTTAGCCGAGGACTAAGCGGTGCCCCATCCTTGGGAACTAACATTGGAACCTTCGGGGTCTGCTCACGCAGAAATGCAGAATAAAGTGCGTATCACTTTATAAAAGACACGTGGTCTTTGCCCCTAGCTACTGTTTAAAGCTCTAGGAGCAGGGTATTTTCCTCTGCTCCTTTTTTGTTAAAAATAATTAATAAAAATTGCATTAAATAGCGATTCAACTATAATAATTACCTCCCAATATAATAAAGAAAATAAATAAAATTATCGTTTGAAAATTTATTATTAATTATTATCTTCTAGTAAGAAATTTTACCTTAAAAATAAAATATGAAAAGAAAATCTCTTATCATAACTATCTTATCATTTATAGCATTCTTTTCTGTATGATCAGTATCAGCTATGAATATGAATGCTCTCACATATGAGGATTTACTTACTCTCTATTTTTGAGTCTTAGCTCCAGAATGGAAACAAAATGCTAATCAAGCACTTTTGTATACTAATGTTGAAAAATGATCAAAGCTTCACTCATTACTAACAACAGCGGTTGCTAATAAAAAGTTCCCTAACTTAGAAATAGCTTTGCCTCTTTCTAAAACTGCATATGAATCAGATCTTGCTGATCTTATTAAGAATAACTTTGGTACAAAAATCGTTTATACTGATAAAAAGGTTTTAACATTTGAATATCTTCAAACTCAACTTAAACAAGTATATTGAACAACTCAAAAAACTAAAACTGATAAAGCTAATGACTCTATAGCTGAATCAGTACTCTTTCTATTAAAAGAAAATTATATTAATAAAGATCAACTTTCTTGAACTGATAATCTTTCTTATGATGATCTATCTCATTTTGTTGATAATCTATGAGAAGAATATACAGCATATTATAATCCTGAAGAATGAAAGAAATTTATGGATTCATTGAATGGTGAATTTGCTGGTATAGGAGTGTATCTTATTCAAAAATGAGATGAAAATCCTGTAATCTCAGAAGTAATAAAAGGGTCTCCTGCTGAAGATGCTTGATTACAAGCAGAAGATATCATTGTTAGTATTTGATGAAAATATCTCAAAGACTTTAAAGATGCTAATGAATTTATTGATGCATTAAAAGGTGAAAAATGATCAACAGTTTCTGTTCAAATACAAAGAAATTGAAGAATTATGAATAAAGAAATTAGCAGAGAAGTAATTCAACTTCCTACAATGGATGGAGTAAAACTATGAGATATTTGTTATATACGTTTATATTCATTCGATATTTGAGCTCATGATAATTTTATGAGTAAATTAAGTGAATTCTGAACATGTTGAAAGTATGTATTTGATGTTAGAAGTAATCCAGGTGGTGTTATTGATGAAGTAACTTGAATTCTTGATGAATTCATCCCTGAATGAAAAACAATTATGACAGAAAAATGAACAACAGTGAATGAGGTAATAAAATCAGAAAAAAAACAATCACTTGAAGTCTCTAATCCAACAATAATTCTTATAGATTGATATACTGCAAGTGCTGCAGAAATCTTTGCATGAGTTATGAAATACTATTTCCCTAACCAGGTTAAACTAGTTGGTTCAAAAACTTATGGTAAAGGATCTGTTCAACAAGTTGTTCAGTTTCCAAATAATTCACTAATTAAATATACTATCGCTATCTGGTATATTGCTGACCAAGATGTTTCAATTGATAAAATCTGAATTCAACCTGATATTAATGTAATAGATAATCCATATACTAAAAAAGATGAAGTGTTAGAAATTATATGACTAATAAATAATTAATTAGCACTTATTTGACAAAATTAAGAATTATTATATAATATGTATATATTTAATTCTTAATTTTTTGTTATGAATAAAATACATAGATTTCTATCTTTATTATGTCTATTAGTACTCGTCCTAACAAATACTTACGCTATACAATTCAATGATGATTCTATTGTTGATAATCAATGAGATTCGACTTTGAATCTAAGTGATGCATGAGATAACGCGGCAAGTAATTGTTGAAATGGATTGTTAGAAGCATGAGAACAATGTGATAATTGAAATGACAACTGAAGTGAGGGTAATTCGTGTTCTATTGAATGTACGATAATAGATAATCCTCCAGTATGTTGAAATTGAAAAATAGATGAATGAGAATCTCTTCAAACTTGTCCTGAAGATGTATGAAATTCATCTGAAAGTGAATGTTGAAATGGATTGTTAGAAGCATGAGAACAATGTGATCATTGAAATAATAACTGAAGTGAGGGTAATTCGTGTTCTATTGAATGTACGATAATAGATAATCCTCCAGTATGTTGAAATTGAATAATAGAAGAATGAGAAACATGTTTAACATGTCCTCAAGATGTATGAATTTGTACTACAAGTGAATGTTGAAATTGACTTGTGGAAGATTGAGAACAATGCGATCATTGAAATAATAATTGATACGATTGAACGTGTTCATTTGAATGTAAGATGACAAGTGTAATTTGTTGAAATTGACTTGTGGAAGATTGAGAACAATGCGATCATTGAAATAATAATT
>CAMJIH010000003.1 GCA_946405785.1 uncultured bacterium | reverse complement strand
TTTTTTGTTGTTCTATTTAATTTCATCATCTTCTACACTGTCGTCTATAATGGCAATTCCGGTTATTTTATCGTGGATAAATTGATTGTTTTTAGATGTTCGGAAACAATAAATGTTTGCAACAAAATAGAATAGATATCCTGTAATTAAACTTGTTCTCATTGCTAATGCCGATCGTGTTTCTCAAGCTCATAATATTTTGAATAGAAGGGTAATTATGATAGCAAGAATTATTGGTGAGAACATGAGTCAGAATTTAATTATTATTCTATGTAAGATTCTCTTTTTATTAAATTTCTTTCATGGCTCTGTTGCCAATTTTAGGTGAAGAAGAGCTTGTCTCCATCATGGTTGTCAGTTACTATTACTTACAAATTCCCAGAGGATTAAGAAAATAGCTGTAGTTAATAGTAATGCAAGCATTGCACTTTCTCAGTATATATTTCAAAGAGCATCAAAACCGAACATATATCAAAGTAGGAACACAATAGCAATTACTATGACTGGAGCAACAAATACTAGTAAAGGTTTTAGAATAACTCTTCTGATAATAACTCTAATTTTGTTTTCTCCTTGGTAAAGAACTGGTATAGCATAAAGTGTTACAAATGTTCCAAAAGAGAGTCAGAACATAATTGTATATCATAGAATAGCAAACATACCATTTGATAGGAGTGTTGCCATTCCAATTACTGTTGTAAGTGTGGTACTAAGAATTGGTTTTAGTCTTGATTTTGCACTTTCTCTAATGGCATCATCACGAGAATATCAACGGAATACATTTTCATTTGCTGTATCTATTAGAATAATTGCGTTATTTACAATAATACCCATTAATGCTACGAATCAAATTAGGAACATCATTGAATAAGGATTTCCAGTAACAAGCATTCCAAATGATGCACCAATAAATCACATTAATAAACTATATGAGATAATTAACGGTTGAATATAACTATTGAATTGAAGAACAAGAATTCAGAAAATCATAATAAATGCTAAAGCAACAGATGCAAGAAGTGATGCAATAAGATCAGCATTTTCAACTTGTTCTCATCCTTGTGAATAACTAATTCCTTCAGGAAAATCATATGAATCCCCGTATGCATATAGTTGTTCATTAATTCCTTCTGCTTTAACACCTTGGATAAGATTTGCTCAAATTGTTACCGTAATATCTCAATCGTCTCTAACTATATTTGAGATAGCTGGTTTAAATGTGTAATTTCATATACTTGCTAATGGAATTTGACCAGCGGATGTTGTAATAATTGTTCCCATTAATGTATCAGGAGAAACGCCATCTTTTAGATCATCATATTTAACTTTGATGTCATGGGTATCTCAATCTATTTTTATACTTCAAGCATCCATTCCATTTAATGCTAAATAGAGAGATGGTCCGATGGATGTTTTTGTTAATCATAGTAAAGCAAGTTTGTCTTCATCAAGTTCAAAAACAAATTGTCCAGGACTTTCTTTACTTGAGTTGGTGATGTTCTTTGTTCATGGAATTGATTTTAAGTAGTTTTCAAAGTCTCTTGCAACTTTTGCTATTTCATCTTGGTTAACATTGTCGGTTGCTTTAATTTTTATTCATACTTCACTTGAGCTACCCATAGCACTTGCAGAACTTGTTACGGTTGAAACACTAATATCAAATCATTTTTGTTTTAAAACATTTAATTTTTTTGATAGCTCTTTTTCGATATCGAATGTTGTTCTTTCTCTTTTTGTATGATCTGTAAGATTCAATGTTGTTGTAATTGTGTTTCAATTAATTGTCGCAGTATAACTTATAAGTTCTGGTATGTCTGCAAGGATTTCGTGGAGCTCGTTAATTTTTGTAGCCATAGTATCTGTTGTCAATCATGCGTCAGCTGTTAATGTGATTGACATGTTTTCACTGTCGTATGATGGCATTATTAGGAATCATAGTTTTGGTGAAAGAAACATTGCTGTGAATACGAGCAATATGATTGGCATAACAATCCATAAAGCACATCTTATTTTGCTGTTTAGTGTTGCTCTTATAGATCTGTCATATAAATTTATTAGTTTATCTAGTATTTTGTCACGGAATGTTTTTTCTGTTTCTTCTTTTTTTTCTTCTTTTCATTGTCTGTCAGCTTCTAGGATTATTTTTTGGCTAGCATTTAAATATTTTTCGTTTTCAGGATCTTTTTTATATGTTTTTTTGTCATCACTAGTTAAGAAGAAGACTGTCGGTGTTCCAGTAAGTGAAACAAATAATGATGCTACTAATGTTGTAAAGATTGTTATTGGTATTATTGACATTGCTTTACCCATTACTCATGGGAGCATCATTAACGGTATGAATACGACAACTGTTGTTGCTGTTCAAGAAATAAGTGAATTTTTATATGTTCTAACGGATAATAATGCAGCATGAAGTGGTTTATATCATTGTTTCATGTTTTCACTAGCTCATTGTATGATTACAGTAGCAGTGTCTACAGCAATTCATAAACATATAATAAGTGAAAAGTTTGTTAATGTGTTCATGGTGTAACCAAAAGCATTAAGAACAAAGAATGTTACGAAGAATGCTAATGGAATAGAAATTGTTGCTAAGAATGATTCTAAGGCTCAAACAAAACACCATACAATAAGGAAAACAACGAGAAGTGTTGATATCATATTAACAACAAGGTCATTATATAGATCTGATACCTTTTTTCATAGATCACTAGTGTAGAAATAACCTAGTCAAGCATATTCATCTTTTTTCATTTCTTCATCAATTTGTTTTTTTGCTTGTGTTGCAGCGGATAATACACTTGCTGAAGATTTTCTGTTAACATTTAGTAATATTGCAAGATTTCATGAATTTTTTTCTCCGTTTTCAAAGTGACCAATGTTGATTTGTCCATCACCATCAAAAACTTTTTTAATTGATGCTATTGATTCAAGAGGGATAGTTTTTCAGTTTGATAGTGGAATAGGTGTTTGTCATAGTTCTTCTATACTTGTGATTTCTCAGTCGATTCTGAATGAGTATTGTTTTTCTCATATGGTGTGACTTCCTAATGGTTGGCTTGCATTAAATCATTTTATGATATTAACAACTTGTGCAAGTGGAAGTCATAATTGGTCTAATCTATTTTGGTTAAGTAGTATTTCAATATCATAAGATTCAGCTTTACTTGCTAATCCGGCTAATGATTGAGATCCATCACTTAATGAAATAGTGTCGATTTTTCAGACTCATTCTAAGTCTTTTTTCAACTGAATAGCTTTTTCTTTTAGATATGTTTCATCATAACGGTCGTCTTTTGAGTAAAGAACGAGTGAAAAAATCATCGTTCATACAAGATCTGTATCGATTTGTGTTACTACTGGATCATTTGCATCTGCGGGAAGTGATACTGAATTAACAGCATCCTGTACTTTATTTGCAACACTGTCTACATCAGCGTTATTTTCAAGTGTTGCCATAATTGTTGATACACTGTCAGATGAGGTAGAATCTATAGAATCAATTCAATCTAATCATGAAATCTTATCTTCAATTTTTTTTGTAATTAGAGAATCTATGTCTTCAGGACTTCCTCAAGGATAAACAGTTACGACAGTAACCATTCATAAATTAACTTCTGGAAATGATTCTTTTGGTATACGATAAGCAGAGAAACTTCCAATTCATATTATAAGAATTAGCATAAGTATTGTGGTTCTCCATTGTTTTACCCAAAATCAAAAAAATCAGCTAGCTAAATCTGATTTTGCTTTTTTTAATTGTTCATTTTCTTCCATTGTTAACAATTGTTCTACATTAAAATTTAGATTTCGGCGATTATTATGCTTATTTCCTATTAACTTGCAAGAAGAAATAAAACGTTTGTTTAAATATTTTTATATTAATTTTTAAAATGTAAAGGTCTATTAATTATGAGATGCTTTATTTTTTTGAATTTTTTTGAATTTTCATGTAGAATTAACTAACGATTTTTTATAAGAAATTATATAACCATGGTTTATATTCCTGAGGAACTCATTGATGAAATAGAAGAACTCAAAGAGTTATGAAAATATGATGAGGCTATTAGGATAGTTAATTCTATTCTTATGCGTGATCCTAAAAATGAAGATGCAATTTTGCAAATTGCAGATATTCAATATCGTAAGTGAGAAATTAGTAAAGCAGATAAAGCTGTAGATTTTCTTAACGCGCAAAAAAATAATAATGATCCATTAGGATTATATATTAAATGATTGCTAGAAATGGAAAAGAATAATTGGAAGGATGCAAGAAAATATCTTCTTAAAGCTATGGAAATGACAAACGCTTCTAACCATGAAATATTAAGGTGTTATGGTTTATGTGAATATTGGTATGGTAATAGAGAAAAAGGTTTGTCTTTTTTGAAAGATGCATTTGTTATTGATAACAAAGATGCAGAAGTTGTGTACAACTTAATTCAGTTGTATATCCTTGAACAGGAGTATAAAAAAGCTCAAGAAATGATTTCTTATTTTAATAAAAATAAAAATTCATTGAAATTTGTTGATAAAGAACTAGATTTTTATCAGACAAAGATTTCTTTGTTTGAAAAATTTATTAAGGCTAAGAAGTTATTTCAAATTAGAAAATAAAATTTTATTTAACAAAAATTATAATGAAAAAATCAGTAAACAGTTTTACATTAAATCCTATTACTGCTGATACAATTACAATTGTTAAGGCTTACAAAAGACCTTTGTGTGCAATAAGTATTTTGATGTGAATATTAATATTTGTGTTGAATGTCTTTTTTGCTTGAGCTTTTTTGTGAAACACATTTAACGATCAAATGAAAGATAAATTGGGTATCTATATTTATCTTAATGATGTTGCTTCGGCAGAAAAGGATGCTATTAATATTAAAACTGCTTTAGAAGAAAAAGGATTAAAAGTAAATTATACTTCTAAGGACGATGCTCTTACATTTGTTGAAAGAAGAGTCCCTGATTTAACAGATACTTTTAAAAAGTATAATTTGGATAATCCGTTGCCTTCAACATTATATATAAATTATTCGAATCAGGCTGAATTTGCTATTGTTAAAGAAATTCTAGAAGCAAACAAAGATAAAATCTTGAATTTGAGTGATGTTTCTGATAATGCAATAAAAACACAAGAAAAAAGAGTTTTAACTGTAATTAATTTGTCTAACTTTTTGCAGCATTTCGCTTATTTAGTTGTTCTTTCTGTTTTGTTAACAGTTATTGCATTTGCTATCTTCTTCTTAAGAACAATATTCTCTCATTTTTATTCAGATATTCAAGCTAAGAAATTATTAGGGGCTTCTGCTTCTCAAATTATACAACCATTCTTAAATGTGATTCTTATTGCATTAATAGTTGCTTTTATTGTTGCTATTGCATTGCTTGTTTTAACATCAATTCCTTTGAATTCTTATTTGAAGGATTTATTGGATGTAAGTTTGTTTGAATATGTAAGCGTTATGAGTTTAAAAATATCTGCTGTTTGAGTTGCTGAGATTCTTGTTATAATTCTTTTATTGATGGGAATTTCATATAGATATGTTTGGACTCTTCATAATAAATTAAAATAGAAAAATATTTCTTAAAATAAAAAACTCAGATTAATCTGAGTTTTTTTATTATTAATATGATTATTTTCCTGTGTATTGATATAATCCTTTATCAATTCTTTTGAAATCTTTCTTGTATTTTTGAAGATTAAGAAGAACTGTATTTTGAGATACCATTTTTTGCTTTAATACTTCTTTTGAAAGTTCTTTTGTATTCATAGGTCTGTCAAATTTCTTGAATACTCTAATTAGAATATCTCTAACACTTCATCCTTCGTATCCCCATTCTTTTAATCCATAAAGACCTAATCATAAGTTAACGAATACATCGTTATGCTTAACTAAATCATTATGTACAGTATTTACTTTAACTTTACTGTTAGGGAACCATTCCATGATTTTTGCAGGTAATTCTTGGTAATGGATTGGTTTATTTAATCTTCTCATTGTGTAAAGCATTTTTAACTTTACTGTTTTTGGATTAATATCATCAAAATCTATCAAACCGATCTTTCAATCAAGAATAGACATATCTCTAACAATTGAGAAGAAGTTGATGTAGAATAAATCGTTCTTTAAGAATGGAATATCTCTTACATCTTCAGCAAATTCATCTTTTAATACAGAAATGAATTCGTATAAGTCTTGACTCTCTTTTCTCTTATTGAAGTGGTCTTGACTGAAGATAACCATCTTTGTAAGAAGATCTTCATACAAAGGTTCAATATAGAATGCTTTTGATAAATACTTATTTCTCTTAAGATATGTAATATCGAAGTCTGAAACAAGAATTAATTTTAGCTCTTGTTTTGAGAATTTAAATAAATTTTTATTGATAATTTTTGAGATTAATGAGTCTTCGCTAAGAATTCATCCGTGTACTTCGAGAATCTTTTTACTCTCGCTTAGTACGTTCATATATACTTCATTTCCAACAATCAATCTTCTGAATCTCATCAATGCTTGAGTTTCGATTTGTCTTACTCTTTCTCTTGTTAATGAATATTCTTTTCAAATTTTTTGCAAAGGTATTTCTTTTTCCCCATTAAGTCAGAATTTTCTCATCAAAACAAGCCTTTCTTTAGGTTTACAGTAGATTAAGATGTCTTTTAGTTGTGTTGATTCGATATCAACCTTAATCTTTTTATCATCCATTTTTACAACGAAACTCATTTTTTATCAGAATAATGGTATAAAGACTCTATTAAGAGGTTCTTTATATAAAATAAAATCCTCTAACTGGAGTATAAGAAAGTGGATAAGAATGTCAAGAATTTTATTGCAGAAATTTAAAAAAAATAAAATAGTTTTTATTAATTATATTTTTGTAGTTTATTTCTCTTTCTTTCACTATATGTCAATAGAAATGATTAAAAAAATAACTTTGATTTTTTGAAAAATTTGTAATTTCGATTATAATTAGTTTTGAGTTTATATATTCGTAACCTCAATGTTGGAAAGATTTCAAAATGTAGTATTCGATACAAATTATGCAATGCTAATTCCGGGCTGAGGTTTTGTCGTTGTTCCAAAAATTGAAGAGAAGCCAAAAGAAGATGTAAAGAAAAAAGAATGACCTATGTGATGGATGGACAAAATTTTGCAAAAAATTTGATTAGCTCCAGAACCTAAGTCAAAGAAGGATTGAGATACTGCTCAAAAGAAAGAAAAAAAGGATGAAAAAGAACTTAAAGAACAACCAGCATTAGCACAACAAATTAGAGATTTGTTACAGTTGCCTGATGAAGAATACAATGATAAAAAACTTACTACAGAATTGAGACAATATATTAAAGAAGTTGATACTCATTATAATTCTTTGTTATCTGATTATAAATCACATATTGCACCTTCATATTGGAAGATT
Organism: uncultured bacterium; assembly: GCA_946405785.1. Taxonomy (GTDB): domain Bacteria; phylum Patescibacteriota; class Gracilibacteria; order Absconditabacterales; family Absconditicoccaceae; genus HOT-345. Next base: position 48,206 of record CAMJIH010000003.1, on the reverse strand, counting down.
GAAACACAAAAATTTAATGTTTCATGAATTTTAGGAAAATGTTATTATACACAAGATTATCCTAGTTATATAGATATGTTGTGGACTAGAGATATTATGAGTATGCATGCAAAATGGGATATGAGTTTTTATATTTATCCTGAAGATGATAGTGCTATACAATCTATGTTAAAGCAAAAGGCTACACAATTGAAGGCTGAATTATCTGATTCTATGCAAAAGGGAATTACAATAGATAAAGATGTTGAACAACAGTATCGTGATGTTGAAATGATCAGAGAAAAATTAACAACAAAAGAAGAAAGATATTTTGAAGTATGAAACTATACAACAATTTATGATTATGATGAAGAAAAATTAAGAGAGACCTGAAAAAAGTTTGAACAAAAGATATCATGATTTTGAATAAGAGTTAAAAATGCTATTCAAAGAATGGATAATGGTTTTACTGCTAATTTGCCAGTATGTTTAGATGATATGTGAATTGTAAGAAGTGCTGTTACTTCTTCTTTGGCTGCATCTTTCCCGTTTATTTCAAGTGATCTTATAACAAAAACATGAATTCTTTATGGGGTTAATGCTCATACATGAGGTTTGGTTGTTTTTGATCGTTTCAATTCAAAACTTCCAAATATGAATAGTGTTATTCTTGCAACATCAGGTGCTTGAAAATCATTTACAGTGAAATTGGAAATTCTAAGATATCTTCTTAATTGAGTAGATATTATTGTAATAGATCCAGAAAACGAATACCGTTCTCTTTGTGAAAAAGTTTGATGAACTTATGTTAATATAGCTACATCTTCTCAACAATTTTTGAATCCATTTGATATGCCTCCAATGCTTGAGGATGTTGAATATGGTAAGTGAGATTTGTTACGTTCTCAGATTATGAATCTTGTTTCTCTAATTCAAATTTTGATTTGAAAAATGTCTCCAGAAGAAGAGGCTCTTTTGGATAAAGCACTACAGAATACATATGCTTTGAAATGATTTACTTTTGATATGGATGATTATTCATGAAAGATGCCTCCATTGATGGAAGATCTTATGAATGTCTTAGAATGAATGCAGTGAGGTGAGCAGGTTGCATTAAAATTGAGTAAATATGTTACTTGAACATTTTGAAAGTTATTCAATAATTATACCAACATTGATATTAATAATGTTTTAACAGTCTTTAGTATAAGAGATGTTGAAGAAGCTTTAAAAACTCCAGCAATGTTTAATGTACTTAATTTTATTTGGGCAAAAGTAAGAGCTGTAAAAAAACAAAGATTGTTAGTTTGTGATGAAGCTTGGATTATGCTTCAAAATGAGATTTCTGCAAATTTTTTGTTCGGTTTGATTAAAAGAGCTAGAAAATATGGTTTAGGTATTACTACTATTTCTCAAGATATTGAAGATTTTATACGTAGTCCTTATGGAAAACCTATTGTTTCAAACTCTTCATTACAGATATTGCTCAAACAATCGGTTACTTCTATTAAGTCTCTTAATCAACTGTTGTGACTTTCTGAAGCCGAACAACAAAGATTAATTTCTGTTTGAGTTTGAGAAGGTTTGATGTTTGTTTGAACGCAGCATGTTTGAGTTCAAATATTAGCATCTCCAGATGAAAAGGATTTTATAACAACTGATGTAAGAAATACTTAATGTTTTATTTATTTGATAATTCTAATGGAAAAAAGCCGTTATCAAAATGATGTGATGTTCTCTGCATTGTCAGGGCTGCTTTTTTTCTGATTAGTTATTCAATATAAATTAAGAGAACGTACAAATACTCGGAATGATGAGGAAAAAATGTTTGTAAATTCTTGGTGTTTAATTGGAAATTATGCATTAATTCTTTTGGCATTCTTTTTCTTAAATGTTGTTATTTTTGAAATATCATCAATTTGAATTTTCTCTATTTTTGCGGAATTTTTTGGTTTCTTTCTTCTATTTTTGATTTTTGTTTCATTGCCAATATTGGTTTCTTGAAAACATATCCAATTTTATAGAATTGATACAACAGATGAAGATAAAAGACAAATTGTTTTATCATTTACTCCTTTTCTTTCTTCATATTGTTGGTATGCAACTAAATCATTTAACAAACCAAATTTTTGGTTAAAAGAAGCACAATTGTGGTTTTTCATTTTTTGGTTGTTGATGTTCTTTTTTAATTCTTGGATGATTGCATTAGTCTTTTTATGATTTCTTATTTTGAGACTTGTTTTCCTTATGATAGGTTGAGATATCTTTAGTAGCGAGCAAAAGCAAAGGATGAGACATTGGTTCCTAGTGTATCCTGAAGAATCTTTTTCGGTAGTATATGTGTTTATTAGGCAATGAATTTCTCTTCTTTTGAAAAAAAAAGAGGTTTCTGTTGAAGAATTATTAAAATATCAAGAAAGTTATCGTTCTTCTTGGAATATAAAAACCTATATACTGACAACAGTATTTTGTTGTTGAATATTGTTCTTACTTTATTATCGATTAAAGAGCTGATTATATCGAAAGTTGGTTCCAATTGTTTGGATTCTTATTAGAATATGAATATTATTTTGTACAAAAAATAAGATACCGAAATTCCCTATAGTTGCTGAATTAACGTCATAATAAATTTAATTATTAACTTTAGATAAAATGATATTAAAAATGAAAACAAAATTAAAAAAAATCTTCTTTTGACTTTTTCTTTGAATGGGATTGTTCTCTAGTTCTTTTTGTTTAAATTTTGTAAGTGCTAATAATTTTAATGAAGTAATGGAGGGTTCTGTTGGAACTATTCGTACTCATTTAGATGAACCTGTGAAATGAGATACTTCAACTAAGGCACAGTCTATTGTTCTAAAGATTGTTGATGTATTCTTTTCTGTTATGATTGTTGTTTGAGTCCTTGTTGCGATGATAGGGTTTTATCAAATATTAACTTCTAGTGATGAATGAAAGGTGAAAACAGGAATTCTTACATTAGTGTATGGTGTTATTTGAATTATTCTTATGTTTTCTGCCAAGTATTTAACAAATGCTATTTTTACAATTTTTATGGATAAAACTTGATGAATACAAACGAGTATTGTAGCAATTGATGTTGTTCAAAAACTTTATAGTGATATGGTATATCCATTTTTAAAGATAGGAATATATCTTTGTTTGTGAATATTGGTTTTGTTGATGATGGCTCGTGTATTTACTTATATAACCGCACAAGATGAATGAACAAAGAAAAAATCAATGTGAGTTATTGTTTGGACAACTATAGGTATGTTATTAATTACATGAGCAAAGCAGATAGTTGAAGCTGTTTATTGAAAACAAGAATCTGTTATTTCTGGTTGAGCTAGGCTTAGTGAAATTGGATCTAAAATATTTGATCCTGCTGATATTCCTATTATTTATAATGTTATTAATTGGGCGTTGTGATTGACTGCGTTTGTTCTCTTGGTAATGATTATTATTCAGACATATAAGATTCTCACAAAACCAGATGATGCGGCAACATTTACATCGCTAAAAAAGACAATTATTTATGCTCTTGCATGAGTTCTTCTTATCTGAGCCGCTTATTTATTATCGAATTTCTTTATTATTTGATAGTAAAAATCTTATTATTGATTGTTAAACAGAATATTAAAAATTTGACAAAATTGCTCTCTTGATTATAATCTTATAAAGCTTTAAAAATAAAAATATAAAACTGATGAGAAATAAAATTCTTTTGAGTACAGATACTATGGTTTGATATGGGCTTGATATTATTTTTGATATGGCAAAACAGTGCTGATATACTGGTATTGATCTTGCTATTTCAAAATGATTTGATGCCTGGAATGAAAACTATGTACAAAGCTTGGTAAAAAAATACGAATTACCTGTTTATTCAATTCAAACTTCATCATTGTTAAATACTAAAGAAATGAATAAGGTTTTAGATCTTTGTGAAAAAACAGATTGTGATTTAATTACAATAAATGCTCCAAAGTTCTTTGATTTTAAATCTTATTCTTTTATTTCTAACAATATTTCAACATATCAGTCTCAAAATCCTGCATTGCATTTTGCTATTATAAATCCTGAAGATACAAATATTTTTGCTTTACCTATTCCTGCATATCGTTTTAGTAATGTTGTTGATATTATTAAAAAATATGGTTGTAATTTGGCATTAGATATTTCGAATATGAATAGTGAGGACTTGGAAGGAACTTTTATTAATAAATTGGATGAATTTGCTCCTTATTTGTGAGTGGTTTATGTTTCTGATAAGTCAAAAGAAGGTAAGACACATCTTTTACCATGAGAATGAATTCTAAAGTTACCAACATTCTTTAGAAAGATTAGAAAAGCGTGATATCTTCGTCCGTTTAGTGTTAAATTAGGATTAACAAAGGAAGAGTTGGCTGATTCAGATAAAATTGAGTTGCTATTAACTAAAGCGAGGGAATATATTGAAAAATATAGTGAAGAAGAAAACGCAGTTTAATTAAGAATACATAAAAAGAAGAGATTGTTCTCTTCTTTTTTATATATTTAATTTTATAATATCTCCCGTTTTTAATTCTAATTTATTGGCTATACCACTATTAACTTCAATAGCTCGTAAATTATCGGTTTCTGGTTTATAACTTGGACATATTTCTTCATAACAAGGGGGTAATGAAACAATATCTACGACTTTGTATCCTGTTGTTATTCGTATGATATCTAGAGGAATTAATGTATTTCTCATTCGCATTCCATGTTTTCAGGGTCAATCAAAAATGAAGACCATACCTTTATTTTCATCTATTTTTTCGCGAAACATTAACCCTAATTCTCTTTCTTGTTGTGTTTTAGCTATTTCAAGATTTATACAGTTTCAATTAAAACAAAATTGTGGTTCCTGAATTATTTCTGTTGATGTGTTTCATATTTTCTTTTCAGCTTGAAGAAAAAAGAAAAATATGATAATTATTTTTATCCCGATAATTATTGAAACTCGTTTAATGAAAGTGTTGAGTGTTTTTTTATCTTCTTCTTTTCACATAATATGTACTTTTTGAAAGGTAATTAGTTTGCAATTAATCTGTGAATTTTTATAATCCGCTTTGAATTTATCTTTTTTTGTTATAATTGCAATGACTCAAGTTCAACTCGGAGAAAGAGATGTAAGAATTAGTAAAATTCAAAAACTACTTTCTATGTGAATTCATCCGTATGCACAAAGTTTTAAAAAGACCAATTATATAGAGGATATTATAAAACAATATGAAGATGCAAATTTACGTGAGATTGAAACTATTATTGAAAAACCTGAAGTTCAGGTTTCTACTGCATGAAGATTGATGCTTTATCGTTCTCATGGTAAATTAGCTTTTGCAAAGATTCTTGATAGTACATGACAAATTCAATTGATGTTTCATAGAGATCAGTGTAGAATTTTAAAAACAACAAAAGGTGATGATTGAAAGATGGAAGACATTCCGACAGAAAGTCTAGATTTCCCTGAAAGTGAGACATGAACAATGACTGCATATAAATTTATGGAGAAAATGGTTGATATTTGAGATTTTATTGGAGTTAAATGAGAAGTGTTTAAAACTCATAAGTGAGAGTTGACAATCTTTGTTTCTGAGTTTAAATTTTTATCAAAGGCTGTTAGACCATTACCAGAAAAGTTTCATGGTTTAAGTGATCAAGAAGATTTATATAGAAAAAGATATCTTGATATGACTATGAATCCTGATTCATATGCAAGATTCTTATTTAAATCAAAGTTTTATAAAACATTGAGAGAGTTTTATTTTAAACATGGATTTACAGAAATTCAAACTCCTATATTGGATAATGCTGCTTCATGAGCTGCTGCAAGACCATTTATAACTCATCATAATGATTATGATGCTGATGTTTATTTGAGAATTGCATTTGAAACATCATTGAAAAAAGCAACAGTTTGAAGATTTGAAAGAGTTTTTGAAATTTGACAGGATTTTAGAAATGAGTGATCTGATCCTTCACATCTTCAAGAATTTACTCAAGTAGAGCACTATGCTGTATACTGGAATTATGAAGATAATATGCATTTTACAGAAGAAATGTTTGATTATCTTTTTGATAATTTGGGAATATCTAGACAGCTTAAAGTTAAAGATAAAGATTGAGTTGAAAGAGATGTTGATTTTACAACACCATGGGAGAGAATTGATTATACAAAGTGAATTTATGATGCTTGTTGAATTGATATTACAAAATATTGAATAGATGATGCTGATGTTTTAAGAAAAGATATTAAAGCAAAGAATATTGAATTTGAGGGAATGGAAGATATGTGAACAACAACATTGATTGATTATCTTTATAAAAAAGTTTTAAGACCAAAGATTATTTGACCTGCATTCATTTATAATTATCCTGTTATTATGCAACCATTGGCAAGAATATCTGATGCTGATGCAGGAATTGTTGAACAATTTCAATTATTAGTAAATGGATGGGAAATTTGTAAAGCATATTCTGAGTTGGTAGATCCTTTATTACAACAGGCTAATTTTGATAAACAAGCTGAAGCTGCAGAAAGAGGAGATGATGAAGCAACAAGTTGAGATGATGCTTTTGTTGAAGCTATGGAATATTGAATGCCGCCTCAATCTTGATTTGGTATGTGATTAGAGAGAATTTTGGCTATTCTTACAGAGCAGGAGAACTTAAGAGATGTTGTTATGTTCCCTTTGATGAAATTAAGAAATGATACAAAAGAAGAATAATTAAATAATTTAAAAAAATGAAGGAAGAAGAGTGAAAACTTCTTCCTTTTTTGCTTTTTCTTTGATTATGAATACAATTATAAAAAATGGTTGATGATTTAGGTTTCCGTGGTGATGTTTTATTGAAATTTTATAGTAGATGTTTAAGCTCACCTATCGGCGCGATCTAAAAAACACAATCAATTAAAAAAGTATTTTAGTTGGTTAAATATAACGAAATGACACTTGAAGTAAGAAAGTTTGTCTATGACAACATTACTCCATACGAGGGAGATGCATCGTTTCTTGCCGGTCCTACAGAGAGAACAAATCAATTGATGGAAGAGGTAAGAAAATATTTAAAAGAAGAGAGAGATAATAATGGACTTAGATCTGCTGATCCATCTACTATTTCAACAATTACTTCTCATAAACCAGGATACATTAAAAAGGAATTAGAAACTATTGTTGGTCTTCAAACAGATGAACCATTAAAGAGAGCTATCAAGCCTTTTGGTGGTGTTAGAATAGTTGAGAAAGCCTTAAATGAGAGAGGAATTGAATTAGATCCAAAAGTAAAAGAGATCTTTAAGTATGCTAAGAATCATAATGATGCAGTATTCTCAGCTTATGATTCTGAAATTAGAATGTATAGAACAAAGCATGTTTTAACAGGATTACCTGATAACTATGCAAGAGGTAGAATTATTGGAGACTATAGAAGATTAGCTCTTTATGGTACAGATAGACTTATTGAAGAAAAGAAAGCTGATTTTGCTGCAATTAGCGGTGAAATGGATGATGCAAAAGTTAGATTGAGAGAAGAAATCTCAATGCAAATTGCTGCATTAAAAGATATTGCTGAAATGGCTAAGAGTTATGGTTTTGATGTAACAAGACCTGCTGAAAATGCACAAGAAGCTATTCAATGGGTTTATTTTGCTTATCTTTCTTGAGTTAAAGAACAAGATGGAGCTGCTATGTCTTTAGGTAATGTCTCATCTTTCTTAGATATCTATATTGAAAAAGATTTGAAAGAAGGAAAAATTACTGAAAGTGAAGCACAAGAAATGATTGATCATTTTGTTATGAAATTGAGATTAGTAAGACATCTTAGACCTGGATCATATGATGAAGTATTTGGTGGTGATCCTACTTGGGTGACAGAATCTGTTGGTTGAATGTTTAATGATGGAAAAGTAAAAGTAACTAAAACTTCATTCAGATTTTTACAAACATTATATAATCTTGGACCTTCCCCAGAGCCAAATTTAACAGTTCTTTGGTCTGAATCATTACCAGAAGGATTTAAGAAATTCTGTGCACAAGTTTCTATAGATACATCATCTATTCAATACGAAAATGATGATTTAATGAGACCTTGTAGAGGATCTGATGATTATGGTATTGCATGTTGTGTTTCATACCAAGAAGTTGGTAAAAGAATTCAACACTTTGGAGCTAGATGTAACTTAGCTAAAACACTTCTTCTTGCTATTAATGGAGGTAGAGAAGAAGATGAAGGTGTGCAAGTAATGGATGCTTCATTGTTTGAAAATTGTGATAATGAAGATGGAACATTAAATTATGATAAAGTATATGCAAACTTTAAGAATGCTATGGCTAATACAGCTAGAGTATATGCTAAAGCTATGTATATTATTCATTATATGCATGATAAATATTATTATGAAAAGGCTCAAATGGCTTTCATCGATTCTGGATGTGGAATTGATATCGCATATGGAGCAGCTGGAATGTCTGTTGTATTAGATTCATTATCAGCTATTAAATATGCTAAAGTTAAAGCTGTTAGAGATGAAAATGGTATTGCTAAAGATTTTGAAATCGATGGTGAATATCCAATGTTCGGAAATGATGATGATAGAGTAGATTTGATGGGTAAAGAAATTCAAAAATATTTCCTAGAAGAATTATCAAAGCATAGAGCATATAAGGATGCAACTCCAACATTATCTCTTCTTACAATTACATCTAATGTAATGTATGGAAAGAATACAGGATCTACTCCAGACGGAAGAAAAGCTGGAGAACCATTTGCTCCAGGAGCTAATCCTATGCATGGTAGAGATCATTCAGGAGCTATTGCTTCTTTGAATTCTGTAGCTAAATTAGATTATAATTATTCTAAAGATGGTATTTCAAATACATTCTCAATTGTTCCTAATTCATTAGGTTCAACTAAGGAAGAACAAAATACTAATTTGGTTGGAATGTTGACATGATATTTTAAGAAAGGTGCTCATCATCTTAATGTTAATGTTTTGAATAGAGAAACATTAATGGATGCATACGAACATCCAGAAAATTATCCTTCATTAACAATTAGAGTTTCAGGATATGCAGTTAATTTTGTTAGATTATCTAAAGCTCATCAATTGGAGGTTATTAAGAGAACATTCCATGAAAGTATGTAATTAATAATTATTTAAAATAAAAAAAGATTCGATTTAATAGTCGAATCTTTTTTATTTATAGTATTTTAATTGCTTCTGTAATTATATATCCTCAGAGAATTATACATAGTGCGATTTTTATTATTCAGCTCATTGCTATTCAAATAAAACTTCAAAGAGCTGGCTTCATGCTTTCTTCAATAGAATTCCTTTTTATATATTCACCAATTAATGCACCTATAAATGGTCAAAGTAGGATACCTCGTATTCATCCAATTAATCAAACTATTGTTCATATTGCAGCTCATCGTGTTCAGTATTTTGATCATCCCAATTTTTTGGTTGCGAGCATGGGTAAGAAATTATCTATAACTATTATAGCAACAATGATTATAAATCGAATTACCAAAAATAGGGTAGAAAATGGTTTTCCACACATAAAATGAAAGATAAGTATTCCTAAATATGCTAGTTGTGGTCAAGGAAGAATCGGCGCAATACATCAAATTATTCCACATATAACAAGAAGCAATGATATTATTATTCAAGCAATTGTCATATATTATCTTCTTTTTTTGGTAAAGTGTTTTCTTCTGATACTTTTTTAATTGCTTCTTTAAAAAGATTTCCTTTTTCTTCAAAGTTCTTTCGTACACTATAGCTTGGAGAAGCTGTTGAAAGTAAACAGATTTTATCTTTTTCTGTATTTACAAATGCAAATGCTACAGCATCTTCCATTCTATCTGTATAAAGGATTTTACCTTTGAAATTATTTAAAAATTTTGCCATTATTTCTCCTGATGGAGGAAAGAATACAATATTTTGGATTTCATATTCTTGGACCATTTCCATAAGTTTTCTGAAGTCGTATCATCTATTTGTTCCTCATAGAAAAATTGTATCTACTCTTTTTCAAAAAGATTTTAATGCTTCCATTGTAGATTCAGGAGTTGTTGATATTGCATCATCGACAAATGTTATTCAATTTACTTCTCATACAAGTTCTAGTCTATGTGGAAGTCCTCTAAAATTCTTAACTGTTTCGTGAATAACATCAATAGGTACTCCTATTTTTAATGCAATGGCTATTGCAAGAGATATATTTTGAGTATTATGTTCTCAGATGAGTAATTTATCATCTGTTGGAAATAATTCTTGATTATCATGAATAAAATATCCATTAGCTCGAGATGTTTTTCCTCAGATACCATAAGTTTCTATGTTATTGTATTGACTGAATAAATCATATTCTTCTGCAGTTTTTTGTAATACAAAATTATAATCTGCTCATTTTAGGTTATTTAATTTTGCATGAGCATAATTCTCAAAACCACCATGCCAATCCATATGTTCAGGAAAAATATTTCATAGTACAGAGATGTAGTTTTTCTTTTCTAGACGTTCAAGCATGTAACTAGAAAGTTCACAAACGACGTAGTCATATTCCTCATTAAAATCAATTTCATCTAATACTGGAGCTCAAATATTACCAACAAGTTTTGTGTTAAATCCTGCATTTTTTAGAATTGTGTAGACAATTGATGTCATTGTCGACTTTCATTTACTTGCCGTTATTGTTATTACTTTCCCTTTATAGTTATTGAAAAAGAATTGTACTTGAGTTAGTATTTTATCTTTAAATGGCATTAATTCTTTTGAATATGGAACACCTGCAGATTTAAAAATAACATCAAATTGGTTAAGATGCTCAAGATAGTGTTCTCAAGTCTCAACCCCAATTCAAAAATTCTCTAATCATGGTTGATCTTTCATATCAAGGACGGACAATTTTTTGAAGGAAAAGTTATTGTTGAGTAAGAAATTTAGCGTGGATTTTCCCTCTAATCAGAATCCAAGAATAGCAATGTTTTTACCTTCAAATTGTTTTATGTCCATGAGTTATGAGGTTAAGAAATAAAATTTTTATTTCTTTTTGCTTGTGGCCTTCTTTCTTGTTGGCTTCTTTTCAGTTTTTCAGATTCCTATGAGGCTAAGACAATCATCTAATGTTAAATCTGTTGCATCTTTTCCTCCTTTTGGAATTTTGTAATTCTTTTTAGCGTATTTGATATATGGTCAATAAGGTCCGTTTAGAATTTGAATTTTTTCCTTTTCATACTCAAATTCCTTTATATATTTATTCTTTTCAAGTTCTAGTTTTTCTTGAATAAGTGGAATTGCTTCTTCAAGAGTTATTGTTAATGGATCTAGTCCTGAATCTTTTTTTATAGAAACAAAGAGATTTTTGTATTTGATGTATGGTCCAAATCTTCCGTTAGATGCTATAATATCTTCATTTTCTCGTTTTCATATTGTTCTAGGAAGGGCAAAAGCAGCAAGAGCTTCTTCTAACGTTATTGTTTCGATAGTTTTCCCAGTTGGTATTGATGCATATTTTTTATCTGGATCATCTTGATCTCCTATTTGGATCATTGGTCCATATCTTCACATTCTTGCGATTATTTTCTTTCCTGTGCTGGGATGAACTCACAAATCTCTTTCTGTGTTAACCCTTTCTCTTCATGTTGTTTCTTCAACTTGATTATGAAATGGTCCGTAGAACTTTTCTATCATTTTGACCCATTCCATTTTTCATTCAGCAATTTCGTCAAATTCTTGTTCTACATCAGCAGTAAAACCATAATTCATAATATCAGAAAAATTCTTTTCTAGGAAATCTGTTACTATGATTCAGATATCTGTTGGGAACATTTTTTGTTTTTCTGCTCATGTTATTTGTTCTCTTTCGTCTCTTTTAATTTCTCCATTTTTATATGTGAATTCGAGATAATTTCTTTTATTTCAAGGACGATCTTCTTTTACAACATATTCTCTTTTTAGTATAGTAGAAATTGTTGGAGCGTATGTAGAAGGTCTACCGATTCCTTGTTCTTCAAGTTTTTTAACTAAAGAAGCTTCTGTATACCTAGGAGGGTGCTGCTTAAATTTTTCTGTAGCATAAATAGTATCTTCAATAACAGAATCACCTTTATTTAGTGTTGGGAGCATTCCTTTGATTTCTTCATCTTCTTCATTATCTGTTGATTCAATATATAGTTTTAAGAATCAATCAAATTTAAGAACTTCTCAACTTGCTATAAATTTAAATTTATCTGTTGTTGATATACTGATAGTTGCTTTAGTTTTTTCTAGTTCGGCTGGTGCCATTTGGGAAGCAATAGTTCTTTTCCAAATCAGTTGATATAATTTTTTTTCGCTTGGATCAGAACCTGCAATACGATGTTCCATATGTGTTGGTCTAATACATTCGTGGGCTTCTTGTGCTCCTTTAGATTTTGTTGTATATCTTGTTGGTTTAGAGTATTTTTCTCAATATTCACTGCATATTTCGGCTTTTGCAGCATTAATGGCAAAATCTGAAAGGTTAACTGCATCAGTTCTCATGTAAGTAATATGTCCTGCTTCATAAAGTTTTTGTGCAACTTGCATTGTTCTAGAAACAGAGAATCATAATTTTCTACTAGCTTCTTGTTGAAGTGTTGATGTTGTAAATGGTGCAGATGGAGCCTTTTTACCTGGTTTAACTTCAACATCTTCTATTTTATATTCAGCTCATTTTAATAATTCAAAGAATTTGAGTGTTTCATTTTCTGATTTTAATTGTTTATTTAACTCTGCAGAAAAACTCTTCTTTTCATTGTTTAAGAATTCTCCAGAAACTTTGAAAAATGAAGCAGATTCAAATGCTTGTATTTCTCTTTCTCTTTCAACAATTAGTTTTACAGCAACAGATTGAACTCTTCAAGCAGAAAGTCCTGTTTTTATTTTTTTCCATAGAACTGGTGAAAGTTCAAATCATACTAATCTATCAAGAACCCTTCTAGCTTGTTGTGCATTAACTAAACACATATCTATAGTTCTTGGATTTTTTATGGCATTATCAATTGCTGTTTTTGTTATCTCATGGAATACGATTCTAGGTGTTGTTTTGATATCTAATTTTAATTGGTTTGCTAAATGTCGTCAAATAGCTTCTCCTTCGCGGTCCTCATCGGTTGCGATCCATGTTTTTTCAGCTGATTCTGAAAGTCTTTTTAATTCTGAAAGTACTCTTCTTTTATCTGGAGAAACAACATATTTAGGTTCGAAATTATGTTCTACATCAATTCATAATTCTTTAACTGGAAGGTCTACAGTATGTCAGAATGAGGCTTTTACTTCATAATCAGGTCCCAAAAACTTCTTTATTGTCTGTGATTTTGCTGGAGACTCTACGATAACAAGATTTTTAGGCATTTTTTCATTTATAGTAAAACTACGTTTCGTTTCTTGTATAGGGAATTTATTTTAGACTTCAAGTTATTGTTTTATTTCTCGTTCAATGACTTTTAAGAACTGTAGGAATAAACCGTTCTTTTTTCAATTTTCATATTCCCCTGGCATTTTTTCAAGGAAGTATTTTGGATTAGCTGGTCCAATATCTCAGTAAACAGTTGATCAACTCAATCCGTTATATAATCATGCAAATTTGTAGAGATCTTTATAAGAAAATGATTTGTATCATAAAACGATAGGAGTATCAGGATTCTTTCCATTGTATCGGTTGATTTTATTCCAAGAGAATTCTAAGAAATCTTTTATTGCTTGTTCAAAGATTTCTTTTGTTATCTCTCAGTTTCCATAATCTTTGCTAACAATTTGGAATGGCCCATCACCATTTTTAGGAAGATAATATCCACAACTTGTTTCTCTATACCAAACTGCAATAGTTAGGGCTGTAGGAAAATCATATGCATAGCTTAAATTATCGAGTGTATTATATCGTCAATAACAGTTTTCAGATAATTCTTCAGCCAATTGTAATCAAGAATTTTGATAAGCATCTAATAATTCTTGTTTTAGTTGAAGAGCTTCAGCTTTTGCTGCATCTTTTCTTGTTGTAAATTTAGAAAGAGCGTAGTCTCTCACTTGGGTTACAATGTATGAGGTTTTTTCTTCTTTAATGTATTGAAGAATATCTCTTGCTTGTTCATATAAATTAAAAAGAGTTCTGTTATCGTCTTCACTTAGTGCAGTAACTTGTACTTTTAAGTTAGAGATTTCTTCTTTTGTTTCTGTGTCTGGTGTGTATGCAAAACAGATTCATACTAAACTTAGGATTGCAACCAAACTAAATACTGTTTTTTTCATTTTATATATTTTTAATTAAAGATTAACGACCTTTAAAGATTACTCCAAATGTTCATACTATCACATAGATATCTAACCGAAGGGATCGATTTTGTATGTAATAGAGATCTAGTTTAGCTTCTTGATCAAAGCTTAAGGAATCTCTTCAGAACACTTGCGCATATCATGTTATTCATGGTTTTATGCTTAATAACCTTTTTTGCCATGGCTGATATTTTTCTACTTCATTTTCTAGATGAGGTCTTGGTCATACAAGAGACATCGTCCCTATTAGAACAGAGAAGAGTTGAGGTAATTCATCAAGAGAAGTTTTACGTAAGAATCTTCATACTTTTGTAACTCTAGGATCGTTTTCTATCTTAGGAAGAACTCATTCTCTTGTATTTGCATCTGAATTTATAAGCTTTTTATATAGTTCTTCTGCTTCTTTTCCACCATAACCTACACTAAGATGTGTATACATGGTACGGAATTTTAAGAACGTGAATAATTTTCATCAAGTTCAGACTCTTTTTGATTTGTAAATAACAGGTCATCTTGAGTCTATTTTTATTGCTATGGCAATGATGAGTAATAGAGGAGACAGAATTATTATTCAGGAAATAGATCCCAATAAATCAAATATTCTCTTAACAATAATTGACCATCAGTCTAATTTTGAATGTTTATATTCTAAAGCAATAATATTTTGTATAATCTCTGGTTTATAAACGACGTCTTCTAGGAAGAAACCTTCACTGATGTGGAAAAATCTTGTATCATGGAATCTTGTTTTTTCAAAAATATCTTGAAGTTTTTCTTTTTTGAAGTTTCATACGACAACACACATTTCATAATTTCAAAAATCAGTATCATCGACATCTTTTGGAGTAATGAATTCTGTAGGAAGTGAGAAATTATCTTTAATAGTCCTTAGTATATCATAAGAATCCATGGTTTCGTCTGATATAATAAGAATCTTTCTTCAAGATTTTTTTTGTAGTTTGTATTCCAAAGCTCTTCGTGCTTGATCAAAGAAGAAGATAACAATGTAACTGAGAATTCATGTAAAGATTATGATAAATCTTGAGATTCAAAAGAAGAAGATAAATCCTTGTCAGAAATAAGATAAGAATGAAATACTAATAAACCAGTATATCCATGTTTTTGAGAGTGTTTGAAAGTGATTAACAACTCTTTTATTCAAACAATAAAAATCTTTTATTATTCAGATTATAATAAATCAAATGCTTGATATTAAAGAAAAAATAGCAAGTTCTTGTGCGTTAATTAAAGGTATTGGAAGTTGGACTCATGGTATAAGATCAGTTCGCATTCTGATTTTATACGTTAAGAAAAAGAGTCCGTTTATGATAAGAAAATGAAAAAGTGGTCTGATAAGACGAAGATGAAACATTGAACAGATAAGAAATAAATTATACCTTGTCTATTTATCTCTGTTATTATAAAATTTTTGAGGTACTTTTCAACGTGTGTTGAAAATATTAGTGAGGATATGTTTTTTGGTCAAGATATTCTTTTACAACCTCACTCATTGCTTCGACAAGGACATTAAATCTATCATTATCTTCGGAAAGATCTTTTTCAACTTGTTGTTTTTGTCTTGAAAGGAATTCTTCTTTTAACATCATAAGTTTCCTTACTTGTTTTTTAGGATGTGCTACATCATTGAAAGGAAATTCTGTATCAAATTCTAGTTTAATAAGAATATCTCATTTTCAAAACAATTTGTCTCGGAATCAGATTTGGTTCCAAGAAATAGTATTTATTTTATTCCAAGAAAATATTTCTGTTTTGTATTCTAAGAGTCATTCCCATAGAAAAAATGTTATATTATCTTTAGAAAGGATTAAACAATCAAGATAAAGATTAAGAAAATCAATAACCCATTTGATGAAAAGTGCTAGTCCTGCACATCAGAAAATCCATTTCCAGTATTCGGCAGGGGAACTTTGGTTAAGTACAGCAAAAATTACATAAAGAAGAAAAAGAAGAACAATTGTTATAATTGCCTTCTTTATGTAAACCACAGAACTGTGTCCGATTATTCGTTGTGTATCCTTGGTATCTACATATTTTTTAATAAGCACATTTCTAAGCATGTATAAAATGTCCTATACGATAAAATCCAAGAATAATTATTGGTAATCTTATTTCTTTTGTTGAGCAGCCTCAATTCTCTTTTGTTTTTCTAAGTATTTTTCCATCATACCTTTAATAGGCTTTTTAACAACTCTATCCTTGTTGAAAACAGGATGACATTGATAACAAGTTTCCACTTTAATTGGACCTGGAACAGTAGTGTTGATTTTGAAGTTAGCTCCGCAAATGCAGTTAACTTCTACATCTTTATAGTACTGAGCATGAATTCCTTTTTTCATAATCCACACATTAGAAAATATAAATCTTTTCCGAATAGTCAGAGTATAGCTATTTGCTAATAAGTATCAAGTGAAATAATAAGATTTTTCTAGTTGAATTTCTCACGATATTTCTCAATTAATGCTGGTAGATTAATTATTTCATCATCTGTAGCTCTTTTATTCCAATGATTTTTTCAGCATTTTGTACAAGTAAATAATATTCTGTAATCTCAATTTTTCATTTCATAGGATGTTGGATACATTTTTCAGTGGCATTCTGTTGATCTGTCTCATGGGATCTCTCAGTCAACATGAAGCGATGTAAAACAAAAAGGGCAGTGGTTTCTACATGTTTTTTCTGCTTTTTTTATTTCTTTTCAACATTCGATACATATGAAATTTTCATTAATTGTTTTCATATCGTAATTTGGAGCTATAAAAAAAATCACAATTGACACCTTTGGGGTAGCTGGGGATCGAACCCAGGACCACCAGCTTAAAAGGCTGTTGCTCTACCGACTGAGCTACTACCCCACAAAAAGATGTTTTTTGTGATTCTTTTCAATGAATGAAATATATCTTTTTACTATGTATTTTCAAGATATTTTACCTTAAAATTACATAAATCCCTTAAACTTTTTGTAAAGTCTTGAATTGATTTTTACTTTAATCTTGCTTCAGTCTTCAAGTCTAACCCATTTATCGATCAAATTTACTTTAAATTGTCTTTTTCAAGCTCTCATAGAGTGAGATCTTGTTTGTCCAGATCTAGACTTTCTACCTGTAAAATAACATATTCTAGCCATGATTATTAATAACACAATAAAGATAAAAGTAGTTTACTATTCAGCTGCAGGAGCTTCAGTTGTTGCTCATTCTGCTGCTTCTTCTGATGCAGTAGTTTCTTCTTCATCTGATAATTCAACAACAGTAACGATTGGTTGTTCTGCATCATCAACAATTCTAACTTTACTTGATACTTCAAGATCCTTAACGAAGATTACATCATTAATAGATTCAATCTTAGAAATATCAATTTCAATATTATGAGGAAGATCTTGAGGGAATGCTTCAACTTCAATTTCATCTTTAACAAGTTGAATTTTTCCTTCATTTAATTTCTCAATCTTAGATTCTCCAATAAGAACAACAGGAACGATTGTTTTAACTTTCTCGTTTTGATTTACAGCTAAGAAATCAACAGAAAGTACTTCGTCTGTTACAGGATCTAATTGCATATCTTGTAACAATACTAAGTGTTTAACAGCTCCAGTTAATTCGAAAGGAGTTGAATATCATGCTTCTCTATATACTTTAATGAAATCGTTCTTTAAACAACTAAGAAGCACAGGAGTTTCTAATGATTTTCCATATACGATTCCAGGAAGTTGTCATTCCTTTCTTAACCCCTTAACTGCTTTTCCAGTTGCAGTACGAGCCTGAACAGTAAGTTTCATAACGACATACGACAAAATTTAAAAAATTATTTCAACAAATCAGTATCTCTTTTATCAGCTGCAATTTGACTCTTCATTCTAGCAGCCTTTCCAATTTTTTCTCTAATGTAGTAGAGTTTAGATCTTCTAGTTTTATATTCATCAAGAAGAAGAACTTTTTCAAATTTAGGGAAAGAAAGAGGATATACCTTTTCAATAGTTTGACCAGCAGCTAGACCTCTAATAGTGAAAGTTCCATCTGCACATCCAGGTTTCTTAACCTTAATTACAAGTCCTTTAAACTTCCAAATTCTTTCTGTAGATCCTTCTCCAACTTTTTCGTGAAGTTCAATCTGCATTCCTGTTTTTACAGGCAAAATTTTATATCCATTGGTATCAGAGAGATACTTCAATCTTTCATGATTCATTGTGTACTATCTATCAAGAATAAAATTATTTGGTTCCTTTGCTATTCATCACTTTAGCTTTCCATTTTCTTTGTTGCTCAAGCATTTTTCTTACATCCATAACTACTACCTTTTCAACTCTAGTAAGTGCTTTATTGAGCTTTCTCTTTGCATTAGTCCTAAGTCTTGCCATGGAATTATGATATTTTAGATGATAAATGAGAAAGTCCTCTTCTATCAAGAACTTCTTGAATTTGATGCTGTCAGATACCGTATTTCTTTAGTTTGGCAGCAGCTTTCATTTTAGCATTTTTTACCCAAGCAGTTTGTCCTTGTTTTTCTTCTTTTTTAAGAACATCGATATAGCTATCAACTGCCTTTTCGTTTTTAAGCCCAGTCTTCTTTCTATGCATATTTAATGCTTTAAGAAAGTGCTTAATTTTTCTTCCGTTAGTATCTCACATTTTTAATTAAGGGAACAAAAATAAAGTTTCAAACAAATTAGTTAATATATTTTGCCATATAAGCAAATGCTTTGTTGGCTTCAGCCATTCTATGAGCTTCTTCCTTCTTTTTAACAGCAGCTCCTTGATTAGAGTATGCAGCTAAAAGTTCTTCAGATAATCTCTTATACATAGGTTTTCCGCTCTTAGATCTTGCAGCATCAAGAATCCATTTTGTAGCAAAAAAGAATCTTTTATCAGCTTTTACTTCTACTGGAACTTGATATACAGCTCCTCAAATTCTTTTTGACTTAATCATTATTGTTGGAGAAGCATTTTCAATTGCAGTTCTTACAACAACAGATGGATTCATATGTCAACTTGCTTTAATATCTTTTAATGTGTCAGCGTAAATCTTTTTTGCAACACTTTTTTTACCATGTTTCATGATGAAGTTAATAAGCTTTTCTTCATAATCAAATGTATCCAAAGCTTTATTTTTAATTACTGCCATAGGGAATAACAAAATACAAAATTAAAAAATACTATTTAGCATCTTTAGGTCTTTTAGCACCATATAATGATCTACTTTGCTTTCTGTTAGCAACAGCATTAGCATCGTATTTTCCTCTTACGATATGGTATCTTACTCATGGTAAATCCTTTACTCTTCATCCTCTAACAAGTACAACGCTGTGCTCTTGTAAAGAATGAGCTTCTCCAGGAATATATGCCAAAACTTCCGCACCATTTGAAAGTCTTACTTTAGCAAATTTTCTCTGAGCTGAATTAGGTTTTTTAGGACCCATAACTGATACTTTAAGGCAAACACCTCTCTTAAATGGAGCAGGTTGAGCTACCTTTTTATTTCCTTTAAGTTTGTTTACTCCAAATTGTAATACAGGAGCCTTTGACTTAAAAGTTTTCTTTGTCCTTCACTTTTTAATAAGTTGATTAATCGTTGGCATTATTTTCCAAGAAAACTAAATAATAAAAACACAGTGAATAGATATATATGAAATTCCTATACAATTTCAAGAGAAAATGTAAAAATTGTTTTTTTGTTTGTTCGTGTCTAGTGTTATTACTCGATTTTTGGGTGAGTAAAACAAAATAAAGCCTGATTTTTTGAAATTTTAAATCGAGAAATCCTTTTTTATAAGCTTTTTAATATGATTTATTATTTTTGGTTTTTTTAAGAATTCCTCTTAAATATTTACGTATTTATTAGACTCTATTATAAGATTTTCTTTTTTCATTTCATTAAGAATTTTTGAAATATTCTTGTGTGGAAATTCTTCTTCGATTTTTTTGATGCTTAGGGGCTTTTTATTTTTTGTGATTTGTTTTAAAATCCATCCTCTTACTTCTCTATCTGATCATTCAAATTTGCTTTGCTTTCCTAATGATTTGATTTTTGTTTTTCTTGCAGTGAGGTGAACTGCTCAGTAATCCATTAATGCGTTATTTCGGTCTCTACTTTTTCATTCTGGTATTAATTCTTTTGCTATTCTTTCTAGTTCATTATATGATATATCTTCTGGCAATTTTAGTAAAAATATCAGCACTCTTCTTATATTGGTATCAATAACTGGTTCTGGTAAGTTTCGAGAAAATGCACATATAGCACTTGCCGTATATGGTCATATTCATGGTAATCTCAAAAGTTCTTCTTTGTTTTCTGGTAACGTTCAACTATATTCTTCTATGATTTTTTTTGCGCATTCTTGTAGTCTTATTGCTCTAGAGTTGAATCATAATCATGACCAATATGATAATAGTTCTATTTTTGGTAAATTTGCTAATGTATTATAATTAGGTATATCTTTTATCCGTTTATTTCGATATGGTATGACGCGATCAACTTGAGTTTGTTGTGACATTACTTCAGAAATATGGATAGCGTATGGGTCTTGAGTCAATCTTCGTGGCAATTTTCTTCATTCTTTGTAATATCGTGAAAGTATAGTATTTTGTAATTCTTTTATTTGTTTTTTATTCATGGGTCATCTATTGTCTAAATTACAACATATAATATAGAGCTTCTTTGTGAAATCAATAATTTTTTGTTGTCTGTTTCTTGTGTCGAAGATAATAATATATATGTGTCTATAAATTTGTCATGCTCTATGTCATTATCTGTGTCTATTTTTTAATATTTTTTTGACATATATTGAATCGGAAAACCACTGTTCTCCTTAATATTTGGCAAGTTTGTCGATATTCTTTGAAAATAACTTGAAAAGTGTGACTAGAATCCTAATATAGATTTGTTTTATTTTAATTAGACAAAAAGATATGCCAGGAACAAAAAAGTACGTATACCTTTTTAGTGAGGGTAACGCAAACATGAGAGAACTTCTTGGTGGTAAAGGTGCTAATCTAGCAGAGATGACAAATATCGGTTTGCCAGTTCCTCAAGGATTCACTATTACTACAGAAGCTTGTACTCAATACTATGAAGATGGTAGAGAAATTAATAACGACATTAAAGCTGAAGTAACTGAGTACATCGCAAAGCTAGAACAAATCACTGGTAAAAAATTCGGAGACAAAGAAAATCCTCTTTTAGTTTCTGTTCGTTCTGGTGCTAGAGCTTCTATGCCAGGTATGATGGATACAATTTTGAACCTATGATTAAATGAAGACGTAGTTGAAGTATTAGCTACTAAATCTTGAAACCCTAGATGGGCTTGGGATTGCTATAGAAGATTTATCCAAATGTATTCTGATGTAGTAATGGAAGTTGGTAAAAAATACTTCGAATTACTTATCGACAAAATGAAGGAAGAAAAGTGAGTAAAACTTGATGTTGAGCTTACTGCTGATGATTTGAAAGAATTAGCTAGACAATTCAAGGCTGAATATAAGGACAAGATTGGTAATGATTTCCCTTCTGATCCTATTGAACAACTTTGGGGAGCTATTAAGGCTGTATTCAGATCATGGGATAATCCAAGAGCTAATGTTTATAGAAGAGATAATGATATTCCTTATTCATGGGGAACTGCTGTAAATGTACAATCTATGGCATTTGGTAATATGTGAGATGATTGTGGTACTGGAGTTGCTTTCACAAGAGATCCAGCTACAGGTGCTAAAGGTCTTTTTGGAGAATTCTTGACTAACGCTCAATGAGAAGATGTAGTAGCATGAGTTAGAACTCCTATGCATATTACAGAAATGGAACAAAAATTCCCTGAAGCATTCAAACAATTTGTAGATGTATGTGCTACACTTGAAAAACATTATAGAGATATGCAAGATATGGAATTTACTGTTGAACATGGTAAACTATATATGCTTCAAACTCGTAATGGTAAAAGAACTGCACAAGCTTCAATTAAGATTGCTTGTGATTTAGTTGATGAAGGTATGAGATCTGAAAAAGAAGCTGTTGCTATGATTGATCCTCGTAACTTAGATACATTACTTCACCCAACATTTGATCCTCAAGCATTAAAAGATGCTCAACCTATAGGTAAAGCATTAGGTGCTTCTCCAGGAGCTGCTTGTGGTAAAGTTGTATTCTCAGCTGAGGATGCTGAAGAATGGGCTTCAAGGAAAGAAAAAGTTATTCTTGTAAGACTTGAAACTTCTCCAGAAGATATCGTTGGAATGAAAGCATCTCAAGGTATCTTAACAGGACGTGGAGGTAGAACATCTCACGCTGCTGTAGTTGCTCGTGGTATGGGTAAATGTTGTGTTTCTGGATGTACAGAAATGGTAATGGATGAAGAAAATAAAGTATTCAAATTAGGTGGTAAAGAATATCATGAAGGAGATGTAATCTCTATTGATGGTACTACTGGAAACATCTATGATGGAGCTATTCCAACTGTTGAAGCTACTGTATCATGAGATTTTGGTAGAATCATGGCTTGGGCTGATAAATATAGAAGATTAAAGGTTAGAACTAATGCTGATACTCCTACAGATGCTGCTAAAGCTAAAGAATTAGGAGCTGAAGGTATTGGTCTTTGTAGAACAGAGCATATGTTCTTCGAACCAGATAGAATTGGAGCTATCAGAGAAATGATTTGTTCTGATACGGTTGAAGAAAGAGAATCTGCTCTTAATAAACTTGAACCAATGCAACAAGGTGACTTCGAAAAATTATACGAAGCTATGGATGGATACAATGTTACTATCCGTTTCTTAGATCCTCCTTTGCATGAATTTGTTCCTACAGAAGAAAGGGATATTGAAGAATTAGCTAAGACTAAAGGAAAGTCTGTAGATCAAATTAAAGCTATTATATCTTCTCTTCATGAATTTAACCCAATGATGGGTCACAGAGGATGTCGTTTGGCTGTAACTTATCCTGAAATTGCTAAGATGCAAACAAGAGCTGTTATTAAAGCTGCTATTGCTGTATCTAAGAGAATTGGTAAAGCTATTGAACCTGAAATTATGATTCCATTGGTAGGTGAAGTTAAGGAATTAAAATATGTTAAAGATGTAGTTTGTGCTACAGCTGATGAAGTTATTGCTGCTGCTGGTGTTCAAATGAAATACCATGTTGGTACTATGATTGAAATCCCTAGAGCTGCATTAACTGCTGATGAAATTGCTAAAGAGGCTGAATTCTTCTCATTTGGTACTAATGACTTGACTCAAATGACATTTGGATTCTCAAGAGATGATGCTGGTAAATTCTTATGAGCTTACTATGATAAGAAAATCTATGAGAATGATCCATTCCAAAAACTTGATCAAGTTGGAGTTGGAAAATTAGTTAAGATGGCTGCTGAAATGTGAAGAGCAACTCGTCCTGATATCCACTTAGGAATCTGTGGAGAACATGGAGGAGATCCTACAACTATTGAATTCTGTCATAAGGTTGGATTAGATTACGTATCTTGTTCTCCTTATAGAGTTCCAGTTGCTAGATTGGCTGCTGCTCAAGCTGCTATTAAAGAAAGTAATTAATTATCTTTAATACAAGAAAGAGACCTATGGGTCTCTTTTTTTATTTTTTGTTTTTGATTTTTTAAAACAGATTTGTATATTTTTTTTGCTTTTATCATTCATTATGAAAATGAAGACTTTTTTTAAATGGGTGCTTATTCTTGCATTAATATATCTTTGTTATTGATTGTATTCTTGAAGTATTAATCGGTACGATCTTATTAATTTTAATTATCTTGGTGATATGTCATCATCATATTCTAATATGAATAATTCAAGATTTGATGGATTTTAGATTTTTGGTTCTTGATAAATAGGGGTGTACTTTTTGATTTTTTTATTAATCCTTATTTATTGTTTTTGTGGATTTGTTTTTGTATGTTATATAATTTCTAATAAAAACACTTGCAATTAGATTCCATTTTTATATAAAGGCTCTTGCTATCTTTTGATGCCAAGGTAGCTCAGTGGTAGAGCAGAGGCCTGAAAAGCCTTGTGTCGGCAGTTCGATTCTGCCTCTTGGCACCACTTGTAAGGATGGGCGTGTAGCTCAGGCGGTTAGAGCGCACCTCTGATAAGGGTGAGGTCGGTGGTTCGAGTCCACCCACGCCCACCATTCTTACGGGAACTAGCTCAGATGGCTAGAGCGCTTGGTTTGGGACCAAGAGGTCGCGAGTTCGAGTCCCGCGTTCCCGATATTAGAATAAGAAAAATGCTGAAATAAAAATCTTTGGATATATTGCCTTGCTTTGACTTGGTTAATATCTGGAGAAAGGGTTTTGAAAGAAAGTTGGTGGCTTATCGCCTTGATGAGATCTGCCAAATGATCAAAATCAACTTTTTTTTTGAGAATCCGCTTGAAATTGAATAGCAAATTCTTATATACATTAGCTATGTTTAACTTTTAGTTTATTAAAACACAATTACTATGGCTACTAAACCACACGTAAATGTTGGAACTATTGGTCACGTTGATCACGGTAAGACAACATTGACTGCTGCTCTTACAGCTGTTGCAGCTACTAAAGGGTTTGCAGAATTCACAGCGTACGATCAAATCGATAACGCTCCAGAAGAAAAAGCAAGAGGTATTACTATTGCTACAAGACACGTAGAATATGAAACAGAAAACAGACACTATGCACATATCGATTGTCCAGGGCATGCTGATTATGTAAAGAACATGATCGTTTGAGCTGCTCAAATGGATGGTGCTATTCTTCTTGTTGCTGCTACAGATGGACCTATGCCTCAAACTAGAGAACATGTTCTTCTTGCAAGACAAGTAAATGTACCAAAGATTCTTGTTTTCTTAAACAAGTGTGATATGGTTGATGATCCTGAAATGATCGACTTAGTTGAAGAAGAAATTAGAGATCTTCTTTGAAAAGAAGGATATGATAGAGATTGTCCAATCATTAGAGGATCTGCTCTAAAGGCTGTTGAAAATCCAACTGATGAAGCTTGTGCAAAACCTATTTGGGATTTGTTCGACGCATTGGATAATTATATTCCTCTTCCAGAAAGAGATAACGCAAAACCTTTCTTGATGCCAGTTGAAGATGTATTCTCTATTAAAGGTAGAGGTACTGTTGCTACAGGTAGAATTGAAAGAGGTATTGTTAAAATGAATGATGAACTTGAACTTCTTGGTTTAGGATCTGATCCTTTGAAGACTGTTGTTACTGGTATTGAAATGTTCCATAAACAATTCCCAGAAGCTGAATCTGGAATGAACGTTGGACTTCTTCTTAGAGGTGTTGATAAAGATTCTATTGAAAGAGGACAAGTACTTTGTGTTCCTGGAACAGTTAAGACATTTAAAAAGTTCGAAGCTGAAGTATATGTACTTAAAAAGGAAGAAGGAGGAAGACATACTCCATTCATGAGTGGTTATAGACCTCAATTCTTCTTGAGAACTACTGATGTTACAGGAAATATTGAATTAGCTCCAGGAGTTGAAATGATTATGCCTGGTGACAATGCTAAGATTATTGTTGAATTAATCTATCCAGTTGCTATGGAAGAAGGTTTGAGATTCGCTATTAGAGAATGAGGTAGAACTGTTGGTGCTGGAGTTGTTACAAAAGTAATCGAATAATTAAACATAGAAAAGCAGGCCTTGGAAAAGGTGAATTGGTTATTCTGAGGTCTGTTTTCTTATATTTATTTTTGCTATCAAAGGATATATGTCAGCTGTAAAAAAAGATCAGACTCCAAAGTTGAGAATAAAATTAAAGAGTTATGATGTAAGAATGTTGGAAGCTTCTGTTTCTAAGGTTGTAGGTTTGTTGGTTAAATCTGGTGCTGAAATAAAAGGTCCAATCCCTTTGCCAAAGAAAAGAAAAGTTTATACAGTGTTGAGATCAAACTTCAAGTATAAGAAATCTAGAGAACAATTCGAAAGAATTTCTTACACAAGAGTAGTTGATGTTGTAGAAACTGGTTCTAAAACTATGGAATATTTACAAAATCTTGCTATTCCTGTAGGAGTTCTTGTAGATGTTAAAGTTTTTTAGGCTTGGAGAATTATAAAATACGAATTACGAATTGTGGGTGTTAACTTATTCGTAATTGGTAATTTGTACTTTGTTTTTAATTGATCAGAATTGTGATAATGGCTAGTAAATGAGGAATTGTTGTAGCAAAACAAGATATGACAAAAATGTGGATTGATGATAAATTTGTTGCTGTTACTCTTGTGAAAGTGCTACCTCAAGAAATTATTAGATATAAAACAGTAGAAAAAGATGGATATGTTTCAGCTGTTATTGGTGTAGAAAAGAAAGATTTGAAAAAGGAAAAAGGACAAAAGGTTGACTATTCATTAATGACTGAATTCCCAGTAGATGATGCTTTTATGTCTGCTCATCAAGCTTGAGATATCTTAGATGCTGCTCTATTTGATGGAGTGTCTTCTGTAACAGTTGTTTGAACAACTAAAGGTAAATGATATCAAGGTATGGTTAAGAGATGTCATGTAAAATGAGGTTGAGCTACTCACGGTCATAAGTTTACAAGAAGTGGTGGTTCTAAAGGTAATAGAAAACCTAGAAGAACAATGAAAGGACATCCTCATGCTGGACATATGGGATTAGAACAAGTTACTATTAAAAAGATTCCTCTTGTATCTAAATTAGATAAAGATGGTGAAAATTTCTTAATAGTAAAGGGTTCTTTACCTGGTGCTAGAAATGGAAAATTAAAGTTTTTTGCTGAATAATTTTTATGACCTTTATTGATAAGAGATGGTATATGCTGTTGATGTATATGATAAGACATGAAAGGTAACTTCAAAGTTTGAATTAAATCCTGAAGTCTTCTCAGATGAAAAAATAAATACTTCTTTGATTCATGAATATCTTCTTCTTCAAGAAGCAAATGAACGTAATGCTATTGCTTCTACAAAAACTAGAGGTGAGGTATCAGGATCTGGAAGAAAGTTATATAAGCAAAAGGGTACAGGTAATGCTAGAGTTGGTGATAGAAATTCTCCAATTAGAAGACATGGTTGAGTAGCATTTGGTCCTACATCAGAGAGAGTTTATGAAAAAGCTATGACTAAAAAAGCTAGAAAAGTTGCTCTTAATGGTCTTATAACTATGAAAGTTAAGGATGGTATTGTTTGTGGATTAGATGTTGATACTATGAAACCTAGTACAAAGGATGCAATTGCTTTGCTTTCAAAGATGTGAAAGAATGAAAAGAAAGTACTTCTTGTTCTAGATAAGAAAGAAGAATGAATAGTAAAATCATTTAGAAATATTGAAGGTTTAAAATATCTATTGGTAGATTACTTAAATCCTCGTGATCTTATGAATGCTGATGCTGTAGTCTTCTTAAAGCCAGCTTTAGAATTTGTAAATCAAAATTAGTATATTATTTATGTTTTTGTTTAGGACAGTATGACATTTAAAGAGAAATTACAGAGAAGGGCAAGAAAGAATGTTGCTACAAAAGCACTTAAAAAGTTTAGTCCTTACGAAGTTATCTTAGCTCCTGTTTTGACTGAAAAGACTTATAAAGCGATGGAAACATCTAATAAATATGTCTTTAAGGTACATAGTGATGCTAATAAAAATGATGTAGATGCTGCTATTCGTTATCTTTATAAGGTTACTCCTATTAAGATAAATATCGTAAATGCTGCATTTAAATGAAGAGAAAGAAGAAAGTTAGTAAAAAGAGCTTTCAAAAAAGCGATTGTTACTCTTTGAGAGAAGGAAAAGATTGAATTAGCTGTGTAGTATGTTTTCTTTAGTATTGTAATGTTTAGTTCAAATGGCTGTAAAAAAATATAAACCTTATACCCCTTCAAGGAGGTTTATGATTGGATATGACTTTTCAGAGCTTACTAGTAAGAGACCTGAAAAATCATTAACTAAGACTATTGGAAGAACTGGTTGAAGAAATAATCAAGGTAGAATTACTTCAAGGTTCATGGCTGGTGGTCATAAAAGACTATATAGAATTATAGATTTTAAAGGATATGATAAAATAGATATTCCTGCTAAGGTTGCTTCTGTTGAATATGATCCATATAGAACTGCTAGAATCGCATTGTTAAACTTTGCTGATGGTGAAAAAAGATATGTTCTAGCATGGAAAGGAGCTAAAAAGGGTCAAGTTGTAATGAATGGTTCAAAAGGTGAAATTGCTCCAGGTAACAGAAAACAACTTAAGGATATTCCTGAAGGTATGAATATCTTTAATCTTGAGGTTACACCATTCTCAGAAGGTAAGTTAATTAAATCTGCTGGTTCTATTGCTACTATTGCAGGTAGAGATGAAGCATTAAAGGCAGTATTTGTTAAAATGCCTTCAGGTGAATTAAGAAGATTCAATGAGAATTGTTGGGCAACTATCGGAGAATTGTCTAATGCTGATCATAAAAACGTTGTTATTGGTAAAGCAGGAAGACAAAGATGGTTAGGTAGAAAGCCTAGAGTTCTTTGAAAGAATATGAATCCAGTAGACCATCCATTAGGATGATGAGAAGCTCACTCTCCTATCGGTTCTAAAAGAGGTCCTAAATCATTTAGTGGAAAACTTGTTTCTGCTGGAATGAAGACAAGAAAAGGAAAGAAATGGTCAGATAAATTTATTGTTTCAAAGAGAAAGTAATAAGAATTCACTTTTATATAGATATTAACTGTTAAATGGCTAGATCTCTTAAAAAAGGTTTCTATGTTAATGAGAAATTAATGAATAAGGTTTTAAAAATGAATGAGACCTGAGATAAGAAAGTAATCAAGGTTTGGGATAGAGCATGTCATATTGTCCCAGAAATGATTGGATATACTTTCGCTGTACATAATGGAAAACAATTTGTTAGTGTTTACATTACTGAAGATATGTTAGGACATAGATTGGGAGAATTTGTTCCAACAAGAACATTTAGAGGTCATCCTTTCTAGTTCTTCTTGAAAATTATTTACTTTAATTGTGTAATAGTATTGTTATGAGTAATCAGGTTACTGCAACATTAAAATATGCACTTCTTTCAGATACAAAACTTAATCTTATCGCTGATTTGGTAAGAGGAAAGAAAGTGACAGAAGCACTTGATATGCTTGAATTTATGCCAAAGAAGGGAGCTAGAACTCTTCATAAGCTTATTAAATCTGCTGCTGCTAATGCAGTAAATAATAATAAACTTTCACTAGATGATCTTTATATTGAGAGAATCGAAGTTGGAAGAGGTCCTAAGATTAAGAGAGTTAGATTTGTTTCAAGATCTAGGATTAGTCATTATGAAAAATATAGAGCTTATGTTAAAGTTGTTTTAAATACTAAGTAGTTTGTGAGTATGTGACAAAAGGTAAATCCTATTGGAATGAGAGTTTGAATTATGAAGTCTCGACCAGCTGAATGGTTTGCAAAAACTAGAAGCCAAGGAGCTAGCTTTTTCGTAGAAGATATTAAGATTAGAGATTTTTTGGAAAAGAAATTAGCTAGATCTGGTGTTGCTAAAATAGTTATTAGAAAAACTCTTAAAGAAGGTGAAATTATTATCTTCGCTTCTAAAGTTGGTGTTCTTATGTGAAAGAACTGAGAAAAAGTTAAGCAACTTGAAGAAGATCTCACAAAGAAGTTTGGAAAACCATTTAAGGTAACTATTAAAGAAGTGAGAGTTCCTGAACTTTCTGCTAAGATTATGGCTGAATATATTGCTTCTCAATTAGAGAACAGAATGCCATACAGAAAAGTAGTTAAGAATGTTCTTGCTAAAGTTATGGAAAAATGAGCTCACGGAATTAAAATTCAAATTGGTGGAAGACTTGGTGGTGCTGATATAGCTAGAAGTGAGAAATTTATCGACTGAAGAGTGTCTCTACAGACTTTCAGATCTGATATTGATTATCATTATTTACAAGCTATGACTAAATATGGTGTGCTTGGAATCAAAGTTTGGATTGAAAAAGGTGTAATTCCTTCTCAAAAGAAAAGAGCTAAGAAAACTTTGAGTATTGATTAGTATATTGCCAAGATTTCATTTTTAATTATCAGTTGTTATTATCATGTTGTTAACTCCAAAGAAATGGAAACATAGGAAACAGATCGTTCCTTCTCTTAAATGAAAGAGTTATAGAGGATCTACAATTTCTTTCTGAGAATATTGATTAAAAGCTACTACAAGTTGATATGTTACTAATAAGCAACTTGAAGCTGCCAGAAAGGTTATTGTTAGACATACAAGAAAGGTTGGTCAACTTTGGATGAGAGTGTTTCCTGATACTCCTATTACTAAGAAAGGACTCGAAATGCCAATGGGTTCTGGAAAGTGAGATGTAGATATTTATGCAGCTCCAGTTAGAAAAGGTAAGATCTTGTTTGAGATCTCTTGACTATCTAGAGAACTTGCTGAAGAAGTTATCGTTAGTGCAGCTAAGAAGTTGCCTATAAAAGCAAGATTTGTTGCTAAAGGAGAAATTAAATAGTTTGTTTTATACCTCTAAAATGTTGTTCTAATGAAAGGTACTGGTTTGTTTATGAAAGAGCTAGCTGACAAAAACGTAAAGGAGTTAGTAGCTATGAGAAAAGAAGCTAAGAAGGAACTTTTTGAGCTTAGAATGAAGAATAGTGTTAGAGCTCTTAAAGAAACTCACAAGATAGGAGATCTTAGAGTAAAAATTGCTAGGATCAATACTGTTTTACACTCTAAAGTGAATGCATAATGACAATTATCGGTGAAAAAAACATTAAAGAGCTTGTTGGTGAAGTTGTTAGCGATAAGATGGATCAGACTTGTGTTGTTTTAGTAAAGTCTGTAAAAATGCACCCTATCTATAAAAAGAGATTTGTAGTTAGGAAGAAGTATTATGCTCATAATGCTGACAATAAAGCAAAAGTTTGAGATAATGTTAAGATTAGATCTATTAAGCCTATTTCTAGACTTAAGAGATGGAATATTGTTGAAATCATTTAGTTTTAATTAGTTTTGTTATTTTACAATGTTGCAACAAGAATCATTGGTTGTGGTTGCTGATAACACACAAGCTAAGAAAGCAAAAATTATCAGAGTGTTGAGAGGTTCTTCTGGAAGAATAGCAAGAGTTGGTGATAGAGTTGTTGTTGCTATTAAAGAAGCTGCTCCTACAGCATCAGTTAAGAAAGGTCAAGTTTGTCAAGCTGTTGTTGTAAGAACAAAGAAAGAAATCGCAAGACCTGATGGTACATATATTAGATTTGCTGATAATGCAATCGTTCTTCTAACAAAGGATGCTAAAGGAAATATGAATCCTATCGGTAAAAGAGTTTTTGGTCCTGTTGCTAGAGAACTTAGAGAAAACTATAGACCAATTACTAATATGGCTGAAGAAGTATTATAATCTTCTCTGCTTGTCTTTATATGTAATGACATGTTCTGATGAAAAAATTGAGAAAAGGTGATCCTGTTATCGTTATCGCTGGTAAATTAAAGTGAAGCGTATCAAGTATCGAATCAGTTGATGGTGATATGGTAACTGTAAAGGATGTAAATGTTGTTAAAAAAGCTGTTAAATGACAAGGATTTGTTAAAAAGACTTTGCCTCTACATATTTCTAATGTAGCTTACTACTTGGCTGATGAAAAAAAGCCTACTAAAATTGCTGTAGAAGTTAAGAAGGATGGTAAGAAAGTAAGAAAAGCAAAGAGAACAGGAAAAGTTATTGACTAGTTTTAAATGTTTTTGATTGTTTAGGTATGAAAAAGTCTGAATTGTTTGAAAAACTTAAGGATCACTTAAACCTTAAAAATGTTAATCAAGCACCAAAAGTAGATAAAGTTATTGTTGCTATGGGAATTGGTTCTTTGGTTACTAGAAAAGGTCATAAGGATTTTGAAGAGTTTGAAAAGAATTTGATTGCTATTACAGGACAAAAACCTGTACTTGTAAGATCAAAGAAAGCTATTTCAAATTTTAAGCTTAGAGAAGGAATGCCTGTAATGCTTAAAGTTACTTTAAGAGGTGAAAGAGCTTATGATTTCTTAGATAGATTTTGTAAGTTAGTTCTTCCTAGAGTTAGAGACTTTAGTGGAATTTCAAAAAGAAATTTTGATCCAAAAGGAAATTTGAATTTTGGTCTTCAAAATTATAACATCTTCCCAGAACTTGGAGTTGATGATGTAACAATTCCTATGGGTGTTCAAATCACTGTTGTAAGTACTGCAGGAACTCCAGAAGGTTCTCAAGCACTTCTTCAAGAAATGTGATTTATCTTCAAATAATATGGTATTTATCTTTATTGTTATGAACCAATGGCAAGGACAGCATTAAAAGCTAAACAATGAAAAATGTTTGATAAGAGGTTTGTTAAGGGTGAAAAACTAGAACAACCTACTAAATATTATAACAGATGCAGACTCTGTGGAAGATCTAAGGCATATATTAGAGATTTCTGAATTTGTAGAGTTTGTCTTAGAAGATATGCTAGAGAAGGACTTATTATGGGTCTTAAGAAGGCAAGTTGGTAAGAGTTTGTTTTATTTTATGAATTGTATCAATAAAATGAGTTATGTTAATGCACCAGTTCATGATTTGTTGATTAGAATTAAGAACGCATATATGGCTAGAAAAACAACTGTAGATTGAGTTGTATTCTCTAAGTTTAAGGTTAACGTTCTTGATCTTTTAAAGGAATATGGTTTTGTTAAAGGATACGAAGTAAAAGAAATTGATGGTAAAAAATTCATTTCTATTGAATTAAAGAAAGTTGTAGATCCTGTTAATGATATTCCTTCAGTTAAGTTTTTTTCTAAGCCTTCAAGACCATGGTATGTTGGTTACAAGGATTTAAAAGCTGTTGCTTGAGGAAAATGACTTGGAATTATTTCAACTAATCAAGGTTTACTTCCTGTTCATGTTGCTAAGGAAAGAAAACTTTGAGGAGAATTAATCGCTGAAATTTATTAGTTCAAAGTTATATTGCTTTACAATTTAAGTTGCTATCTAGAATGTCAAAAATTGGTAAGAAACCACTAGTTATTCCTGCTGGAGTAGAAGTGAGTTTGACTGAAAAAACTGTAGATGTAAAAGGTGCTAAAGGTTCTTTGCATCTTGATCTTCCTTATGGAGTAAAGATTGAAAAGAATGAATCAGAATTAGTTTTTTCTATCATTGATGATCAATATAAAAATCTTTGGGGACTTGTTAGAACATTAGTTGCTAATATGGTTGAATGAGTTACTAACTGATATGAAAAGAAATTACTTATTATCTGAGTAGGTTATGCTGCACAAGTTCAAGGTAAAAATCTTGTTCTTTCATTAGGTTATGCTCATAAAGTTAATTTCCCAATTCCTGAAGGAATTGAAATGAAGACTGAACAAGATCCTAAATGAAATACTGTAATCATTATTTCAGGTATTAGTAAGGAATTGGTTGGTGAAGTTACTGCTAAAATCAGATCTTTGAAGAAACCTGAACCATATAAAGGAAAGTGAATTAGATACTTTGATGAATTCGTTAAAATTAAACCAGGTAAATCAGCAAAGAAATAGTATTCGTTTTAATTTGTTATATCCAAGTGAAAAATGAGTTATTTGAAGAATAAACTCCAAGAAAAGCTTAGAAGGTATATGAGAAGAAAGAATAGAGTTAATGAAACTATTAAATCTCAGAATCCTGAATACAGACTTTTGGTTGAAAGATCAAATCTTTATGTTAAGGCTCAAGTTCTTGGTAGAGATGGTAAAGTAATTGCTTCTACTACAGATAAGGGTGTTAAATGAGCTACAAAATCTGAAAGAGCTTGAAATGCTTGAGAAGCTTTCGCAGCAGTGCTTAAAGATAAGTGAGTTAGTTCTCTTGTTTTTGATAGAAACGGTTATCGTTATCATGGAAGAGTTAAAGCATTTGCTGAATGAGTTAGAAAAGGTGGAATTCAGTTTTAAGCTGTTCTTATGCTATTTATCTATATAATTTATGATGTCTATGAGACCAGAAAAAGACAATAGAAAAGAAACTAGGAGAGAAAAACCAAAGAAGGAGTTTGAAGAATTGCTTTTGGAGGTTAGAAGAGTAACAAGAGTTACTACTTGAGGTAGAAGATTATCTTTCAGAGCAACTATCTTAGTTTGAAATAAGAAAGGAAAAATCGGACTTGGTATTTCTAAAGGAAATGATGTTGCAAGTGCAGTTCAAAAAGCTTCTCATGAGGCATATAAGAACTTATTTGAGGTTCCTTTGACTAAACATAATACTGTTCCATATCCTATTTCTTTGAAATATAAAGCTTGTTTAGTTAAGCTTTTACCAGCTTCTGAGGGTACTTGACTTAAGGCTGGTTCATCAATCAGATCTGTATTGGAACTTGCAGGTTACTCTAACATCTTATCTAAGATGGTTGGATCTAATAATAAACTTAATAATGCTTTAGCTACTATTAGAGCTTTGGCTTCATATAAGCATGCTGATTATTTCTCTTCTTTGAAAAAGACAACTAAGGGAGAAGAAAATGAAGAAGCTGTTGAAGTAAAAGAAGTAAAAGAAGTGAAGGCTGAAAAAGTTGAAAAAGCAGAAAAGAAACCTGCTGCTAAGAAGGCTCCTGCTAAAAAGCCTGCAGCTAAAAAAGCTCCTGCTAAGAAAGCAGCTTCAAAGACAGCTGATAAAGAATAATTTTAACTTATTTATTGTGTTTAAATCATGAAACTTCATAGTTTAGTGAGAAGTAAAGGGCTTACAGATAAGCTTAATAGAAGATGAAGAGGTAATGCTTCAGGTAGAGGTAATTTCTCAGGTAGAGGTTGTAATGGTCAAAAATCTAGAAGTGGTCATTCAATGAAACCTTTCTTTGAATGAGGACAAACTTCAGTTGTAATGAGAATGCCTAAACATAGAGGATTTAAAAGATATTATAAACTTGTAACTCCTGTTCAAACTGTTAATCTTGAATCTCTTCAAAAGGATGAAAAAATTACAGATGTTGTTACAAAAGAACTTCTATTGCAACTTGGTTATATTCGTACAGCAGATGTTGCAGTTAAAATTCTTTGAACTTGAGATTTACAAAAGGCTTTGTCTTTTGAATGAATTGAACATTTCTCAGCTACTGCTAAGACTAAGATTGAAAAAGCAGGTTGAAGTATTAAATAGTGTTTATCATATAGAAGAAACGCAACCTGAGTTGCGTTTTATTCTTTATTGTAAACAATTCCTATTGAAAAGGTTTGTCTAATTATTATTAATCACATATATTTACTATTGTTTTATTAGAGATGAATGCTTTAAAATCATTTTGAAGGAAGATTGGTGAAATCTTTGGAAATAAAAAGATTAGAAATAAAATTTTGTTTACACTTATGATTTTGGCTATCTACAGATTGTTAGTGTTTATTCCTGTTCCATTTGCTGATATTTGAGTATTGATGAATCAAACTCTTAATTCAGGTTCAGAATTTGGTTATTTTGTAATGTTGCTTTGATGAGCATTGGATCAGTTTGCGTTTATTGCTATCTGAATCTCTCCATACATTACAGCATCAATCATTATGCAATTGTTATGAGTAATCCTTCCTTCAGTTGAAGAATTAACAGAACAGTGAGAAGTTGGTCATGCTAAAATTAATCAATATACTAGATATTTGACTTTCCCATTAGCTTTCTTACAAGGTATTGGATCTGTATATTTGATTAACAACATGTTAGGGGGTGCAGCTATCTCAACTGATTTATGAACTGTATTGTTAGCTGGTTTTGTAATGGCTGTTGGTTCTATTATGTTGATGTGGATGTGAGAATTGATTACTGAGAAATGAGTTTCTAATGGTATTTCTATGTTAATCTTCTCTTCAATCGTTGCATGAATTACTCAACAAGTTTATGGAAGTTTAGCTTCATCTACTAATGTTTGGTGAGTTGTTGTATTTATGTTGGTTATTGTATTGGTACTTGTTGTTCTTTCAATATTCATCATTAAATCAATTAAAGAAATTCCTATTATATATGCTAAGCAAGGTAAGGCTCAACAATCATCATTGTTACCTATCCCAATGAACCCAGTTTGAATGGTTCCTATTATCTTTGCTATGGCATTTGTGTCATTTCCTCAATTATTGGCTAAATTGATTACTCAATTTCAACCAGGAAATGGTAGACTAGTTTCTGTTGCAAACTGGATTGATGCACACTTCAATATCTATGCACAGAATCCTGGAGTATGGGCTGTTCTTATGTATGTAGTATTTATTGTGTTGTTCACATTCTTCTATGCTATGATTACATTTAGTCCTGATAGAATCTCAGATAATATTCAAAAGAGAGGAGGATTTATTCCAGGAATTAGACCATGAAAAGCTACTGCTAAATATATTAATGGTATCTTAATGCATCTTTGTTTCTGGTGAGGTCTTGGTTTGGCATTAGTAGGTATCTATACTTATATTTTACAATGGATTCCATTTATTCAAACTATTGTTGAATCAATTGGATCATTACCAGTAGTTGTTACAGGTTCTTGAGTTATCATCATCGTATGAGTTGTTCAAGAAATTATTAATAAGATTCAAGGTGATCTTGTTATGCAAAAATATGAAATGTATGAAGATTAATAATTTATATATAAAAGGTCGTTCTTTATTGAGCGACTTTTTTTAATTTTGATTGAAAACTTTTATTGAATAACTACACTGTGTTTGATATTTTTTATTTTTATCAGATTTCTTTAGATGGAGTTAACTGTTAAATCATATCTTGAATGAATTAAAAAAAATGAATTCACAGCAAAGGAAGTTGTGCTTTCTTATCAGAAACAAGCAAAATTGATGAATGAATCTTTGAATGCTGTAGTTCGTTTTAATGATAGTTATGTTGCTAATCATCTAGAGGAGTTTGGTACTCGTTCTTTGGCTGCTCTTCCTATTATGGTTAAGGATAATATTTTGGTAGAATGAGAGTTGGCTACGTGTAGTTCTAAAATGTTAGAAAATTATAAGGCTCCATATACAGCTACTTGTATGAAAAATTTGATAGCTGAATGAGCTTTGATGATATGACAGACTAATATGGACGAATTTGCTATGGGATGATCAACAGAGACTTCTTATTATTGAAAAACATTAAATCCACATTGAAAGAATCGTATTCCATGATGAAGTAGTTGAGGTTCGGCAGTTTCTGTTGCTGCATGAATGGCTATTGCTGCATTAGGTACTGATACTTGAGGAAGTGTTCGTCAACCTGCTAGTATGTGTTGAGTTGTTTGATTTAAACCAACATATTGAGCTATTTCTCGTTATTGAGTTATAGCAATGGCTTCATCATTAGATCAGGTTTGAATCTTTGCTAAAACTGTTGAAGATGTTAGAATCCTTTTCCCTTATTTGGCATGATACGATGAAAAAGATTCAACATCATCTAAAAAGGCTGATGAATTAAAACAATGTAATGTTAAGAAAAAGAACTCATATAAGATTTTGGTTCCTGAAGAATTTATTAATGAGTGATTGGATCCTGAAATTAAGGATTTATTTATGAAGAAAATAGAGGAATTAAAGAATAAAGGTTGTATAGTTGATATAAAACCTCTTCCAATTATGAAAGATGCATTGGCTATTTATTATACATTGATGCCTGCAGAGGTTTCTACTAATTTGTCTCGTTTCGATTGACTTCGTTTTTGACATCAAGATGATACTCAAAAATATTCTTCATTGGATGATTATTATGCAAGTATTAGATCTGAATGATTCTGAGAGGAGGTGAAAAGAAGAATCCTTTTATGAACATTTGTATTGAGTTCTGCTAATTACGAATGATATTATTTAAAGGCATTAGAAGCTCAGAAACAGTTAAAAGCAGATTTGGAAGTTGTTTATAATGAATATGATGCAATACTTTCTCCAACTTCTCCTGAAGTTGCTCGAAAGATTGGTGAAAAGGTTTCAGATCCTTTAAAAATGTATTTGTCTGATTTGTATACTGTTCCAGCTAATTTAGCATGACTACCTGCTATTTCTGTTCCTATGTGAATGGTAGATAAAGATGGAGATTCATTACCAATAGGTGTTCAAATTATGTGAAAAAAATGGAGTGATTGGTTGGTTTTTGATATTGCTGATTTGATTTAAATTTATTTCTGATTTTCGCAAAAAATATTCTTATTTTGGCTTTATACCTAATATATCTAAAAGTGACTTTTTAGTGGGTCTCGAAAAAGCTTATAATAATTTGTAAAATTCTAATATTTTTAAATTGCCTAATTAAGCTTTTAGTGCTGAATTGAGATAATAAACAACCATTTTTAGAAAAATGGTATAAAATAATATAAAATTCTCTTGATTTTATATTCTGTTTTGTTATAAAATGTCACTGTCATCATAATCACATGGTTCTGCGGATATGATGTAGTTGGTGTAGCATAGCAGACTTCAGCTCTGTTTGTACGGGTTCGAGTCCCGTTATCCGCTAATTTATAACTACTTATCTGTGAATGTTAGGTCGTATTCTTTGAGGCTTAGCTGTCTGTGCTATAGGTGCAGCATGCTGTTACTATTCTTATGGTTTAGTTGAAGCTTTTTGAAGAAACGATTGGATGGAAAGAAATCTAGGATGAACGAGAAATGGTATTGTAATCTTCTGATTTTGTATGGTGGTTATATGAATATTAATGATGTTTGGTGTATTTAGCGTTACTGATCCTGCAAGCCAATTGCCTCAAGGATTTAATGCGTAAATAACTAAATAATATTGGGCTCTTAGCTCAGTTGGCTAGAGCGCCTGCTTTGCACGCAGGAGGTCAGGGGTTCGACTCCCCTAGAGTCCAATTTTTGTATAATGGGGAGATGGCAGAGCGGTCAATTGCATCAGACTGTAAATCTGACGCCTCACGGCTACGTAGGTTCAAATCCTACTCTCCCCAAACTGGAGTCCTCATAGTTCAATGGATAGAACAACAGCCTTCTAAGCTGTGGATCCAGGTTCGATCCCTGGTGGGGATAGATGAATTATATTTTGGGCTCTCGTGGTCTAGTGGTTTAGGACGCCACCCTCTCACGGTGGAAATCGAGGGTTCGAGTCCCTCCGGGAGCGGTTATTTTATTCTCGTTACATGCTATATGGATCAAAAAACTTTTAAGTCGTCTAGCAATAATCAAAGCTTTTGATGACAAAAAAAGACTTTTTGAGGACAGAATAAAACCGACAAAGGTGGAAACAATATGTCTGCATTCAAAGCTAAGGTTATTTATGTTAATGATCAAATTAAGGCTCCGAATGTTATGATAATTGATGACAATAAGACAAATCTATGAGTTTTCCCAAGAAGGGTTGCTCTAGAGATGGCTAATGAAAAATGATTGGACTTAGTTCAATTAACATATGATCCAGAAAAGATGCTTTCTACTGTAAGGCTTACTGATTATGGAAAGTATATGTATCAAAAATGAAAAGAAGAAAAAGAAAGAAGGAAATCTCAAAAATGAAAAGATACAAAAGAGCTTAAGGTTAGTTATTCAATATGAGAGAATGATCTTCAATTGAAGGTTAAGAAGGCTCAAGAAATCTTGCAATGATGAGATAATGTAAAGTTCTCAATCAGATTAAAATGAAGAGAGAGAATGTATGCTGAAAAAGCCGTTCAAAAGTTGGAAGCAATTCAATGAATGTTAGTAGACTTCTGAAAGACTCAGTATGATACTCCTAGAAAAGAAGCAAATTGATATAGTATTATTTTATTTAGTAAATAGGCTCAACTGATGGCTAATAAATTAAAGACACATTCTGGAGCTGCTAAAAGGTTTAAGATAACAAAAAGCAAGAAGGTGTTCTCTTCAAAACAATGTAACAATCATCTTTTGACAAATAAATGAAAGACTAATAAAAAGTTTGGTTATTGAAAAGAGGTTGTTGGAGCAACAGCAAAAATGTTGAAAAATTTACTTCCTTATAATTAGGTTTAAAAATGGTTAGAGTTACTAATTGATTACAAAGACAAAGAAGACATAAGAGATTTGTTGCACAAGCTACAGGTTTCAGATTGGGAAGAAAAAATCTCTATAAGCAAGTTAGATTGGCTTTGGTAAAACAATGACAACATGCATATGAAGGTAGAAGATTAAAGAAAAGAAACTTTAGAAGACTTTGGATTGAGAGATTATCTGCTGTTGTTAGAGAAAAAGGATGAAAATATTCAGTATTTGTTAATACTATGTATAACAAAGACGTTAAATTGGATAGAAAAGTTCTTTCAAATATTGCAGTGGCTTTCCCTGTTGTATTTGACAAAATGTATGATGAAATAATGAAATAAAGCAATAGAGGACGGTAGCAGTTTTCACAATTGCTATCGTTCTTTATGTCTACTTATGCCGAGGTGGTGGAATTGGTAGACACGAAGGACTTAAAATCCTTTGAGGCTTATACCCTCGTGCCGGTTCGATTCCGGTCCTCGGCAAACTTAATTATATGAGTTAGGTTTTAATTATTATTTGTTATATTCATGTGATTCACTGTTCGAAGAACTGGAGATTTGAATACCAATGAAAGAATTATTTCTTTTTATAAGAAAGAGCTTTGGGCTTCTCATATTTTGGATAAGGCAAAGAAGCAAAAGCATTATGGTACAAAATGGTATAGAAAATTTGTTAGTTATGATTTCCCTTCTTCAAGAAGATATAAGAGAATGAGAGCTATCGTTTCTGATGCTTATAGAAAGACTAAGAAGAAATATAATACTTTAGCACAACTCGGTAAGATTGTGTAAATTTATTTGGTATTTGTTATTAAACGATGTATGCAGTAGTAGATTTACAATGACATCAATATATTGTTTCAGAGAAAGATGAAATTGTTGTAGATAATGTTGATATTGCTCAATGATGATCTCTAGTAGCTGATAAAGTGTTAGCTATATTTGATGAAAAAGGTGATTCAGTTAAAGTTTGAAAACCATATGTTGATTGAGCTAGTGTAGAATTTAATGTTGGTGAAACTCAAAAAGGTGAGAAAGTTAAGATTCTCAAATTTAAGAGAAAAACAAGATATGCTAGATTGAGAGGATTTAGACCTCTTCAAACGGTTTTAACTGTTAAAAAGATAGTTGGTTAATGGCTAAAACATGAGTATTGGAATGGGATTGAGAAATCCTAGAACAACTTCCAGCTGGGAAGTATATGGTTAAATTAAAGGATACCGACATGGTTATTACTTGTTATAAAGCTGGAAAAATGAAACAATCTCATATTTGAATTATTGAATGAGACATGGTTAAGGTCGAGGTTAATCAATATGATATGAAGCAAGGTAGAATTATTTATAGATATAATGTTGCTACTAAAGCTTCACAAGATGATATTGCTGAATAATTATTTAAATCTTATGTTTAAAGACAATGAAAGTGGTAACTTCTCTTAAAAAAAGGTGTATGTATTGTCAAATAGTAAAGAGAAAAGGAAAATTGTATGTAACTTGTAAAAAGAATCCTAGACATAAGGCTAGACAGGGATAATTTTATTTATATTGTTTTTTTTGAGAAATGTTTAGATTAATGGGACATGTTCTTCCAGAAGAGAAATCTATTTGGATTGCGTTAACAACCATTTATTGAATTGGAAGAGAAAGATCAAGAAAAATTTTGGATCAACTTAAGATTAATTATATGAAAAAGGTTAAGGATGTTACTGAAGAAGAACAAAAGTTGATTTCTGATGAATTAAAGAACTATGTTCTTGAAAATGATCTTAAGAGGGAAGTTGCTTCTGCAATTAAGAGATTAAAAGAAATTAAATGTTATAGAGGAATGAGACATAATCTTTGACTTCCTGTTAGATGACAATTAACAAGAAAGAATGCAAGAACTGCTAAGAAACTTCTTGGAAGATCAAAGGTTAGACCTGTATTAAAGAAATAGTTTTATCTAGTTTTTTCTATGGAAAATGGCTGTTACAAAGGCAAAAAAGAAGGATATTAAAGTAGTTAGTGGAGTTTTGCATGTTCATACAACTTCAAATAATACATTAGTTACATTAATTGACCAAGAAGGAAATAAAATTCTTTGAGGTGGTACTTGAAAAGTTTGATATAAAGGATCAAAGAAAAGTACTCCATATGCAGCTGAAATGCTTACAAAGAATATCCTTAAAGAGGCTCAAAATTACTGATTAAAAGAAATTTGAATTATTTTCAAAGGAATCGGTATGGCTAGAGAATGAGTATTTAAGGCTATTACAGAAATTGGAGTTATTGATATTGCTTATATTAAAGAAGAAACTGGTATCCAATTTGGTGGTTGTAAAGGTGAAAGACCTAAAAGAAATTAATATTCTATAAATGCTTTTTTCTGTTTTATTATTATTTTTAACGGATGAGATACACAGGTGCTAAGTTTAGATTATGTAGAAGAGAACAAGTTAATCTTTTTGGTTCTCAAAAGTATAACATAAAGAAAAGAAGAGCTTTGCCAGGACAACATGGTGCATGAATGCAAAGAAATTCTGAATATGGAAAACTACTTAGAAATAAGCAAGTTGTTAAAAGAAGTTATCTTCTATCTGAAAAACAATTTTCAACAATCGTTAAAAAGACAGCTGCTAAGTATGCTAAAAATAATAATCTTTCACACGATGTTGCTTTGTTCCAATTCTTGGAAAGAAGACTTGATGTAATCGTTTTAAGAGCTGGTTTCGCTAATACAATTATGCAAGCTAGACAAATGGTTGTTCATGGTCATTTCTTATTGAATGGTAAAAAGCATAATGTTCCTTCAACATTTGTTGAGGCAGGTGATAAGATTGAACTTAAAGATAAATTAAAGAATTCTCCTTTATATGCTTCTTTAGCAAAAGCTTCTCCAGCTAAAGTTCCATCTTGGATTAAGGTTGATAGAAATGCTTATACTATTGAAGTATTAGGAGCTCCACAAACAGGTGAAATTGAAACATTGTGAGATCTTCTAAAGGTTATCGAATTCTATGCTAGAGCGTAGTAAATAAGTAAGCCTATTAACAAAAACTTTATATCATATTTCTACTTCTATGTTGAACATACAACAATTTATCGGAGTTCCAAAGATCGGTTTCAGCCAGCTTGATGATGGCGCTACAAGATTTGAATTGAAATATGTACCAAGAGGGTTCGGTCACACTCTATGAAACGCTTTAAGAAGAATTATTCTTGCTTATAATTTGGGTGGAGCAATTACTGGTTTAAAGATTAAGGGAGTTCCACATGAGTACGATATAATTAGTGGTGTTAGAGAAAACGTTATTAACATTATGTTGAATTTAAAGACACTTCGCTTTAAATTGGATGAAAATGTTGAACCACTTCAATGGGTTTCTCAGAAGTTTAAGTGAGTTGGTTCATATAGTGCAGCTGATTTGAAATTACCTACAGGTATTGAATTATTAAATGGTGATGTACATTTGTTTGAAATAACAGATAGTTCAGTTGAATTAAGTATTGAATTAAGAATTGAGAAAGGTTACTGATATTATAGTCTTGATTATTTAAGACAAAGAGATAAAGGTGCTGATTGAAATGCTGAAGTTTGATTGTTA
Source organism: uncultured bacterium (assembly GCA_946405785.1). Lineage (GTDB taxonomy): Bacteria > Patescibacteriota > Gracilibacteria > Absconditabacterales > Absconditicoccaceae > HOT-345. The sequence goes on along the minus strand of CAMJIH010000003.1, from coordinate 4,388 downwards.
CTTATCGATAATGACTTCTCATTGGTTGATTATGTTAGATATGATGTTGAAGAAGTTATTGAAGACTTTAGTGGTAGTACTAAAGATGCATTGAATCTTGAAGTTAAAGCAAAATATGAAGCAATCTCTCCAAAAGAAATTGTTATGTTTGCTTGAGAAGTATTGGCAAGTTATGCTAAACTCTTCGTATTCGATAATGTATACATTGATAAATCAGTATTAATTGATTATGAAGATTTAACAGAAGATTCATCATCTCCTGTTGAAGAAAGTTCTTCAGTAAAGACAATGCCTATTGATGCTCTTCCATTGAGTGAGAGAACAAGAAATGCATTGATTAAGAATAATATTCTTTACGTTGAAGATTTAGAGAAAAAGAAGAAATCAGAATTGCTTGTTATGAAATGAGTTGGTAGAAAAGCAATTGATGAAATTACATCTTCATTATCAAATATTGGTAAGGTATTGATTGGTTAAATATAGGATAATTTATTATTTATTATGGTTTTAAAATGAGACACCAGCAAAATAAGCTCTTACAAGTAAATACTGGAGCAAAGAGTAAATGAGTATTTATGAGAATGCAACTTTCAAGTTTGATTAGAGCTGGAAAGATTACAACAACTCCTAAAAGAGCTAAGGTTTTAAAGGCTTTCACAGATGAATTTTTCTCAAGATTATTGAGCTTTGATTCAAAATATGATGAAAAAGCTGCAAAGAGAGAAGCTATTAAATATGTTAAATCAGTTGTTTATGGAGAAGAAGAGTGAAAGAAAGTTATTGAAAATCTTTTGCCTAAGTATAGAGAAGAAAAAAGATCTTCAGGATTCACAACTTCTTATAAACTTGGTTTCAGAGTTTGAGATGCTGCAGCAAAAATTATGTTAAAGTTAGCATAGTCGTCATTTATTTTAGTTATCGTATGTGAGTAATAATGGAGTTCACTAAGAAAGATTTAAATAAGACCATCTGGGTTAAACAGACTGATCAAGAAAAGAATAGAAGATGGTATCGTGTTGATGCTACTTGAAAAACTCTTGGTAGATTAGCAGTTGATGTAGCTAAAAAACTAATGGGTAAAGATAGAGCTTATTATTCTGATTTCTGGGATGCTGGTAGTTTTGTAATCGTTGAAAACGTTGAAAATATGGTTGCTACTGGTAAAAAACTTTCAGATAAGGTTTATTATACTTATAGCGGATATAAAGGTAACCTTAAGAGTATTACTTTGTGAGAATTAATGAAGAAAAATCCTTGAAAGGCTTTATGGTACGCTGTTAGAGGAATGCTTCCTAAGAACAAATTGAGAGACTCTAGAATTAAGAGATTAAAATTAGTTAAAGGAACTACTACTAAATACGATAATTTTAAACCAATTAACCTTTATAAATAATGGCAAACAGAGAGTACACAAATGCAGTTGGAAGAAGAAAGGAAACAACAGCAACTGTAAAGTTATATGCTAAAGGAGCATGAAATTATCTTGTAAAAACAGCTAGTGGTAAGGAATATAGCTTAGCAGATTATTTTGGATGAAATGTATATTTGTACCAAAATGCTATTCTTCCTTTTACAACTTTAGGTTCTGATGTTGTTAAAAAGTTTGATGCAGAAATTAAAATTGTTGGTGGAGGTATTGCATGACAATCTGATGCTATAAGATTAGCTTTCTCTAGAGCTTTAGTTGAATGGAATTCAGATTTGAGACCTACTTTGAAACCTCACGGACTTCTTAAAAGAGATCCAAGAGTTAAGGAAAGAAAAAAGCCAGGTTTGAAAAAAGCGAGAAAGGCTCCTACATGGTCAAAGAGATAATTATTATATTCTCTGAGAAAGAATCAGTTTATGCTGGTTCTTTTTCTTTTGCTTTTAAACTTCATATTACTATAGTGTTTTTGTTTTATCTTTTTTATTATTAGACTATGAATAAAGATATCGTATTCTTTTGAATCCAGTGATCTTGAAAGTGAACACAAGCTAAAATTTTTTTAGAAAAGTATCCTAAATATAAGTATATTGAACCAGGTCAAATATTTAGAGCTTTAACTTCTAATGTTAATGTTATTTCATGATATATGAAGGATACTATGGCTCAATGAAAAATGCTTTCAGATACTTTGGCTTTTGATCTTTTTACAATGTGTACTCATTTGTTAGAAAGTGATGAATATATGTTAACTGATTGATTTCCAAGGACAATGGCTCAGTTACATTATTTTATAGCTAAGGAATGTGAGAATAAGAGAGATTTTGTTTGAGTTTATTTTGATATTTCTAGAGAAACTGCTGTTGAAAGAATCTTAAATAGAGCTAAAGAACAAAATAGGGCAGATGATATGGATATGAATACGATAAATAAGAGATTAGATACCTTTGAGAGGGAAACAATGCCGGTGATAAAATATTTTGAGAGTATTTGAAAATTGATAACGGTGAAAGCTGATATTTCTGTTGATGAAATATATAAAAATATGATTGATCAATTGTGAATGTAAAAAATTTTTATTAAATAAAAAAAATCCTAGTGGATACGAAATTACTAGTCTTACTTGACTAGCTTTCGTAAAAGATACTAGGATTTTTTTATTCAACGTCGATTACTGCGTTTCCTGTATGAATACTTCAGTCTTTTCGCATTGATTGACCATTCCGTATTGCATATTCTCTATTGTATAATTTTTCGAATCCTGTTATTTTACCTATATGGAATACTCAATTTCTGTCTTTACTTTTATCTATATAGAAATAGTTCCCTTTTTTTCGGTTTCATCATTTATTAAGTTCGTAGAATTTTTCTCAATTGATTTCGATGTATTTTCATTTTTCGTTGCTATTAATGATTGTTGCATCGATTAATAGGTTGTTGTTTTTCCATGTACTTATTTCCCTAATATCAACTCTTGGATAATTAATGCTTTCATATCTTGTTCATGAGTCCTCTTTTATTTCTAAAAGATTTCATAATTCTTTTTGTTTTTCTTTAATAAAAAAGTCCCTTTTTTGTCAGCAAGGGAGTTGTCATTTCGTGTTTCTTGATTCCATCTTTATATTGTTATTAGGTAAAATCAAGTATTATTATTTTATAAAAATTATACAAGGCTAATTTTTAAAAATGTACCATTTTTTGTTAAATTTCTTTGTTATTAATTTTATAAAAATTTTTTTGTGTTAAAAGTAGTTAAAAACTATCATTATTTTTAATTTTTTGATCTGAAGGATTCTTGTTAATACCTTTAAAATTTTTGTGATTAAAAATTTGTTAAAAAATATTTTATATCACAAATTTTAAAAAAGACAAGTATTTTTTTATTCAATAGTGTCTCAAAATGAGCAAAAAATTTTTTTTTGGAATATACTTGAGATAGAGAATTTTATTTATGAATTGCTATGAAATGTCGAAAAAGGAGTATATCACGCTGTTCTTGGATAAGGTAAAAGACTTTTGGGAACCAGCAAGAGGGTTTACTGTGCTTATGAGATCTAATTCTCTTAATGATCAGCAGATTGATGAACTCTTTTCTTTCTTTAAGAGTGTAGTTCAAACTACTTCTGATGAACAGAAAAAGTGGAAGATTCAAAAAGCGATTGTTGCAGTTGAGAAGATTAAAAAGCATGAAAAATCTGCTACAACTTTGGAGACAGATTTGGATGAAATTCTTTGAGAAATTTAGTTTAGTTTAATTCTTTAATATTTTATAATTTATTATTATTAAGATGGCAGGAGACAAAGAAAAAGCTTTATTGAATACAGAGAAGCTTGCAGATAAAGCTGATCTAAAACAATTGGCTGAACAGTTAAATCAACTCATTGAAAGTGATGAGTGAAAGAAGAAGCTTACTAGAAACTTGGATAAGAGAGTTTCTGAGGTGTTGAGAAAAAACTGAATTGTTTGACAAATTCAGGAAGTTTATAAAAAACAGGATGACCCTAAAGCTAAGGCTTGACTTGAAAGATTGATGAAGCTTGCGGATGTTGATGCTGAAGTTAGAGATGAACAAAGAGAAATAAATGTTCGTCTTGAAGCTTTAAGGGAACAACAAGAATTATCTCAAGAGATTCGTGAAGATGCGAATAAGTTGAAAGATGCAATAAAAGTTCAGCTAACAACTAAGATTAACGAGTTGTATTCTAAATGAGATTATCAATGAGCATTGGATAATGCTGTATATTTATTATCTGCACAAGATAAAGTTACTGCTTTTTCTATGATAAAGGCTATTTTGAAGGCTACTCCTTCAAACGAGACTCTTTATATTAAAGATAAGAAGATTTCTTATTCTAAGAGAAGAGAATGGATTCAAAAAATGGAAAATAATTTTGAAGCTGCTGCTAGAGAGTTCCAAGCTTCATATTATCCTGATGTTTCAATTTCTGATGAATGGACATT
>CAMJIH010000002.1 GCA_946405785.1 uncultured bacterium | reverse complement strand
AAAAAAGATGTGGAAATGAAAATTCAAATCCACATCTGTAAGAGTTTTTTACTCCTCACAATGATGAGGAGGTGTCATCTGAATTGAGCCGCGGTACCATCTAGCGTTAATTTTCCCCTTAAATGGGGTGACCTTTTCGATGATCTGCTCACAATAGGTATCCTGCTCATCTTCCATCATTTCATAAATTTCAGAAACTGAAACACCATTAATGAAAATACTTTCTGGGGTTACAATCGTTCCATTTCCCGAGCTTAGGTTAGAAGGCTGGGTATGGAACTCTGAATTCACGCCACCATTTCTTCCGAAGATTTGGATGAAAAGCATAAAGTCTTTCTTTCCTTCTTCGTAAGAATTCGGCAAAGCGTCTATTTCATCAATGTGGTCTGAAATCCACGAAGCTAGTACGTGAATAGTCATATAACTATCCAACGCATTAAAATCATTGATTTCATCGATTACTTTACCAAGTTCCTCTACTGAGCTATGAAATTTTGGAAATGTGAAAGGAGGTTCTACGATCTTTTCGACCGTTTCAGGAAGTTTGTAACACATAATTAATTTAAATTTTGGGGTTATTTATTTTTATATAATATATCAATTATATTATTAAATGTCAATATTATTTTGTAATACAAAAAATGAGAACTAGTTTTCACCAATTCTCATTCACTATATTTAATTATTAGTAACAATTTTTTAAGTCTTCAATCTTTATTCTCTTTTGTTCCATTGAATCTCTTTCTCTAACTGTAACTGTTCCGAAGTTTTCAGAAGATTCATCAACAGTTTCTGGATCTACTGTAATACAATATGGAGTTCCAATTTCATCCTGTCTTCTATATCTCTTTCCAATAGCTCCTCCATCATCATATTCACATTTAAATGACTTAGATAAGTCTCTGAATATTTTTTCTGCTGTTTCAACTTGTTTTTCATCTTTCTTTACAAGAGGTAATACAGCAAATTTCACTGGAGCCAATTGTTTAGGAAATCTAACTACAACACGTGTTTCTCCATTCTCTAGAGTTTCTTCATCATAGAATTCAAGCATTGTTACCATAACTTGTCTTCATAATCAGAATGAAGCTTCTACACACCAAGGGATATATCTTTGACCTGTATATGGATCAGAATATTGCATATCTTTTGTACTATATTCTTGATGCTGAGAAAGATCAAAGTTAGTTCTATTATGTACTCATTGAATTTCTCCAAATCCTCGTGGATAAAGATATTCAACATCAACAGCAGCTGCAGCATAATGAGCAAGCTTTTCATGGTCCTTGAATCTTAAGTGTTCTGGAGCGATGCCAATAACATCTGTCCAATATTCCATACAATCTTTCTTCCATTGATTATAGATTTCCATTGCTTTATCAGGATCTGCAGGAACAAAATATTCGATTTCCATCTGCTCGAATTCTCTTGTTCTATATAAGAATTGACCTGGAGTAATTTCATTTCTAAATGCTTTACCTACTTGAGCCAAACCAAAAGGGATTCTAGCTCTTGTTGTATCTAATACTGCTCTAAAATCTGTAAATAAAGACTGGCAAGTTTCTGGTCTCATATATACTTTTGAAGCATCATTAGCTACTGGTCATAAGTGAGTTTGAAGCATAAGATTGAAATTTCTACATTCTGTCCAATCTGCAGCTTGCTTAGTATCTGGATTGTGAGGAATATTATTAATAATAAACTCTCTCATACCATCATTTCCCCATGATTCTGGAGAAAGATTTTTTACTCAAAGTTTCTTTGCAAGAGCTTCATCATCTAAACCTTCTCTGTGTTGTTCTATATAATCTTCAATCAATTTATCTGCTCTAAATCTTTGTCCTGTTTTTTTATCATCAATAAGAGCATCTGAAAATGATGCTAGATGTCCACTTGCTTTCCATGTTGTTGGATGGGCAATAATTGCAGTATCCATAAAAATAATATCATCTCTTTCTTGTGTAAAGTGCTTAATCCAAAGATCTGATATATTTTTCTTTAATAATGCACCATAAGGTCAGAAATCCCAAGCATTTGCTAATCCTCAATAAATTTCTGAATTAGGATAAACAAATCCTTTTCTTTTAGCCCATGCAACTACTGTTTCTAATGAATTTGCCATAATACAATAATGTAAGAATTAAAATTATTCCTCAGATTTTCTTTTTGTCTTTTTAAAATCTCTCTTCATTTCTCTTAATCACAAAAGAAAAAATTCTTTTATTCAACGAATTCTTGGTTTTGCAGATTCTTTAACTGAATCAATTATTGATATATCTTCATCTGTATTTTTGAGTTCGTTCAATTTATCCAATCACGCCATTTTTCAAAGTACAACCTTAACCATTTTTTTATGTATTGAATCATCAAGAGCCATAATAAGATATTTTATTATAAACGTATGAAAAAATAGTTATTCTAATGAAAAAAGCAAGGAAAAAAGAAAAAATGCAGAGATTTAACATTCATCTCTGCATTATTTATTATTTCTATTTTACTTCTTTATCAATCCACTCTGCCAACTTTTTTAAAGTAGAATCACTCTTGCAAGCAGAGAAATATTCTTCTAGATCTCACCTTGCTATTAGCATAGTATCACTCTTAGGCCAAGATTCTTTTACAACTAAGGTATATCTTCGTGAGCCTGATGAATTAAACAAATCTCGATCATATGCTATAGTTTTACCACGGAATTTTGCTCTAGCCCAATTTCTAAAATTAGCAACCCATAACATTTCTTTAAGATTTGTAAAACCATAATAAAATCAATTAATATAGTATTTACCATTTTTTTCTTCAATTTTAACCTCTTGTCCTCGACTCTTTATCGTTGATTTTTCTGGATTATATTCGATATTGCCTCTTTTTCACTGCCATACCACATCTGACCTCGTTTCCTCGATTTTCCTTTGAAGTTCTGGCACTTCTTGCACTAACTTATTTTCCTTTTCTTTTAATGTTTTTATTTCTTGAGGCTTCATTAATTTTTGTATTTTTTCTTTATCAAAGACAGGCAAAACATTTAATTTAGAAAGTCTTTTTACTATCTCTTTTTCTGTCTCAGCTTTATTATCTTCAAATCAATCATTAGCATCTGAATCAAACCGATTTCCTCAAATATTAATCTTTGTTATTTTTCAACTTTCATCTTTCTTTAACATACTTTGCTCTAATATTGCAGTTAAGATTTCTTTACTCGCTTGAAGAGCCAAGTCTCTTTCCTCTGATTTTTCTGAATTCCGTAATTCTTGGATAGTTTTTCATTCTATTTTTTGCTTTAATATTTGTTCACCATAGAATTCTTTTAATTTTGGCTCCTTAAGAAAATCAATACTTACATCCTCTTTTAAAACTCATTTTTCATCGAAATAATCTCAATTTCATAAAGCAAGTGCTTGTGAAAATAATGCATAAGTATCAACATCATTACTCATAGAATATGTTGTTAATGTAAGAAGGATTCCTCTATAAAGGTTTTCAAAATATTCTGCAAATTCTTTATATCTTTCATAGATTCCTATTCTTGCAACAGAATCCGGAGAATACATCATTACATCTGATTTAAACTTTTCCCATTCCTTATATTTATCACTTATCATAATTTCTATTTCCTTAGGAAGATCTAATTCATCAGTAAATGTATCTGTTAAGAATCATGTTCATCACAAATCTCTTAAATTCTCAACATCTGCATGTGCTCTTTCTACTCTTTCAACATAGACTTTCTCTTCTTCTGTAAATTCTTCACGTGCAGGAGAAAGATATGTGACTTTTGCATCTAATGTATTTGATGACAATTCTGATGGCATTAAACATACTTCTAATTTTCAGTTATTCCATCTAAAAAACTGTCTTTGTAAATCTCATAATCCAGCTTTTCTTGCTTGAATAATCATAAAATACGGAAGTTCAATATATTCTCCATTCTTAGATTGAGCTTTTACAAAATCTGAGATATCTTTTTTGATTTTTTCTTGGTTCTGTCTTGTCCTTGGTAATAACTCCTCTTTTAAAATAGCTCTAAATTTAGTTTCAAATTCTTTTTGTAAATAAGTATCAACTGATTCTGTAGCTGTATCTATAGAATCTCCTGTCATATTTTTTGACATAAATTCGTTAATATAAGCATCAACTTCTGCTTGAGAATTAAAGACTTTTCATTTTCAAACAGCTCATTTTACCTCACTATCCTTAGCCCAATCATTATTAATAATCCATGCATCTTTATAATAGATACCATGTACATTTCAGTCAGCTTCTGAATAGAATTCCATAACTCATTCTTTTGTATTTTTTCCCGTATAACCAAAGAGTTCTTTTGCTAATCTATATAATGTATTCTGGAATGGATCATCAGAAGTCTCTATTTCTCAATATCTTTCCTCATTTAATCCGATTAATCACTTTAATCTTTCTTCATCTACACTTCCGAATTGGACTTTTGTTATATCAAAATCTACTTCTAAGAACTTTTCTATAAAATTCACATTCTTATGAGTATCTGGTATTTCCATAGCTATTTTTTCTTTATCTGTTTGAGTTAATTTCAACCAGTCTTGATATTTTTTAACAAGTTTAACATTCTCTGTATAATTTGAATTTTCTTCATCTTCTCCTAGTAATGAAGACAATGAAGCCGTAACCATTAATTCCTGGAATAATAAAGGATAATCTTGTTTTAATTTCTCTAATTTCCCAAGTTTTTCACTTGAGAATTCTGAAAAATATTCGCTTTTATATCTTCTCAAATTTGTTTCAAAAGCAGTCCTCTCATTCCACTTGCCTTCAGTTTTCATTTCTGCATAAATTCTTGATCCTGTGAATAATGTATTTAATGAATCCATTCATTTTCAAGCTTTTAACGCATCAATTATTTGACTTCATTCGAAATTTTTCTCTACATATTCCATCCTTAAAGTTATTTGAGCTTCTAATTTTTTTCGCTCCTCTTCAAATTGTTTTTTCTGCTCTTCAGTCAATGTTGCTACATAATCTTCTTTTTTCTTTCCACTTGTTGCATATTCTAAAAATGGAGTATAATAACTAAATTTACCATCCTGGATTTCATCTAGGAAAATCATAGACCAGCATGCATCACGTAATGATTGCTCTTTTGTCTCTTTATCTGGAGCTCAAATCATTTCATTAAGCGATATATTTCAGTTCTTTTTATTATGTATTCATTGAAGAATAGCTTGATTGATTTTTGACTTCTTTTCTCTGATAAAGTCTTCCTTATTTTGCAAATAGAAATCTTGAACATCGAAATAATAGGTATCAACTCACAAACTAGCTCAAGTAGCTATTGCTCAAACAGCTAATCATATGAGTGCTCATACCCATCAACCGGTTCATGTTCATACCAATGTACATGCTAAAATAAGTCATCATTCAACAACTACACTTCAAATTCAAATACCTAATTGCCATGCGGCTTGATTTCTCTTATTATCAGCTCTCACCTCATTTACTTTTGCAATAAGTTCTGCTTCTTTTTGGGTTTCGAGATACACCCAAACATCAAGTCACAAACAAGCAACATCTATCAACATTGCTCCTGCTAAGGTCTGGATGAATCTGTTAATTCTCGAACCATATCTTAAAATCTTTGTCATTTTTTTGATTTCTGTAGCATTCTTCGCCTTAGCCAAAGATCTTAAAACATCGTCAGATATTCATGTAACGTCATTTTCTTTTAATAAGTTTTCCAATCTTTTTACTATTTCTTCTTCTGGTAATCATTCAGCATTTGCTGCATTAATTACTTCAGACATTTTATCTGATATTTTTTCTAATTTCAAAATCTGACTCTGAGATATTCAAGCAGATTCAACAACTCTTCTAGGAAGTTTATTATCTAATTCTCACCATGTTTTAAGTAGTTCAATACTATCATCTCAAATATCTTTTAATCAATCCTTTAATTTACTGATATGATTATCTATTGTTTTTATTTGATGCTTTGAAAGACGTAATTCTCCTATATTATTCTTATATTTTTCTAATGAAGCAATTCCTGATTCTATGGTTCATCTAACTTTTGTTGCATCCAATCATTCAGCTAATTTTCTATAATTAGCAGATTCTGAAAGTTTTCACATTGCCATAGTTGCTCAAAATCATGCTCATGATGCTACTGCTCATGCCACAGCTGAATTTGTGTCATTTTCGTTATCTCATTCATGTTCTGGTTGTTGATCTTGGGATTCTTGTTGCTCACCTCATTGTTGATGGTTATCTTGCTGATCTCATCATTGTGAAGGAGTTTCTTGCTGTTCATTTTGAGATGGTAATCATAAGATTTCATTCTTTAAATTCTGAAGTTCCTCTTCTGTTCTTCTTTTTTCTATTTCTAATCTTTTTTCTTTCATAAATTCTAGTATTTTTCTTGCTGTTTCAGGAGAAACAAAATTAATAATATCTTTCCACCATCAAAATTCTTTAACTTCATCAAATTTATCAGGAAGATCTATTTCTCATACTAAAATCTTTTTTACTTTATTTTCAATTGGCAAAAGTGCAAGTGATTTCAACCATCACAACTCTTTTTTGAAATCCTTGATATATTGCTCAGAGATTTCCTGTTTTAGTTGATCAACTGACTGTGCCATTATCTATTTAAAATATTAAATAATTAAAATAATGATTTCACATTTCATATATATCTTATCAATAACTTGAACGCTGAAACTAATTTTTCTCCCGCCTTTAATAATTTGTTTCATTTAATTTCAGACAAAACTTTTGTAAGTGATGCTATCGCTTCATCAGAAATATCTTTAAGTTTTCCTTCATCTTGTAATTCTTTTATTAGTCTCTTTAATTCATTACCATCTAAGTCATTTAGTGCTTTATTGATTGATTCAGATTGTTCTGCAACAAGTTTTGTAATAGCATCAACATTTTCAAAGAATCACTTTCATTTCTTTACTTTTATTAAAGTTTCATACATTTTCTCCAATGATTCAACTTCCTCTACTGAAGCACGATTTACATTGTTTTTAAATTCTTTTAATTTTTTAATTTGTGCATCAATTTGTTTAATTTTAGCCTCTGATTTTCAATTTTTAGAAAACTCTAAATCTTTTATTTCTGCATCTACATCAGATTGTAGTTTTTTATAACTTGCATTTTCTGCTAATTCAGCTGAAGGTTTTATTACGTCATCAGTATTTATTTTCCTAGCCTCATCAATTTTCTTCACCTCTTTTTCAACTTCACTAACTTTTTTACCAATTATTGCTGCTTTTAAATCAACTGAATCATCAAAATACTTAACAGCTTTTTCATATATTTCATTATTTGCTTTTAATTCTCTAAGGAAATCTGAAGAGTTTTCTGCTCCATTCAATGATAAAACATATTTATCAAATATTCTTTCTCTAATTTTTAAATCTTTTATGTGTTTTTCTTGTACATCAAATGTTTTACACCACCTATCTTTAACTTCTTGTTTTCAAAAATATGAGGTAATTTTTTTTGTAGCAATTTCTTCTGCGTCACTTAATGTCACCTTTCATAATTTTAATGCTTCTAACAAATTTTCAGCTCAGTGTTCTCACTTAAAGACGGTCATTCTTTGGATCCATTTTGGTGATCAATAGATTAGTTTATTTCAAAGTTTTCTTCATGGACTACTTATATTTAAAGCTCACTTTCACAATTCATACACACATGAGACAGGCAAAACAGCAACTTTTGCTCAAAATTTAGCTACTCATCGTTTTCAAGTTTTCAATCAATAAACAACTCATCATAAGGAAATTGCGATTCAAGTTCATAATCATGCACTTGCTATATATTGAGCTCAAGCCCATAATTCTCAATTCCATAATTTTTCTGCTCACTTTACTAGATTACCAATAGAATCAGCTAGAAATCATGGAATTCTGTATATAATATTTCCATTTTCATCATAATCTTTTTCTATTGTTTGTGATCAAAGCACAGCTTCTTTCTTTAATGCCAACATATTATTAATAGTTTTAGCAAGTGCTGCGATTCCTTCAGGATCAAGTCTTCAATTAAGTAATTCTCATTTTTTTTCAGCAATTTTTGTTTTATATTCTTGGAACACTTTTTCTAATCATGATTTATCTAGATATTTACGAAGATCTGCATCATCTGTTCTAAATAAATCTCCATAAATATTCCGTGCTGATTCCTCTACTGCATCCATAATATTTTCATCAATATCTTTAATAATTCAATCACATGCTTTTCCTAGCATTTGTTTTTCAGCATCTGTTACTGTTTCTCATTTCTCTTTCTTTTCATAAATAACTTGAAGAATATCTTTGCTTCAAGAAGTATTACCTAATACTTTGTCTCTTTGTTTATCAAGATTTTTTACTGATTCTTTAACTTCATCTCATACTTTACTATCAAAAATAGCATTATCCTTTAAAACTCACATTCATGTAGAAATAGGACTCATTAAGAATTTTTGTAATTTTTCATCTTTTTCTACATATTTTTCGTATAATTCTTTATCTTTTAAGATTTTTTCTTTAGTAAGGCCGTATTTTCTTGCATTATCTTCTGCTATTTTTTCTTTTAATTGATCTCTTTTTTCAAAAAGATAGGTTTGAACTCTAATACTTTGTCTAAAGAAATATTGAAGTTCCTTTTCTGCATTTTGGTTGTTAGCAATCCATTTATCAATTTTTTCACTTAATGATCATGAGAAATTAGAAATTAATGTCCATGATGGTAGTTTAGAAAGGAATGAATCAACAAATGTTTTCATAAAATCATTACCTAAACCTTTTACATAATCTGTCATTGATCTCAATCATCATGATATAGCCTCTCTCATTGATGAATTTTGAGAAAGAATATTTTCAATAGATCAAAACTTATTATCTAGACAAAAAGGAACAATTCATTTATAGTGTTCTATATTTTTCGACTGAGCTTCAGCGATTCTTTTCATGGTAAGCTCATCTTGATAACCTGATTGAAGTTCTCTGCTGTAAAGAGCTTCGTATGTAACATCGATATTTTCTCATAACTGTTCATAATTTTCAACAGCCTCTTTATTATTTTGATCTTTATAAAATTCTTCATATGCACTAAATTTTACTTTATCTGGAGAATTATCTGTAGGACGTTTTTCATCTTCTCACCAAAAATGAAGCTTCTTACCAATCCAATATCAAAGAGTACCTACTCATACTCAAATTCCTGTCCATTTTAAGAATTTTCAAAATCAAGTCTTCCAAAAAGACTTTTCTTCTTTTTCTTCTCATGATTCAGAATCTCCATCTTTTTTCTTTTCTTTTTTACTTCAAAATGCCCAATTCCATAATCCTTTAATTCATTTATAAACTGCAATTCCTGTTCATACAAATCACGCTGCACGTAAAAGATTTTTTCATGGCTCTTCCTTCCATTTTTCTCATGATGTAACATCATTCCATTGTTCACTAACAAAATCTTTTGTCTTTTCCCATGCTCATTTCTCTTCTTTTGCTGTATTTTCTGATGATGGAGTTGTAGTCTCCTTTGGCTTTTCCGATGGATTCAAGATAGACATTTGAAGATTTACCGTATCTTCAAAACTCTTTAGCAAAGCTTCAGCCTCTTCTTTCTGTTTTTTTGAAACATTATCCGTTTTTTCTGCCAATTCACTAATCTCTTTCTCAATTTTTTTCTTGGTAATTTCTGCCTGATTTTTTAGTGTTTCAGCCTTATTTTTCTTTTCAGCTTCAGAAATTGAGACATTATTTTTTAATGCATCTAATTGTGCCTTAAATTCACCAACTTCCTTTTTTAATTGTTCTATATTTCCCATAGAATTTTATAAGATATGTAAATAAATTTTAATTTTTAATTATTCTTTTTTCTTCCAAATAGGGACATTAAATTCATCTGTTATTCATCTATTTAAGAATTCAAGAAATTTCTCATTATTTCATTTTTTAGCTAAAGTTGGCATATTCTTTTCAAACATTTCTCTTGATAATGCTAAAGAATCTGCTCAAGAATCACTAAAAAACAAACCTGTTGCATCACCCCATATTCAAAATCAAGATGTAATTTCATCTACAACTCTCCATGTATATTCGAATCGTGGATATTCATTTCATTTGTGATGATATTCGTCGAGTAATTTTCCCAAGAAAGCACACATATATAATCATTCACTTAATGGCAATCTCATTTCTGAAAGTTTTCACTTTTCCAAATTTGCTTTTATTGATGGATTTCATCAAGATATTGATAATATTTTTATTGTTTTTGCATTAGTACCTTTAACTTCTGCTTCAATAGTTCTTCCCCATGCTTTAATTGTATATCTATCTGGGTTATTTGGATCTTGTATTGCATCCATATCTCTACGTCATCACATAGCAGGCAAATCTGGATTTTCATCTTGAATTTTTTCTATACATTTTCGAACATCATCTTTTATTGGACTTTCACTTACATCTTCTGAAGTTTGATTTCTTTCTTGCCAACATTGCATATTATTTAAATATGAACATAGTAATCTCATTGATTGTTCATTATCTATTTCAGGCATATTTTGATGTAAAATATTATTCGTATCATATGAATAACCAAGTCCTCATCACACAACTCACGAAGCAACAGCTACTGCAGCTCAAGTTTGTAATCATCAATATATTCATGATACGATTCAAGCAATTCATGCCGCTGATATTCATACTATACGTCATCAATTTCATGTTCAATCAGCAGCTGTTTCACTTCCATTTGAACCATTTACATTAACATTTCAAGTCCATGATCCATCAAGACTAAATGGATTATTATTTTTACATTTTCATGAATAATTCTTTTTTAGATAAGCAATCAATATTGCTGTTGATATCATATGTTCGTATTTATTGAATGATACTTCATCCATTCATAATCCTACTATTTTTCTATTATCCTTATCAATTTTAACCCTTACTCAATATGCTTCAATTTCAGAAGTATCCGCGTGATATTTTAGATCTAGACCATATGACATTCATTCTTTATTATCTTGATTTGAAATAGCTCATGCAGAATAAGCCATAGCTGCTTCAAACGATATTTTTTTTCATCTTTCCCAATCCCATAAATCATTTAGTCATCGATTTTTTGTATATATTCCATGCGCTAAATAATAAGCACCTGTTCCTACTGCTATAATTGCTCAAGTTGTTTTTATAACTTTTCAAGTTGTTGAATTCCAAAAAGATTTTTCTTCTTTCTTTTCACTCTCATCTCAGTCTTTCTCTTTTTTCTTTTCTTTTTTACTTCAAAAAGCCCAATTCCATAATCCTTTAATTCATTTATAAACTGCAATTCCTGTTCATACAAATCACGCTGCACGTAAAAGATTTTTTCATGGCTCTTCCTTCCATTTTTCTCATGATGTAACATCATTCCATTGTTCACTAACAAAATCTTTTGTCTTTTCCCATGCTCATTTCTCTTCTTTTGCCGTATTTTCTGATGTAGTTTCACTTGGAGTTGTTGTAGATCCCTTTTTTTCCGATAAAACTCATTCTTTTAAATTTTTAAGTTCTGCTTCTATCTTTTTTAAATCTGTTGATAACTGATCAACATCTGACTTTAGTGTTGTAAGCTTTCATTTTTCAACATCATCAGTTGTTGAAAAAGCATCAATTTGTTTCTTCAATGCATCTAGTTTTTTAGCAATTTCTTTTTGACGTTTCTCTTTCTCTTGAGATTCTACAACTTTTGATAAACCATCTAAAGAAGAACGTATCTCGTCCTTTTTTTGAACTAAATCATCAATTTTTGTTTGCATTAGAATTAGGCGATAGTGTATAAAACAATCTATTATAAGTATATTTAAAATATAAAAATATTGGTACTTTTGGGATATACTCCCTCTATATTCTACTTGACATTTTTATTTTTTAACAACAAAAAAGTCCCTATTGCTAGAGACTTTCTCATTTTTTTAATCATCTAAATTATTCAGCAGCTTCTTCACTATTTTTCTCTGAGTCATCTTCTTTTTCTTCTATTTTTTCTTCTGACTTTTCTTCTGGGATATCAAATAATCATCAACTCATTGCTACTTTTTCAGCTTTTTTCTTATCTTCTTTATATTTCATATTTTCAGTTTTTTCTTCCCATGGACGATATACTACATCAATCTCCTTATCTACCATCTTGTACAATGGAGTTTCTGGTTCATCTAGAGAAATATCATTTGAATGTAATGTCTTTAATGATCAGTCAGCAAAACGTATTCTTACAGCTCATTCAATGATTGAAATACCTCAAACAAGAGTTTCACTACCTGTCATTACCACTTGTCATTTTCTTGCTCTCTTTCGAATCTTAAGATCTTCTAGAGATAGAAGTTTCCCATTCTTATCAGAGTAAATTAAGATAAATGGTTCATCGTTGTGCAAGAACATATTTGCTATTTCATCTCATTCTTGAAGTTCGATAGCTTTTACTCATCCTGCAGTCTTACCCATAGCTCTTACATCATCAGATTTGAATAATAACATCCATCCTTGCTTTGAAAGAACTCAGATATTATCTCAATCATTAACTGGAAGAACTCTTACAATTGTTTCACCTGGTTCAAGTGACATAATTGTTGTTGGGAATTTTTTGAAACTTAATACTAATTCCTTCTTAGCTTTCTTAATACTGTTTTTGTTTGTTAAGAATACTAAGTAATCATATTGGAAATGTAATGTTTTAGCAAATACTATCTTTCATTTTAATCCAAAGTGTTCTTTAAGATTCATAGCTGGTTTAGCCATATTGAATTGACCAAAATCTTTCAATCTTTGAACAACTAATTCACCGATATCTGTAATAATAATTAACTTATCTTGGTTGTGTGTATAGATAAGATCTAATGTTTCTTCTGGAATATTTTGGATTCTTGTTTGATATAATACTCTTAAAGAGAAATCATTTCCTATCCAACAAATAACATCTTCCTTAACTTTATCAGCAGCTTTTTGGAATTCTTTCAATGATCCACTAATATTATATACACTTAAATCGTTAGATAATTCTGTTCTTCTCTCG
Source organism: uncultured bacterium (assembly GCA_946405785.1). Taxonomy (GTDB): domain Bacteria; phylum Patescibacteriota; class Gracilibacteria; order Absconditabacterales; family Absconditicoccaceae; genus HOT-345. The sequence continues at coordinate 64,283 of CAMJIH010000002.1, read as the reverse complement.
TCTCAGTATTTATCTTTCATGTAGATTAACTCTTTTTCGATTACTTCATCTAGTTTTTCTGGATCTCCAATAATATGTTCAAGTTCATCGATTAATCTTAATTTTTCTTCAATTTCATCTGAAATCTTTTGAATTTCTAGACCAACCAATGATTGTAATCTCATAAGAAGGATATATTCAGCTTGTTTTTCTGAGAAACCGAATCTTTCCATCAAATTAGTTCTTGCTTCTGCTTTAGATTCAGATTTCTTGATAGTATCAATTACTTCATCGATAATATCAATAGCTTTCTTTAAACCTTCTAAGATATGTAATCTATCTTTAGCTTTATTTAATTGGAATACTGATCTTCTATATACTACAGATCTACGGAATGTAACGAATTCCATTAAAAGATCCTTAATATTAAGAAGTCTTGGTTGTGTACCATTATCAACTAGTGACACATTGTTAAGATTAAAGTTAGTTTGAAGTTCAGTTAATTTAAATAATTGAACTAATACTAAATCTGGATCTACACCTTTCTTTAAGTAAATAGCTATTCTAATCTTATTTTTATTTGATTCATCACGGATATCATTAATACCTTCTATTTTCTTTTCAACTACTAATTCTCAGATTTTTTGTACTAATGAAGCTTTGTTTACTTGGTATGGGATTTCATCTACAACGATAACATGAGCACCGTCATAAACTTCATCATGAGTTTTACCACGAACAACAATTCATCATTTACCTTTCTTATATACTTCAAGAATATTATTTGAATCAAAAATCATACCTCATGTAGGGAAATCTGGACCTTTGATTATTTCCATAATTTCTTCAATACTTACAGAAACTTTTTGTTTAATTTCTGAACCATTTTCATCTGTAGTTATTTCTTCTTTACCTTCTTTATGAAGAAGTAATAAAGTTGCATCAATAACTTCAGTTAGATTATGAGGAGCCATATTGGTTGCCATACCTACAGCGATACCCATTGTACCATTACAAAGGTGGTTAGGGAACTTTGTAGGAAGCATAATAGGTTCTTTCAATGAACCATCAAAGTTGTCTCTCCAATCAATAGTATCTTGATCAAGATCTGCTAACATTTCTTCAGCAATTCTTGTTAATCTTGCTTCTGTATACCTCATAGCAGCAGCTCCATCTCAGTCGATTGAACCAAAGTTACCTTGTCCATCAACTAGTGGATATCTCATAGACCATGGTTGAGCAAGTCTTACCATAGCTTCATATATTGAAGAATCTCCGTGTGGATGATATTTTCACATTACTTCTCACACAATTCTCGCTGATTTTTTATGTTTTTCTCTAAAGAAATTATTCATTCCAGCCATTCAAAAAAGGATTCTTCTTAATACTGGTTTAAATCAATCTCTTGTATCAGGAAGTGCACGAGCAATAATAACAGACATTGCATAGTCGATATATGACTGTGTAATTTCTTTTTCTACAGAGTTTGTTATTAAATTCTTTTCCCCTGTTGGAGTGAAAGAGAGCTCTTGTTGAGTTTCTGAAGCTGGATTTTCTTGAGAATCATTTGAATCATTAGATTCATTGTTTTCATTTTCAGCTTCTTGATTCTCTTGTAATTCTTTTTCGTCCATAAACAATTCTTAATGATAAAAGAAAAATAGAAAATTATTCTTTTTTTCATCAAGATAATAAAAATCCCAGTTTGTTTCGCAAGCAAAAATCAAAATCAGAGCTTGACATTTTTAATTTATATATGTCGCTATCTATTACAGAATTATTTTCCTATTTTTACCTGTTTTTCTTCTCAAGTTCTCATATCCTTAATTTTATAAATTCCTTGTTCCTTTTCTCATCCTCCGAGAACAATAACATATGGAATTCATTTTTTATCAGCGTATCAAAATTGTTTTCAAAGTTTTTCAGGTTCTGGATAAATTTCGATGCTTTCTCCTCTTTTAGCAAAATCGGCTGAAAGATTAATAATGTCTGAGAATGTTTCATCAAAATTAAGGAAAAGATAATCTGCTATCGTCTTTTTACTTTCTTCCTTTTCTTCAAAAATTTTTCATAAGATTCTACTAATTCAAATACTTCAACCAACTCCGCAGTAATCATTCTTCTTAGGATCAATATATCATGTTAGATTTTCATATCTTCATCATCAACATATTGATCAGATTCACTCATCAGATTTAAAATTCGCTTCAAAAATCGTTCATGTATAATAATCCAACCCCCTTATAATTTTTAAATCAATTGTTCGTTCAAAAGAAAGATTCATAGATAATTTTAATTGAGAAAGATATCAAAGAACTTCTTTTAATTCTTCCAATCATTCTTGATATTCTTGAGCAGAACAAATATTTTTCAATTGATCCAAATCATTTATTGAATCTGATTTAAAGTTAATAAAAGAAAGAACTTTATTGATTATTTCATCAGAAATTCATAAATCTTCCTTTAATGTCGCCTTAAAATTATCTTCTCATATCTTATTAATCTTATCAATAAGATTTGATATTTTCTGAGATTCTTCTTCATTTGATGTTATACTTCATAGAAAAGATTTTATTAATTTTTTATTACTAATGTGAAATATTGGCGTATCTTTAATCTCACATGATTCAAAAATATTTTCTAATGTTTTTCAGAGTGTTGCAATAATTTCAGCATCATAATAAAGATATTTTTTTTCTCATTTTCGAATAACATCAATATCACATTGATAGAATTCTCTATATCTTCATTTTTGAGCTCTTTCGCCTCTCCAAACAGGTTGAATCTGATATCTTTTAAAAGGAAATGTAAGCTGACTTTCCCAATCCAATGTATATCTAGCAAAAGGAACTGTTAGATCAAAATGAAGTCCATATTCTTTAAGATCATCCTTTCATTGAGCCATTCAATATAATCAAAAAATTTGTTTTCCTGTTTCTTCTCAATTTTTAGAAAGTAGTACTGAATTCCTTTCTACTGCTGGAGTTTGAATATGCGTATATCAAAAAGATTCGTAGTTATCTTCTATAATTCTTTTTAATTTATCAAAAACCAATTGTTGTGATGGACTATATTCAGGAAATCCACTTGGACGTAATTCAGCCATTAATTCATCTATTTATTTAAAATTTATTAGTTTAGAATATAGCAATTTACTTTAACTTATCAAATTGTTTTTAATATATAATTAAAACTTGATTTTTCCTTATAAAAACTTATTTTTTATTGTAATTTACTTTCTATACTTGAATATGGTAGTATTATTTCAAGTGTTAAGATGATTTTTCTATTGTTTCACTATTATCATGTGAATCCTTCTTGTTAGATGAGATATTATTCTATGAGAAGGGGCTTTTTGAGTGGTAAAAGAAATCGCTATGCCTGGATACTTGGTATTTTGTGGGCTTATGATTGGTAACCTAATTGCGATAATATGGCAATGAAAGAATCCTTCAACTTATGATTTAAATGTTGAACAAACAATCCTTAACAAATCATTTATTATTTGAGTTGTTATTGGTATTATTTTAGCTCTTTGTTATATCATATTATAATGAAAAAGTCTTCTTTCCTATGACTTGCATTATCTATGTTTTTGTTAGCAGGTTGTTGAGATTCTGTTTATAACCTAGAGATTGAATCATGAGATATTACATGGAATCCAAATTTAAATGCAGAAATGCAAGTTGTTAATTTTGATGAAAGTAATTGAGATATAATGTTTCAAGAAGTATCACAAAACAGTGAAGCAACTCTTGATACCCTTATTATCGCTTATGATTACGAAAATCTTTGAGGTCAAAACGTATGATTATCATCATATGTTCAATCATCTATTAATCAAGTTAAAGATCTTTGAAACTTTGAACTATCAAACGAAAAAGCGGAAAAGAGAACTATTTGAGAATATCAAGCAATTCTTAAAACTTATAAAATCAAAGATGAAACAAGAGAACTCTATGTTGCGCAAGAGTTTATTGAATTAAAAAACAAGGTAGTTGTTATGGTTTCTTATACAAGTTGAAAATCATCTCATGTAAAAACATTTGTTAAAGAACTATCATCTTTAACTATTGAACAATAAAGAACAACATTTTATTAGAGATATAATACTTATGGAAAATCTAAATCAATCATCTGCAGTTTCCTTCGTGATACCTTGAATTGACTGAGGAATAGCACCAGTTAACCCAAATAAAATTGCTAAAGATCAGAGGCAACAATTAGATCGTTTAGTTAATGCTCCTAGTACTATATGATGATGGGCTTTATTATGAAAGATTGGTATCTGATTAGTTGTTTGAGCTCTTATGGCTGTTGTTTATTTCGTACTTGCAGGTATTTTAGGTACATTAATGTGAGGAGGTTGAGAAGTAACATCATCATGATTATGATTTCTTACTTCTGAAAATCAATTTGCATGGATTGTTAATCTTTTGTTATGATTTGTTATTGCATTCGTTTGAAATCTTGTATTAATGGTTATCTATACATTCTTTTTCTCAGGAAAATATAGTGATGTAGGTAAAACTGTAGGATTATTACTTCTTACTAATGGAATTCTTTCAGTAGGTATTGCCGTAGTATTTCTAATGTTTAAAGATTTGCCAAATGCTTCAATTGTTGTATTTGTTCTTTATGTATGTTTGGCAACTTTTGTCTCAGCTTGTCAAATTGAATTTGTTGTAAACCCTAATTATTCTGCATCATCTTTAATGGGATGCTGCTTATGATTCTGTGTTTCTATCATGACATTATCATGATTATTAGCACCATCACTACAAAGTAATGTTAATACAGATGGAGCAAAAACATTAATGCTATTAACTCCATTACTTTCATTCCCTCTTATGATTTTATGACAAGGAATATGGGATGTTATTTACGGAAAAATTTATGAAACAGGAGCAAATCCTTTCTATCTTCCTTCTCGTGCTGAATTAGATACAGAAACTCTTCTCGAACAAGAAAAGCAAGAATTAGAACATGAAGAAGTTACTGTAAATATTTAAGATTTCTTATTCATTAACATATGAAGAATTTTGGAATTTATGCTAGTGCATCATTAATAAAAACTATTTTTTGAATAATTCTACTCGTCATTGATTTTACAATGATTAGTCCAAAAGACGATTTAGCCATTGCTTTAACTTTAGGACTTATCTGAATATTTTTGTTACTTTGGTGAATTAGTTATTTTATTTTCTATCGGGTTCAGCGACTTTTTATTACAAAAGTTTCTAAAGAAAGAATGAAGAAAGATGCATATAAAACATCATTCCTTTTTTGACTCTTTTGCTTAATAAATGTGTTACTTCTTGTAGCTGAATTATGGACTAAATGGCTTTGACTCTTATGTTTAGTCCTCTTCATTGCAATGCAGTATGCTATTTTTACAGATCCATTAAGAAAAGATAATGCAAGAACTTTATCATAGTATTGAAGCTTCACTGCAAACAGTTTATGATCCTGATTTCCCTGTTGTTGATATTTATACTCTAGGATTAATCTATTCTATTAATATTAACGAAGAAGATAAGAAGATAAAAATTGTTATGACATTTACAACTCCAGTGTGTCCTATGGCAGACTATCTTATGGAAAGTGTAAAAAATGCCGCACAAATTCCTGCTCCTGATTATGAAGTAGAAGTTGAAACAACATTTGATCCTATGTGGAGTCCTAAAATGATCAGGGATGAAGATTTGCAAAGAATGTTCGAATAAGTTTATCAATATAATAATATCGCTATGAAAGTATTTATCGATATTTCCTCAGATAGAATAGCAATTTATGGATTAGATAATCCTATTTTTTTGGATAGGAATTGAGTTGAAATAGAGATTGGGAAAGTACTTGTTAAACTTGATAAAAAATATAATTTTACTGAATGTTTAATTCTAAATTGACCTGGATGATTTACTAATTTAAGAGTTTGAACATTAGCATTAAATCTATTAAAAACTTTAAAAAATGAACAGATAAAGTTTTATACAATATCTAAACCTGACCTCTATTCTATTTTTTATAAAAATTGATGGATTCCTCGTTATTGAATTCTCTATATTTGACAAAAATCAAATGTTTGGGTTCGAGATACTGAAAAAAATGAGCTAATAAAAATGATTAAAAAATCTGATATTGATATGATTAAAGATGAATTTTGAGATGTTTATCTTGATCAAGTATATGATGAAACTTATTTTGGTGAATCAAAGAATAAACTCCATTACTGCTATGATAATTCAGATATATACCTCGAATATAACTGAAAACATGTCCTTAAATGAGAAACACTAATGGAAAATGAAGTTGAAAAACTTGAAGCTAATTACATGATAGCTCCAAATGTATCTTAAAATAATATATAAATAGGTACTACTCTTTTATCAATTTCCTCTTGTAATTACTTTTCAAAACAATATTTTACTATAAAGTTTATTGCTTTATTTTATTCATTACACTATTAGTATGCAGTATCAAGGATTTGTTAAGTTTATTGGACCTAAAGAGACAATTGGAGAAGGTGTTGATAAACAAACTATCGTTTTAGAAGAGAACACAGATAGAGAATATAAAGGATCTATCGCTGTAGATTTCTTTAGAGATAAGATTAATCTATTAGCTGATGTAAATACTGGTGATTTAATTACTGTTCATTTGAATGCTAGAGCAAATGAATCTAAAAATCAACCAGGAAGATGGTTCAACAGTATTACTTGCTGGAGAATTGAAAAAGCTTCTGGAGAAACTTCATCATCAGATGATCTTCCTTTCTAATGAAAATTATTTGATAATATAAAAAAATAGAGATATGAATCTCTATTTTTTATTTTATGTATATCTTAAATACAAATACCTCATATATTTTTAAGCATTCTATAATATTCGAATTTTCTAACCATTTTATTATATGGAGAGAGCTTTGAATATGTCTTAGCATCTTCGTTCAATATTTCTCTTAACTCAATAAGATTTGTCATTCTTCAGACACTGTTTTGTCATAATTCATCGATTTGCTCGATTGCTGTCTGAACTGGAGCCAAAACATTCTTTAATTCCAAATCATTACTTGTTCATGATCCGAAACAATCCTCTGCTAACTTCCTTGTTATCTCTTTTGTTTCAGCCTCTGATATTCATCTACCATAGATATTAAAATGAACCTGTCCTATATAATCAGTATTCTGGATTAAAGATAGACCACCATTTTCACTTCTTTCTTTATCAAATGTAAATGATTCAATTGCTATCAATGGAGGTAGTTCTTGTATAAATCTTTTCAATGCCAAAGGCTTATTAACAACTGATTCAATTCAAATAGAATATGCTAATTCAGGAATGTTTCTATATTTATCTCTAAAATCAAAGTAACATACTTCTGGATCCTTATCGTTACATACAATACTCTTTTTTACTGTTGCATCAATTACTTCTTCATCTATTAAACGACAAGGTTCTTCATCATCTCATAGAATCCAGTAGTATAAGTAACGAGATATAATCATGTTTTCAAAATATTTATCATCAGTTCCTTCTGGTCTTTCCATCTTTGTTGAATCTTCTGAGTTGTATTCTTCAAGAATTGCTTGAATTTCTTCTGCTTTTTGTTCTCTAATTGTATTAAATAAATAGTACATAAAGTCGTTTAACAATCAGATATTACTAACATTTGAAGTTAATGATAACTTATCAACCAAAAGCAAGAATGCTCTTTTTGAATTTGATTTAAATGACACTGTAATTGGGATTTTAAAATGTCATTCTTTATCTTCTGAAATCTCTCAGATTTTCATATCTGTTACCTCATTTAATCATACTTCTTTTCAACTATCTCTAATAATGGAACTCCATTGAGATAATAATGAAATGTCTTGGTATGGGTTATTATCCAAATATTTTTTTCACATCACAGATATATCAATTTCTTTTGTGTATGGATCTTTCCAAATATTCAAAGATGGCAACAAGAAATTTCTTAAGAATTCGTTATAAATACTTGTTTTAAAGTTTAATTCTCCTTCAATTCTTTTTTTATCTTGCATTGATTTATCGTATAAATCTACCATTCATTGTATATTTGAAGGCATATCCACCCCTTCAGCACTCATTTCTCTTGAGAAATCTGGAAGATTATAATTACTAAGTTCTACCAATTCTGGAGTTCTTAAAGTAATTTCTTCATACTTTAACCATGTATAATACACTGCTACAACAAAAGCTCAAACAGATGCAATGAATAATATCAGAGCAATGATATAAGCTTCTTTACTTACTCAGAAAGTGAATTCTTTTTCAGCATTTCATCACTTTCAAAGAACTCAAGCAATTTTTCCCCAGACATCTTTTACTTGATCCGAAAGGGTTAATTCTTTCTTTTCTTCTTCCATTGTTTTTTATTCAATATATAAAGTATTTATTTTAAATTTGTGCATCAGTAATAAATCATGCTTCTTCGCTGCTAACTTCTCAGCTATATGTTATTTCTAAGCCAGTATCAGCTACGATATCTCATGTATATTGATTATCTCATGATAACACTTCTCATGTCATAGTCTCTCATGTCATTACAGCTCAAGACATATCAAATCCAGACATCATGAATCATGTCATATCGAATCCAGACATATCAAATCAAGACATCATAAATCATGACATATCGAATCCGGACATATCAAATCCAGACATCATGAATCATGACATATCAAATCCGGACATATCAAATCCAGACATCAAGAATCATGTCATATCAAATTCCGTATCTTCAAGGTTCAAAGAATATGTTTCAATGAAATCGAAGATTTCTCTTTCTGTTGTTTTTTGAATTGGCAATGTATAAGTATTTACAGAGTTATTTACTTTAAATTGTCTTCATGCAATAGTTATATTCTTAGGTACAACCTTAACATTCTTTGCATCAATTTGTTTACCTCCGATGAATGTAGATAGTTTAAGTAATTTAATTAATTCTGATATAATAAAGATATGTGGACTCTTTATTCCTTGTTGAGATAATGCCAATTCATCTTCAACTGTTGTATTAACTTCAACAGAGAATGTAATACTATTACTCTTTCCATTAAAACTGTTAAATGTAATTGAGAAACTTGGCATCTCATTATATTCGATTTGAGTATTTATATACTTCATCAATTTTTTAAAGAATGTAGTATCAAAATCTTCTTCTTGTTTAATAGTTTTATAATATTTATCAAAGTCGTTAATATTGATACATTCTTCTGTTTCATATGGATTATTATAACATACATTAAGATAATACTCTACATCTTGTTCTCATCTATTAATTAATTCTTCAAGTTTTTCTCTAATAGTTCATTTTGTAATATCGAAATTATCTGACAATTCCTTTACAATATCATCCATTAATGAGAAAACTCTTAACGCACTTGAGAACTTAACTACTTCAAGAGATATAAGACTTCTTTGAATTGAACTAATAGCATTATCAGCTTCCAAAATTCAAACTAACTCAGGAGGGAAAAATCATTCTTTATTCATTTTCTCTCTCAAAACTTTTGTTTCTCTTTTAATTCTGCTAATTTCATTTCCCATTCTAAGTAATGATCTTTGAAGATCATCTTTTTTCTGATTAAAGTTTAATGTTGAATCACTTAGCAAATCATCAACTTTATATGCTTCGTTTTCAAGATAGATAACCTTATATGTTTCAAGATCAAATAATCCTAATTTTTGTCCGTATTCATCATACTTATCTGATACCGTTGTCACTGTTTTTTCTTTATCAGATGGAATCACTGGCATTGATTTATATTCAAGGTATTGATAGAACATATAAACAACATATGCTAGTCATCCAAAAACGATTAATCCTAATACAGATAAAACAAATCATGTGTTGTATCTTTTCACTTTTACTCTTTCTTCTCAAAAACTATATGATCAAAGAGAATTTCATTCATCCATCAAATTCTCTGTTTCATTTGATGTATCTTCACTATTATTATCATAACTGTAGGAATCATCATTTACTATTGGATCTTCTGAAAGTTGATAATCCATTGTTTGGCTAGCAGCCAAAGCTTCCTGCTCTGCCTTTTCCTGTTCTTTCATCTCTGCTAATGCTTCTTCAGTAATTTTCATTGGTCACATTCACTGTTGTGTAGCATCTATTCCATCAGTTGGAAGAGGTTCAGCAGCTGGTTCTTGCATAGGATTATCTTCTTGCGGTACATCAGAAACGGGAGAAGGAGTTTCTGTATTTGTATTCTCATCCTCAAAAGTAGGATAATCTCATGCAGAATTATTATCGGCTAATTGATTTGCCTTAGGATCATCTCACATGATTCCGTTATTTTCATCAGCAATTGCCATACTCGTTTCAATATAAACTAAAAGTCTTCAATACAATTATATAAAAAATTTTTTCAAAAGTCAAAAAAGAGCCATTTAAATTTAATATTTTATTAATTCCTTCCATATTGAGCATATTTTATATTGACTTAATAAAAAATCACGTATTCATGTATAAAAAAATAATTATTAAAAAAAGCTGCAATTGCAGCTTTTATATTTGTTATTTCGTTTGTTATTATTTAAGATATCATTTATTAATCAATTCTCTCTTAATATAAGAAGGATCATTTGCTGCTTCAAGTGCTTGTTCAAGACTAATCTTCTTTGTTTCGAAAAGAGTAAGAAGACTTTCTTCCATAAGTTGCATTCATCCAGAAACTCTGTTTGTATACATTACACTCTTTAATTGATTTAATTTATTTTCTCTAATAATATTTGTTACAGCTGTTGTATTAATAAGAATTTCTTGTCAAAGAACTAATCCTGGTTTATCAATTCTTTTTAACAATTTCTGTACAACGATTGCTGCCATATTCTCTGATAACTGTGTTCTAATATGACTTTGTTCTTCAGATGGGAATGATCAAATAATTTTGTTTAAAGCCTGCTCTGCAGATCTCGCATGCACTGTAGTTAATACCAAGTGTCATGTTTCTGAAAGCAAAATAGCATTTCTAATACTCTCCAAGTCTCTAATTTCTCAGAAAAGGATTACATCTGGTCTTTGTCTAAGAGCATACTTCATGGCATCTGAGAATGAAGACACATCTTTACCTAATTCTTTTTGATCAATAATACTCTCCTTTGGTTCAAAGATATATTCGATCGGATCTTCAATGGTAAGAATATGTTTTTTCTTAGTAGTATTAATTTCTTCAATAACAGCAGCCAAAGTTGTTGATTTTCATGATCATGTTGGTCATGCTAAGAATACGATACCGTTTTCTCTATGAGCTAATTGTTTGAATATTGGTGGTAATGCAAGAGCATTTAGTGTCGGAATTGTATTTCTCAACAATCTTGATACGATCATAACATGACCTCTTTGTCTTGAAATATTCACTCTATATCTTCTTCATTTAAATCAAACTCAAAGATCTAGTGCTCAATACTTTTCAAAGTAATCAAGACCTGTTTTATTCATCATTGCCAATGCAATTTTATTTAGCATTGTATCATCTAGTTTAGGCAAATCTTGTCTATGAATTTCCTCCATAATTCTTAATGTTGGAGGTTCATTATACGTCAAATACATATCTGTTGCATTTTTTTCAAGCATTAGCTCGTTAAGGTATGCAACATACTGTTTTGGCTCTTTTTGATAGACTTCGTATTGTTCCATTTCCATTTTCTTTTTGTTTATGATGAATAAAAAGTATTAAAACTCATTACTTAAGTTTAACCAATTTTAATATTTTTGCAAATTTTATGAGTTTTTGTTATTTGTTGAAATAACCGCATTATTTATGAATGCAATTCGTATTCAAAAGTTTTTTGAATATAAAAAAAGAAGAGATAACTCTTCTTTTTCTAATCTTCTATTCTTTGATAAAGAATCTCTGGCGATAAGTTTACTTTAAATTCTTTCAATTTATAAGCATTTTCAACGGCTTTAGAATCTTGATTTTTGGCAGTATCTATCACTTTTAGCTCCTCTACTCAAAGAATATTTTTAAGTTTTTCAAATCACTTCGTTAAAATAGGAGCAGATAATATTGCTAAGTTTTTAATCACATATAATAATAGTTGTAAATCTTTAATTGCCTCATCCTTTGTTGCATCTTCTTTCCATTTTTTCCATGGTTCTGACTTTGTTATATACTCATTAGCTTTTTGTACAAGACGATACCACTCTTGCAAATATCATTGTATATCAAATGTTTTCAAATAACGATTTTCTATTGATTCAAATAATTTGTCAAAATCTTTAACAAATTCTCATTCTCCTCTTCATTCTGTAATTCAATATTTATTACACAAACTAACTACTCTATTTACAAGATTTCACCATGCTCAGATTAGCATACTATTATATACTCCGTTTAATCTATCCATTGTGAAATCACCATCTGCATTAAGAGATACATTATATAATAAATCGAATACAAAAGGATCTCTTCAATATTTATCAACAACAACTTCTGAATCTAATACATTTCATGTTGTTTTTGACATTTTTGCACCATTTAGATTTAGAAACCCATGTGCCAATAATGTCTTAGGTAAAGGCAATTTAGCTGATAGCAACATTGCTGGCCAAAATGCAGCATGGAATCTAAGAATATCCTTTCCTATTACATGAATATCAGCAGGCCATTCATTTTCCCATTCATTATTAACTCAGAATCCTGCACCTGTTATATAATTTGTTAAAGCATCACACCATACATACATTACATGTTCTTCATCTCCAGGGACAGGTATTCACCATGGCATTTTTGATTTCTGACGAGAAAAACTAACATCTTCAGCCTTTTCTAAAAATGCAAGAATCTCATTTTTTCTAATTTCTGGCTCTAATTGATATGTTCAATTCTTTATTAATTCTGCAACTTGATCTCTATACTTTGAGAGTCTAAAAAAGTAGTTTTCTTCTTCTATTATTTGAAGTTCTTTATTTGGATGATCAGGACATTTTCCATCTACTAAATCTTTTTCCAACTTTAATGCTTCACATCCTTCACAATAAATTCATTTATAAGATTTCTTATAAATATCTCCACTCTCTACAAGTTTATTCCACATCAATTGAGCTCATGGTATATGCTTTTCTTCATCTGAAGTTTGAAGAAATCTATCATAAGAAACATCAAGTTTTTTATAAAGGGTTTTAAATAATTCTACATTATCATTTACAAATTGATGCACTTCTTTACCTGCAGCTTTAGATGCATTCCATATTTTCATTCAATGCTCATCACTACCTGTTTGAAAAACAACTTCATATCACAAAAATCTGTACATTCTTGCTAAAGCATCAGCTTGAATAATTTCAAGTGCATGTCAGGCATGAGGTCCAGCATTCATATAAGCAATTGCTGTTGTTATATAGAATTTTTTTGCCATATTTTTTTGTATCAATAAAAGTAAGCTAAAAATATATAAAGCTCCTATGTTTTCAAGATTAATTAATCTATAAAAATGATTACTTATGATAAGGAACAGATACTAAACCTTTACTTTTTAATACAGAATCCATAGGAGGGATTGTTTTATCTTTTGTATAAGACCTCTCGTGTATTAAGATAACATCTCATGGTTTTACTTTCTCTAAACACCTAATCAAATCTTTTTTCGTTGTTGATTTACTCCAATCACGTGTATCTATATCCCAAAATACTTCCTTATATCACATTGATTTCATATATTCATCAAATAATGTTTTATTCTTAAATTGATTTCAATATGGGAATCTAAAATATGGAGCAGGTTTTATTCATGCATCTTCTATTCTTTGTTTTGTCTTTTCCAATTGCTGTTTTGCTTGTTCAAAAGATATTTTTCTAAAATTTGGATGCGAATATGAATGATTTCCCAACTCATGTCACATCTCTCCAGCTTTTCTCATAGCATCATAACGTTTTTCAGTAATATTTGTTCCCACCATAAAAAATGTGGCTCTATGTCATCTTTTATATAATTCTTCCGCAATTTCTTGTGTATATGCTCATGGACCATCATCTATTGTTATGAAAACTTCTCCTCTAGTTTTTTCTTTAACACCTCATAATCCTTGCATTATATCTGCAGTTCCCCAATCAATTACTTCTTGAGAATTTATTGTATCAACTATTGTTGGAACTGTCTCAACAGAATCTACCACTACTGAATCTATATTTATTGAATCTTCATCTTCATTTAATAATGAATCAGCTGGTGACTCTTCTGCTTTATTTTTATCACTAATTAAATGTCAATTTTCATCAAATTTATCCCAATCATCATATTTTGAGGGATATCTTACATTATTCATTCATTCTTTAGATACATCATGTGTTGAATAAGTAAGATCATCATAGAGTTCGGAGGGAACATCTTCAGTATCTTGTTCAGTTTTTTTAGGTTCGTAAGCACATGATCATACGAGTAAAGATCCAGCTAATGCTATTGTTCATAGCGTTTTCTTATTCATTTAACGTAATTACGGAATAAAATCCGAAATGTATAATATATTTTCAGATTCTCAATTTCAAGTGTATTGACAACTATTGCTAATTATATTTGATAAGTTTATTATATTCCTCTTCTGAGCAAAGATTTTCTCATAATTCTACATAGATATTATCCTTAGCTTCTTTCAAATATTTTGAAACTTCATGAAGAATATCAACTTCTGTTACACTAATATTTTCTATAAATAGCTTATCACCTTCTTCAACTGCTAAATATGAAGAATCCATGTGCAATCTTTTTAATTCTGGGGAATATACATCATTAAATTCAGAATAATACTTAACAACAGTATCATATGCATTAAGTGGCTTATCTGGCTTAGTTAAAGCTGCACATTCATAATCAAATATTGATTCCAATAAATCAATTTTTGAGTATGGAATACTGCTTTTTATATGATGAGAAGCATGTTCTCTATGATATTTTGATGCTTTTTCTTTATCTCGAAAAAGATAAAGAGTTAACTTATCCATATCATGAACTTTAGCCCTTTCTAATAGTGCTATTTTTTCTTCAGGCTCTAAATATTTATTTTTTTCAATATAATAAGTTAACGCTTTCCTATGTAGATAAGTATATTTACAATATTCAAAATTTTTAAGCATTCTTGATAAAGAAAAAAATTTAAATCATGTGTAGGTTATCAAATCTCTAAAAAAATACAATTCCTTCTTAAAATTAAGTGAAAATAATTACTGAAAATTTGAAAAACAATCTTTTTAGAATATAATTAAGCTAAAGAGTTTTTTTAATTGGTTGTTAAAAGGATGCAAATAAAAGAAGTAAAAATATCAAATCTCTTAAGTTTTCCTTACCTTAATGAGCATGATTTCAAAGAATCAGCTCCAATTTCTTTTTTTGGTCAAGATTGATATCAATGAGTAAAAATATTTATCGGTAATAATGCTTCTTGAAAAAGTAATTTTATAAAAATCCTGGAAGAATTTTTTGCTACTCTAATCTATGATTATACTTACCATGAAGAATACGCTAAAGAGAATATAAAAACTAGAAAAACTATCCAAGAAAGACCTAACCATACTAAAAAGCTCCAAACAAACAACCAAACTCCTGATCAACCAGCTAAATTAGAAATATCTCTGGAATTATCAAATCTTGATTTTGAAAATATCTGATTTGTTTGTAAATATTATTCTAAAATTAATCATCTTATTTCTAAATATTCAAAGTTTAATATTGAGTTTCCTCCTCATAAACTCGAGACATTCCTTGAGGAACACCATAGTATTAAGCTAAAGGCAAGTTTTGATGAAAAAACACAAGATTTCAATATTGATGAATCATGTTTAACTGAGCATGAACAATTCATTCTTTCATGTATTAGATATCAAAAGTTATTACAAATTATAATTACAATATTTAATACTTATGAAAAAAAACCAGAAGAAAGAAGTTGGTATCTATTGAAAAAAACTTTTGCTATTCTAAATACGCATAGAACTGAAGTTAAATTTGATAATTTCGTTGATCCATCAAAAATTATCAATGATTTAGAATATAGTAGGAATAGTCTTATATGATATACTGAATGTGTATATAAAATTCGAAGCATATTAGAGAATTTCTCACAAGCCCAATTAACTAATTGAGAAGTAAAAGATATATCAAAGGAAACTATTGATGAAAAATTAAAAAGTTCAACATTTTTCAAAAGTTTAAGTTATATGATTAAAAAATATTTAGGCAGACATTTAAAGGTTGAATATATCAATGGTACTATAAGTCTTTACATGACTGATCAACAAGAAAGAATCTCTTATTTTGATGATCTTAGTGATTGAGAGAAGTCTCTTTTAACAATCATTTTTGGACTTTATTGAAATGATCTTACTGATGGATTTATTATTATAAAAGAACCTGAATTACATATTCACCCTCTATATCAAAAAGAACTAGCTGAAGTTTGTGAAAATATTAGTGAGCAACTATGAACTCAATTTATTTTTTCTACAAACTCATGAATATTTATCAATGAAAAAAATCTTACATCAGTTTATAGAGTATATAAAGATAAAAACCAAAATTCATTAATTTCTGCTCCAAGAATTACTGTAGATTATGATGATGCTACTCTTATGCACATGCTAAGGTTTGAAAATCTTTCAAAAATATTCTTTGTCGATAAAATTATTTTAGTAGAATGAGATACTGATGCATACTTTTTCAGTTTCTACCTTAACTATTTAAAGACCCAACCTGAACGAAAAGAAAAGATTCGTGATTATGAAATAATTAATATTAATGGTAAAGGATCTTTTAACGCTTGGAGAAAATTTTTGAGAAAATTTAATATAAAGAACTATTTTATCGGAGATTGGGATAATACAGTTGATTTTTGATTCTTCTCAAGGGCAGAAATTAACAAATATTATCTCATGGCAAATCAACAAGCAAAGAAAAACAGAAATGAGAATAGAAACGAAAAAAGATATAATGACTACTATAATAGACTTGTAACAGCAATTCTTACTTTCAATCCTAAAAAACATAAAGCTATTCTCAAATGAATTGAAAAACTCTATGATCAGAATATTTTTATTCTAAAAGAATGAGCGATTGAGACCTATGTCCCTACAGAGAAAAAATGATTATCTTATGTCGCTTATTTTTGTAATGCTTACTTTTATGATTGGCTACTTGATGAAAAATTTGCAGAAAGAAGACAAGAATTAGAAAACATAATGAGATATATTTTTATGAAATAACATAAAAGCTCTTGCAAAGAAAGTATAAAACACTAAATTTTTATTTAGTGTTTTTTATTATTTATTAAATTTTTTTCATGCCAAATCTTGAAGAGGAATTACAGAAGCTTTCTAATGTAAAAACATTAGATGAATTGGAAAATTGGCATCAAGCAATTCTTGGTAAAAAATGAAGTATTACTGAAGCTCTAAAAAATCTTGGAAGTCTTTCTCCAGAAGAAAAAAAGATACAAGGAGGACAATTATCTTCAATGAAGAATACACTTCAAAACGAATATCAAAAGCATTTTGATATGTTAAAAACAGCAGAAATTAATGAACAATTATGAAAAGAAGTTATAGATATTACACTTCCTTGAGTTGAACTAGAACAGTGACAATACTCTCTTCTTACTAAAGTTAGAAGAGAACTTGAAGAAATTGCTCATAGTATGTGATTTATTGTTGAGAGTTGAACAGATGCAGTTAGTAAATTTGAGAATTTTGAAGCTGTAAATATTCCTGTTTCTCACCCTGCTACAGAAATGCATGATACTATTTATCTTTCAGAAAAAGATGAAAGAGGTGAAAACTATGTTCTAAGAACTCACACTTCTGCTGGTCAAAACTATGTATTAAGAAAATATTGAGTTCCTATTAAAGCTGTACTTCCAGGAAGAGTTTATAGATTTGAGAATGTTGATGCTACTCATGATACTATGTTCTATCAATTTGAATGAGTATATGTAGATAAAAATGTTAGTATTTGACACTTCAAGAGTATCATTACTAGATTTCTTTCTGCAGCATTACAAAAAGATGTTGAGATAAGAATGAGACCATGATATTTCCCATTTGTGGAACCTTGATATGAGATTGATACTAGATATGAATATACAAATCCAAAAACTGGGCAAAAAGAAATGTCAAAATGGATGGAAATTCTATGAGCATGAATGATTCATCCAGCAGTATTGAGAAATGCTTGAATTAATCCAGATGAATGATGGACTTGATTTGCTTTCTGAATGTGAGTTAATAGACTTGCTGCTGTAAGATACTGAATTAAAGATATTAGATATTTAACTAATGGAGATTTAAGATTTGCCAAAAGTTGGTAATTTTATCCTCTTATAAAAAAAGAATGGCTGAAAGAAAAACAAAATGGGCTGAAAAGGAACAAGAAAAAAAGATTACAAGAAGAACACTACCTACTAAAAAGGTCGAGAAAAGTGTAAAAACATCTGTTAGCAAAAAAAGATGAACAACTACTTTTTCTCCAAAAGTTAATCCTTCTCAAGATAAAGAAGGGAAAGTTTCTTTTCGAGTATTACTCCTCTTTTTCTTTTCTCTAGCACTTCTTTTATTTGCTATCTATAAAGTATTTATTTATTGAGGAGGACTTTCTAATACTAATGCTGAAGGTCAAACAAATCAATCCTCTGTTTTCTCTATCAAGAATCCAGATATCCCTGAAATAAACAATCAGGAAGAGGAAATTAAACAAGAAGAACCTGTTATTAATAATGAAGATCTATGATTTTTATCATCTGCTGGTGAAGAGGATAGTATTACTAACGATATTAATCTTATCCAAAACTTCTATTCTCATCTAATGAATAATGAAATTGATGAGATGAATCAATTTGTTGATTCCCCTTTAAGGACATCATCCACTTGGAGATCTCATTGGAGCTCTAAAAATATTTCAACATTCACAAAGCATCTTATTAATGAAAATATTTCATTGGATAATATTACTTTAATTCCATGAACTGATAATAAAGAAAAGAGAACAAGAAAGTACTGATATACACTTTGATATACAGTTGATACTAATGAGACATTTAATGAGGATTGGGAAATTACACTCATAGATCGTAATGGAAAGACATTAATATCTGAAATTATGTGTAAAACAGACTGATGTTCTCGTTCTCCATTCTTCTGGCCCGAAAAATTATAATTTGAGATAAAAAAAATCTATTATCATAAATCTCTTCTTCTCGAAAAAGAAGAGATTTTTTATTTTTTAAATTTTTTTTATGTTGTCAAGTATATAAATAAAAAACATACTCTCAAATTTGCAAATTTTTGAAATAAAAAATATACTTATCTTAAGTCTTTTATTATGATTTTTTCAGTTATGACTTGGAATACAAAAATAAAAAGAATATCCTCATGCATTACGCTTTTCTTATTAGCTTTTCTCATTTTGTGATGATGAGATATTTTTGCAACATCAAGAAATTCCTCTAACGTCCCAAGCTCTTATTATGCAAACTATATGGTTGAAGATGATTGGAACAAACTAGCGTGAATTTTTGTTGATGTTGATGCAACAACTAAAATTGGGCAAATTAACTGAAGCGCAACCTATGCTGAACAGTTAAGCATTATGAATAGGGTTTTTAAATATTTTCCACAAGATGATTATGAATTCTTATTAATATACGAACAATGTAAAAAGACTACAGCAATTATGGCGAAAGAACCAAATTCTTCAAATTTCGAAGAATATAATGATAAATGTAAAAAGCCTCTTACAAAATTAAAGACTACAATTGATAAAGATTATACTGTTAAAGTTGCAGCTACAGCAAGTCCTAGTAGTTGACCAGCTCCACTTACAGTTACATTTGATGCAAGAGGTAGTAAAGATCCATCAAATGAAACAATCCCTTCAAACAAGTATTTCTGGTATTATAGGGATATTGATGGTGTAGATAAAACCATTTGAATATGACCTGTTGTAAAATATCAGTTCTCTGAAGCATGAACTTATATTGTTCACTGTACTGTTAGAAGTTCTAATGCATGAATCTTTGATGGTACCAAAAATATTACAGTTACCGTAAGTCCTAAATCTGCTACAGTAAGCGTTTATGCTAATGGTAAAAAAATGCAAAAACATAAAGCTTCAAAAATTGGAATTCAAGAAGCAAATAAGTGAGTTCTCTTTGATGGTAGTTCAACAACACCACTTTGAGGAAGGGAAATCTTAAGTTATACATGGAATGTTACATCAAGAGACTGATTTAAATGGACAAAATCTGGTGATTGATCTCCTAGTTACATCAACCTACCACTTCCATGACAAGGAGATTACAGTATTACTTTAGCTGTAACAGATAATGAACATAATGTTGTTTCTGAAACATATACACTTGCAGTTTCAGATCCTGTTGCTGTTGTTCAACAGAATCCTGATAAATGAAATACATCTACAACCTATACGTTTTCAGCAAATGCATCTTATTCATTAACATCTAGATTAAAATTCTATACTTGGGAAATCTTTGATAGTGAATGAACAAAATTGGATACTCTTCAATGAAAACAAATTAATAGACAGTTTAAAAAACCAGGAAATTATACAGTAAATCTTACTGTTGAAGATGAAATGTGATTAAAGAATAGTGATGTTGTTAATGTTTATGTTGATTCAACACCACCTACTCCACAATTTTCAATCACTCCAACTAATAAATGGAAATACCCATCAGAATTTATTTTAGATGCTAGTGCATCAACAGATATTGATACTTCAAACTGATATGATGTACTTTCTTATGAATGGAATTTCTCAAATCCAGATGCTAAAGAAATAACTGAAACAGAAGAAGATAATAGACTAATCACTGTATTATTTAATGAAAAATGAAAACATAAAGTTACATTAAAAGTAACAGATAATTATTGACAGACAGAAGAGATTACAAAAGAAATTAATGTTGAATCAATTCTTAGACCAGAATTAACCATAAATCCAAAAGCCACTATTTGGTGAGAATCTGTTCTTTTTAAGGTTCAAACTAACGTTCCTGTTATAAATTATGAATGGGATTTTGGGAACTGAACTCCAGCAAGAACAACATCAGATAATAAATGGGAAGTAAAATATGATAAAGTTTGAAGTTATAACGTAAAAGTTAAAGTTATAGGAGATAATGATGATTCTAATGAAGTAACAGAAAAGGTATTTATTTGAGAAAAAGATAGCCCTATTATATGATATGAAGTTCGTGATGGTTCAAATCATGTTGTAAAACAAAATGATGTTTGTGTTGTAGCTGAAAGTAATTGAACATGAACAGCTAAATATGATGCTTTTAGAGTTGATAGACAAGCATCATTCTCAATTAATACAAGTCAATCTGTGAATGCTCAAGGAAGTAAAAATAATCTAAAATACTATTTTCAGCTTAAAAACGATGAAATTCTACAATCACAAAAATTCACTCATAAATTCAATAGTTTATGATGTCAATACGTTGATTATACACTAGAAGATACCTCATTATGAAAAGTAACCAAAGAAAGAATTTGGTTTAAAGTAGTTAATGCATTACCTAAACTAAATAATTTGACTCTTAGTTATCCTCAATATGGAAATGAAATGGGTATTTGATTTCAACAATCAAAAAGTACCAATGATATCTTCTCTTCAAGTATCGATCCTATTATAATAAAAGTTACTGCAGATGGAGCTATAGATAGTGATTGAACTATTTCTTATTTCAAATGGTATTATTATCCAAAATCCAATCCTAACAAACTTTTAGATACTAAAATTACACCTTGAACAATTCCTTATGCATTTTTCTCTGTACCAAGACAAGCAGGAGAATTTATGTTTTGAGTAAAAATGTTTGATAATGACGATGGAAATAAATCAAGTGAAGATATTTTAGGAAATGGACCAATTATTATGTTCCCTCCTGACACAAAGCAACCTGATATTCCTATTGTAACATTAAAATCAGACAAAATTAATGTTGAAGTTGGAGAAGAAGTAACATTTGATATTATCAGTAAAATTATTTCAGATAGATCCGATTTTGAAAAGGAAAGGACTATACAAATTGACTTTGATTGAGACTGAGAATATGATTTAACAACAAAGAACGATCGTGTAAAATACTCCTACTCAAAAGCAAGTCCTACAGAATCTCCATATACTCCTATAGCTTCAGTTATCTATAGAGATTATAGAGGTATTTGAGAATGAACACCTATTGTAGTAAAAACATGACTTAGACCAGGTCTAATGTATACTGCAATTGGTAGAAGTGTTATTTTTAAAGATATAAGTCTCGGTAATATTATTGAAAGAGAGATTTGTCTTGATAAGGAACAATGTGAAAAATGAAACCAAAATTATATCAATAAGACCCTTGATTCTGCATTTAAAGTTACTTATCCAAAAAGTTGAACTTATACTGTCACAATAAAAGCAAAGGATAGTAATGGAAATGAAGCAGTAAGTGAACAACAAGTAACTGTAACTGATAGAACAACTTTACAACCTATTGATGACTGAATTTTCTTGGTTACTCTTCCTGAAGTTAGTTTTGAGAATTGAGTTCCTTCTATATTCCTTTCAAAACAGCTCAATAATCAAGTTATGTTTTATGTTAAAGCAACTAGTGACATTACCACTTGTTACATTGATAGTGATATAAATTTTGATTCCTCTAGTGATTGAGATGCTAAAAACGATAAAGACTTTGGCTGCAATAGAATGACTAATCAAACTTATACTCCAAGTTATGAATCCGCTGTTGGAAGAATTTATTATCAAAAATCTACAGATACATCATTACAACATAAAGACTTTATTGTTGAATTTGCAGATTACGAAACAAATTTTGATGAAGAAACAAGACAAAAATACGATCTTGCAAAAGAATTAATTCAAACTATTGATGATAGTTCTAGTATTGCTAATGGTACACTTAGAAGTTTAATCGTAACGCTTAGAAATGATATTGCAAATGGTGATAAAAATGCACGAAGATGAGATGTTTTGCAAATAGAACAATTCAAAGCAGAGAATAGAGTAAAACTTACTACATCTCAAGAAGAAAAATTAAATGACTTAATTAGTAGTCTTCAAGATCATGCGACAATTTCTGCACTTTGAGGTACTCCTTATGAAGTTTCAAAGGAAGAAATACTCTCATTATTACCTCAAAAATTAAAACAAGATACTTATGACTTATTCCATGAATTTGAGATGTTAGATTGAGAAACTAGTGGAGATACAAAATGACAAAGAGCTGCTTTATTAGTAAAAATAGATGATCTCATTTCAAAGAATGCAGTACCTTCAAATAACATTTGAGAAAATGAGATTGCTAATGATGATTATGAAAATATTGTTAAAAATAATATTTGTAAGATAGGTGAAGAATATGATATTTTATTAAAAATTTGTGGTCAATATAACAAAGATAATCCTGATGTAAAGATTGAACCTACTACTGTTACAGTTCAAAAAGAAGATATATCAAAAAGTACCTGAATGCCTACTATTGTTAAAGTTCTATTATGGATTCTTGGTATTGTAATATTTGTCTTTGCTTGAGCTATTTCAGCCTTTGCTATTAAAGCTAAACTTAGAGAAAGGTATGAAAATGAAGAAGATTAATCGTTTTATATAGTATTGTCATATAAACAATGAAAACAAAAATCAAATTATGTTTATTCTTAATAGGGCTACTAACTATTCCATTTTTCACAAATGCTGAAGCACCAAAAGCTTGGGCAGCTTTTGGAAGTACTCCAACTGATATTGTAAAAAACGTTGCTGATCTAGCTAACAAAGATCAAGCAACTCAGATACAAGACACTAGATTAAATTCCATTAATAATGAAGATGTTGGTGGTGCAAAGATTACTCCTGAATATCAAATAGCTAGCACATTTGCCCGATTAGCAAACGATCAAAATGGAATTACTCCATATATTCAACGAACAATTTATATTTGAATGGTATGAGCTACTATTTTATTGGCTTGGAATTGATTTTTGCTCGTTACTGGTAAAAAAATTAATGATGCAAAAGAAAATATTAAATATATCATTTTATGAATAATATTAATGTCAGGATTCTATGCAGTCATTGCAATAGTAACAGCTATTATTAATTACTTTTTTTCTTAGACAATATTCTTTACTATTTATAAACAAAACAATGAAATTAATAAAAAGATTTATACTAGTATTCCTAATCTTCTTATGAGGTTTTATCTCTTTTAACAGCTTTGCTGTAAGTAATGCCCCAATATATGATTCTTATGCAAGTTCATTAACTAAATGAGAAGATGAACATCTCTTTGATATTTGAAAAGTTGAAGCCGGTAATACATTTAAGAAAAATGTTGAGGCGTTATTTTTCCCTAAAAGTTCTGATAAAAAATGATGAGCATTATGGAACGTCCTAAAATATGCTGGTATGGTTCTTGTATTCATTTACATACTTTATTCAGCAATTCTATTAATAACTAGTATGGGTAAACCTGAGAAATTAAAAGCAGCCGTTACTAACTTACTATATGTTCTTATATGATCATTTCTTTTCTTTTGATCAATGCGGATATTCTGAACTATGTTTGATATTAGTAATCTCAACAAAACTGATTTAGTAGCAGATAACCTAACATCTAGTACATGATTGCCATTCTGGATTCTAAGTATCTTAAAATGAGCTGCATTCTTTATTGCAATTATTTATATTGTTGCTATTTGATTCCAACTTATGAATCCTTCAACATGAGAAAGTTGAAATGGGAAAAAACTTATTAAGAATTTGGGTAATGTAATATTTGCTTTAATTGCTATTAAAGTTGTAGATTTCTTATACTATATTGCAGCACTAACTGATTTTGCAACAGAAGCTTGAAATTTTATCGTCAATGTTGCAAAATTCCTCGCATATCTTAGTGGTATTGTTATTGTTTTTATGATTATCTACTCTGGATATCTTCTCGTTATTGATTGATGAAAATGAGAGAATTTCAAGAAAGCAAAGAATACTCTTATTAATATTGTATTAGCTATTATTGCTCTCTTCTTCTTCCTATTCATTCTCTATCAAATATTCGCTGAATTCTGAGGAAATTCATAATATATCAACTTGTAACAAAATAAGAGAAACGTATAAAGGCATTGTTCTTTATACGTTTTTTTGATATGGAATTACTCATTACTTGCCCCTTTTGATTATGAAGTTTATTATCTCATGAGATAAAGAAAATAGGTTATTTTCCCAAAAGCACCTTTCAAACATGAACTTTTGTTGATGGTGATATGAAAGCAATGATGAAAATAAACTATCATTCTAGATTAGCAAATAAAGTATATATTCAGCTTACTGAATGAAAAACAACGAATTTTGATGAATTATTTAATTTAATTAAATCTTGTGATTATTCTCAATATACAAGTAATAGTAACATATCTATAAAAGTAGAAACTAAGAATTCAATATTATCATCTACAAGAGCTATACAATCTGTCTCTCACAAAGCATTACTAGAAAGTATATCAAAATTTTGAGTCGAAGAAAAACATATCAATGACTTATTACTTATTATTGATCATGATATTACGAAACTTTATCTCAACACTTCATGATTTGCATTATATCAAAGAGGGTATAAAAAAGAAGTATGAGAAGCTCCTTTAAAAGAGAATCTTGCTGCTGCTTTGTTGATACTTTCTTGATGGAAAGTAAAAGCACCATTTATTGATCCTTTTTGTTGATCTTGAACTATCGCAATAGAAGCAGCTTTAATGGCCAAAAACATTGCACCTTGAACATGGAGAAAATTTAACTTTGAATACTTTAAGAATTTTGAAAGTAAAAACTTTTCTAATATAAAAGAGGAAGCGAAGAATCAAGAGTTCTCTTGAGATTACTCTATATCAGCATATGATATCGATCCAAATATGATAAAAATAGCTCAATCCAATGCTAAAAATGCATGAGTTTTGGATTTGATTTCTTTCGAACAAAAAGATTTTTTAAAAACGGATATAAATTCTCAGTGAAAATCATGGATTGTATGTAATCCACCATATGGGAAAAGATTACATGACGTAAATTTATCACTTCTATATAAGAAACTAGAATCAACCTTTAAAAACGATATATATTGATGATGGATTAGTTCTTATCAGCATACACTAAAAGATATCAGTAATTGGAATAGTAAAAAATTATTTAACTGATCAGAAGAATGTAACTTTTATTGGAGAAAAAATTAGTATTCAACTTTTACTTTTATTCTCGATTTCACATTAGGTAAAATATTTCACTGAAAAATTCACAGATTGATTTTTGCACTAGAAATCTCAGGATATTGTAGGATTATTTTCCTTGCTTCTTCTATTGTTTTTCATGAAACATTTGTTCTTATCGCAGGGATTATTCACTTTACATCCCTTTTAAAATCATATCCTTGATAGATTGAAACTTTTGTTGGAATCATGAATACTCTATCAGATCCATTAATCCAACTTAATTCTTGAATGAAGATTAAACTATTTGGATTAATACTAATAAGTTCAATACTATCTGATTGTCTTTCTGATACATATTGTGTAAATGCTTTTACTATATCTGACCGCTTTAAATAGAAAAAATCAAAAGTTACATCAGCTCTACCTCTTAAAGAAGTTGCTCTTTCTCATATTTTTCAATCAATTGTAAAAGGAGGATGGAATGTTGTCTTTATTAACTCATCAAATGTTAAAATCAATGAATCTTTTTCTTTAAATTCACTGTTAACTATATTAATTTTATCAGCATATACAGAGCTTCTAATCCTTTGCTCTAACATTTCTTTGTCTTTTTCTGTTATTGTTCACAATGATGTTGAACTTCATCCTGTAAAATCCTCTATTGATTCAGCCCAAATTTCTCAAAAAATATAGCTCTCATCAAGATTTCTTATTGTCATCCTTGTATTCTTTGGAATGTTTCATCTGACACCAATGATCTTTCCTTCTTCATCAGTTTCTGCTGCATTAAATTTAACAGTAATTTCAGAAGGATTATCCTCTAGTCATGCAGGAAGAGATAACGGTTCTTTACTTAAGAAAACTAATCAATTACTTGTTACGAATCTAGTATTAGCCAACAACTGTAAATCTTTAGGTGTCCTATTATAAATCTTAACCAATCAAGCAGATGGATTAACAATATGTTGGATATTTTCCGTACTGATTGCCAATTGATAATTGTAATCAATTACTCATGTATAATAAGGAATACTTATTTGTCTTAATGATCCCATAGCTTCTTGTCGAGCTACTGGATAATAACGGAAATTATATATAATATCTTCAGTCTGTTGTGCTACTTTAATAGTAATTGTAGCATTAGGCAATATTAGAATTATTATAAACCATAAAATTCACAATCACGCTATTAATTCAAAGAAAAAGAACATATAGAACAAATATTTTTGTCTATTATACGCATGAAGGTGAAATTTCTTTATATCAAAAAGGAACAAAGATAATGTTTTAAAGAATTTAACTATTGGCTTTTCATCTTCATACTCAACCTTTAATCATAATTGTTCATAATATTTTCTATTGGATTCTTTTTCTGCTGAAAATGTTATATTTAATTTTCTTTTCTGGATTATTTCAACCATCTGTTTTCACCACCATTGATTTTCAAAAAAAGGATGTTCAGGGTCTATAAACATCTGAACAGCTTTTTGTGGTGGGATTTTCTCTAATGTTTTGAAAATCTTATATAAGCTATCTGTTTTCGCGAAAAAGAATTTCATTAAAAAAAACAACTTCTAGATACAAAATAATTAGATTAACAAGGTTTCTTAAGTTTTTTATAGGAGAACAAACAGAATATTATCAAGAATATTAATACATAGTAATTAATATCCAATGTAAACATTCAAAATACTGACATTACTCCATGTGCTGGATAGTTCCAAAAAGGAAGTATTACCATAAGCAAAATAAACAATAAGATGAATCATAATAATCCAACTCCACTCTTTTTAAGAATAAGCTTTAATATTGTAATAATAAGATTTATAGCCAAAGCTCATAAAGAAAGGAATATTCATATAGGATATACTCATCAATACTTAACAAGTGCACTATCAGGAACCAATGCTGTAACATGTAGTGCTCAATTATATGTTTTTCATACAAAATTATCTCATAATACTAAGAATACTCATAATACAATAAGTGCGTTAACAAATCAAAAGAATAAGATATCTATCCATATTTTCTTTGTTTCATTCCTCCTAAACTGTGATAGGAAAATTAGAATAAGTATAAATGCTGCAAGAAGCATACCAACAAGTGAAAAGTTATATCAATAAGGACTGAATATACCAAATGATGTTGGGATTATACCTCCATCAAAAAAGAATGTAAAATAGAGTCCTGAAAGATAAATACAAATCAATAACCAAGGCAACCAATTAAAAAATTTAATGAATTCTTGATGGTACTTTTTTGAAAGTACGTATACTGTAATTAAGAATACAAAGCAAGCTACGACAATTCAAATACCTGTCATATATAACTTTGTTCAAAAGATTTCTAAATAAGGATACATATCTTATAAAGAATATAAATAAATCGGAAGAAGGTAAAGAATAAACTTGTTCAATTTCTTATCTATCTTCCAATCTTCTAAACTATCTTAAATATTGTACTAACTTAGTTTCTCTTAATGCTGTAATTCTTATTATTCCAGGATAATCTAATTGTTCTTCAATCTTCTTTCATATATTCTCTAACAAAACTTCAAGTTCTGTATCTGGAATAACTTTTGGATCAACAAATACCATAATTTCTCTACCTGCTTGCATAATATATACCTTTTCAACACCTTCAACTTCAAGAATCAACTTCTCAAGCTCTCACATCTTTTCGATAAAGAAATCCTTTGTATCAAATCTTGCACCAGGTCTTGAAGCTGACATTGCATCAGCAGCTGCCACAATCCAAGAATAGGCACTAGTCATTTCAATATCATAGTGATGAGATTCTGCTGCATTTACAATGATAGGATCAACTCCCCATTTACGTAGCATATCTGCTCCCACTTTCGTGTGAGATTCTCATGCTGCTGCTATAACTTTTCAAACATCATGAAGTAATCATGCTTTTTTTGCTAATAATGGATCTAATCATAATTCAACAGCGATATTTTCACTAATTTTAGCAACTTCTAATGAGTGAATCCATAAGTTCTGTCCATAACTATATCTAAGATAGAATTGTCCTATAGTTCTTACAACTTCAGGATTCATCATTGGTAAATTAAGCAATGTTAGAGCTTCTTTACCTTTTTCTTTCAAAGTATCTTCTAATTCATCAACAACTTGATTGTATACTTTTTCAATATAGAAAGGATTAATTCTTCAATCTTTTATTAAGATTTCAAGTGTCTTTGCCGCAACAAATCTCTTTTCACTATCAAATGATGAGATTCTTACAGATAATGGAGTATCATCAATTAGTAATTCAACACCTGTAAGTTTTTCAAATAAAGAAATATTTCTTCATTCACGTCAAATAAGTTTTCATTTAAACTCTTCTGTTGGTAAGTCTATTACTTTTGATGTAAATTCACTTACAGTATCTGCAGCAAGTTTAGGCATTGCTTGTGCAAGTATTTGTGCAGCTTCTTTTTGAGCTTCTTCTGCCTTTATTGTCTTAAACTTTTCTATAAATCTTACGATCTCTTCTTGATTATCTTTTTCAATTCTTTCAAAAATTTGATTTTTAGCTTCTTCTGGATTAATTTGAGCGATTTCTGCTAATTTTTTATTTTGTTCTTCAATTATTTCATCAACTTCTCTTTGTTTATCCAACACTTTTCATTTTTCTTCTTCTAATTTTTCGAGTTTTTGATCCATTTTTTCCTCTCTTATCAAGAGTCTATTCTGGATTTCTTCCATTTTTGCTAATCTCTGATCCTCAATTTTTTGGGCCTTAATCTCTGCTTGTTCAAGGATTCCTTCAGCCTTCTTCTTTGCTTCTTCTAAAATTTCATCTTCCAATTCCTTTGCTTTTTCCATCTTCTTCTTAAAACGAATTTGTTTTTCGTTTAATGTTTTCTTGTATCCGTAAAATCCTGCAGCTCAACCTATTGCAAGAGATACAGCAGCTGCAACAATAAGTGACAATGTTGGTGACATATGTATAAATATTATATCATAAAATGCTCTTAGTCTGAGCTATAATCTTCACTATACTGATGAAGTATAAAATTATGTTGCTTAATTGCAACATTAAAATTATTTGCAAGGTATCCAAATATTTATTCTCTGAAATTATTATCTCTGATTTTCATCATTTTGATTATCATTAAGCCATTCTGCTAGATCTTTTGCGCTAATTCAAATTCTTCCTTCAACATTTTTTAATAGAGTTTTCCTTAACAACATATCACGATATTTAACTTGCAAATGAGGTCAAAAAGTAGCAAATTTTGACACAGGATGTAGACAAACAAATTTTTCAACTGCATTTAATAAATTTGCCAATTGTTTTGCTCTATCAGCTCCTTTTCTCAATTCTCAAGTTTTTCAATATCTATCATCTTTCAATTCTTCGACCATTTTTGGAAGTCTTAATTCTTTTCAATTTTGAGATTTAAAAATATATGAACCTTCTGTTTCTTCATAAATTGTATCTCTTTTCCATGAATGAAGAATGTGTTCAATTTCTCATGTAGGAAGTTCCTTTTTTATACTCACTACACTTCCTCTTTTTTTACTTCGATTTTCCTTCTCTTTATTATCTTTTCATGAAATGAACTGAGGTCTCATCTTACCTGAATAAGCAACGTAAGTTTCGATAGTTCAGTCCTCTCTTTTATATACTCATTTTCTACGAAATTCTGGCTTTGAATGAATATCCAATGGTCTTCCATCAACAAATGATCAATCATATTCCCAATTACTAGGATCTTTTAGTATCCCCTTCTTATTCCATTCTCATTTAAATATTCATCCATCATTTCTTACTACGAGACATTCGCAATCCTCGATTAAACCATCAGGTTTTACTTCTCAAATATAAAAATGAGGCATTCAATATTCATCAAATATTTCCATGTATTTTAACTGATGATCTCATTTTTCATAAAACTTTTTTCCATCTACAATTATATAATTTTCCCCATTTTCATCTGTATTAACGATAGATTCATTAATAAGAAATTTTCAGTTTTCCCATCTTCACAATGCAGAAAAATTATTCAAATCAATTTGATTTGAATCTATTCATTTATTCTGATTTAAAGTATTAACTAGTTCTTGTTTTTCCTCAATTTGTAAGTCTTTTATCGCATCTCACTTATCCACATCTGAAGACAGCTCTCCTTTTTCCATACAAGTATTTTAACTATAAAAAATTCTATATTATCTAATAGATAATATTTATTATCCTTATTTTGTCAATACAATCACAAAAATATAACACTATTCTCTAATTAATAAAAAAATACTAGATATTACCTAGTATCATCATTAAAAATGAATAACCAATTTTTTAGCCTATAACTTTATTTTTCAAGGACCATCATCAGATAATCGCTGCTGTCTCCATTCTCAATACCGAATCTCATAATGATTTCACAATATGATTTGTAGGGAAATTCTTATAATCATTTATGGATAATCATCATTCTGGTCAAATAACTCATAATAAAGGTAACTTTCAATCTAATATTCATTTTACTGTCCCCTCTTTTGGTAAATCAAAAATTACAAAATTCCAATTATTATGCAACTGTTTTATATCCTTTACTATTTCAATTTTTGGTATTGTCCATCATCGAGACTGTTCAACTGCTTCTCTAATAATTCTATTAATTCTAATTATTCTATTCTCATTTAAAGATTTTATCTGAGATCTATCAGAACTCCATAGAAAAATATGAGAAATTCCTATTTCAGTTAATTTTTGGATAATTAATTCTAATTTTTCCTGTTTATTCGGCAATGCAATCAACATTCATACTTTAGAATCTCAATTTATTCAATCTTCTTCTCATATAATTTTACCTACAATACCATTTTCTATAAAAGACTCTAATTCAACATTATATCTTTTTGCTCAATTTTCATCTTGCAAGAAAAACTTATATCAAGATTTTGCTCTTAATACTTTTCTTAATTGATTTACAATCTCTGGATTGTTATTAACCTGGATTTCTTTCCCCTTAACCTGGATTTGAGAACAGATGAATAATTGCATTATTAACTTTTATTTAAATCAAATCTTTTAGTCTTTCTAATCAGTCTTCATATCCCATATTATAAAGTTTTTTCAATTTTGTCTTATTAAATTCCAATACTGGAGTTTCCAAATTTTTATGGAAAAAGATATCTGCTAATGCTCATTGTGGCTCAATATCTTTTCTTAACATTATTTCAAAAGAAACCAACAAATTATCAAAAATATTTTTTATTTTTTGATTCTTTTGATACTTATTAAGAGATATTCCTATTATTTTATGATGTGGAAATCTTTCTTTAGCGATAGCCAAAGGGAAATTATTTGTTACTCCTCCATCTATTAACATCATTCCATCTCTTTCAACGGCTGGGAAAATTCATGGAATTGCTATTGTTCACATTAATGCTGATGTTAAATCTCATGAAGAAAGGATCACATTCTGTCATTCATTAGTATTTGTACATCATATATAAGTTGGCATTTTTAGTTCTTCAAATGTTTCTGGTAGATCTCTCTCTATTTGTTTTTTCAACATTTTATTAGAGAGTATTGAAGCTTTAGGAAGTAGATTTAAATCCTTTGACAAATCCAAGAACTCTGAATTAAGGAATAGATCTACTATCTCATCTGCTTTATATCATGCAGCCCAATAACTTGCTAATAAGCCTCAAGCACTTACTCAGTAAATTGCATCTACTCTATCTCTTAATCATATCTCATCTATTGCTTTAAAAACTCATCATCCATAAAATCCTCTCATTCCACCTCAAGAGATTACTAGTACATAACGATCTTTTTTCCTTAGGAAAAATGGGAATTTCATTTCTATTTATTATGAACTAAAAGTATCTAATCAGTCTTGATATCATAGATCAAAAAGACGTTGTAACTTTTTTGCATTATTTTCTGTCATTCCTGTTTTTAGATCCCTATAGAATAGAATATCAGCCTCATTAAATGTTTGGCTTAAATGTCATTTTAACAGAAGATCATATGTAACCTGTAAAGTATCAACCAAATTTTCAATTTTTTGATTCTTCTTAAATTTAGACAATAATATTCCTATTTGTTTCTCATTTGGATATAGTTTTTTTGCTACATCTATAGGAAAATTATTTGTTACTCATCCATCTATTAATAAGGCTCCATCATATTCAACAGGAGCAAATATTCATGGAACTGATAAACTTCATATAACAGGTCTCAACAATTCTCATGAATTATATAGCGTAAATTTTCATTTCAACAAATCTGTGGCTCATACATATAATGGTTTTTCTAATTTTTCAAATCTTCTTTTCATATCATGTTTTACGATTTTTTCCATAGTTCAAGCCTTCATAATTCCCTTTAATGGAAATAATGAAAGATTTTTTATAGAAAACAATCAGCTCTCAACATATTTATTATATATATCTTCAGCCTTCCATCAACTTAGCCAATATGCTCAAGTAAGAGCTCATGCACTAACTCAGAAAACTGCCCTTATATTCTTTTTAAGATTTAATTCTTCTAACGCCTTTAATATTCAACACGCATACATTCCTTTAGCTCCTCCTCATGAAATTGTTAATACGAATGATTCTTCTTTCATATTCATTTTCCATATCTGAGAATTAAAGGATTATATTCATAATTTTTCAAGGTATAAATATTATCTTCTTTGGATCTCCTGTATAATAATTAGATAATTTAGCATCTGATTTTATTAATTCAATTACTTCTTCTTGTGTTGCATCAGCAGCAACTTGTAATGTTCATCTCATTTTTCAATTGAATTGCACAGCCAATGTTACTTCTGCAGCTACTAGATATTTTTCATCATATTTAGGCCATTTACCAGTTGTAAATATTGAGAATTCATTTCATAAAAGATTCCAGAATTCTTCTGCCAAATGAGGTGCGAATGGAGCCATTAATAATGTTAATGCTTCAAATGTTGGTTTTGCTATTTTATCTTTTTCTGTTAATGCATTAACTAAGATCATTAATTGAGAAATTGAAGTATTAAACTTAAAATCATCAATTTCTTGAGTTAACTTTTTAATTGATTGATGAAGAAGTGTGTTGATACTCTTATCCTCTTCTTGTTTGTTTAAATCTACTTTATCTCGTAGAGCAACTATCTTATCAATAAACTTCTTAGCTCATTTAATACCGTTAGTATTCCATGAAATATATTGATCAAATGGTCACATAAACATTTCATATGTTCTGAAAACATCTGCTCAATATTCTTCGATAATATCATCAGGGTTTACAACATTTCACCATCTTTTTGACATTTTTCTTCAATCTTCAGCCATAATAAGACCTACCTTTTGATACTTTTTAAATGGTTCTTTTTCACAAACCATACCCAAATCATACAAGAAATTTTGCCAAAATCTTGCATAAATCATATGTCTTGTAACATGTTCTGCTCCTCAAATATATATATCAACATTTCTCCAATATTCATCTCTTTCTTTTGAAAGCATTTCATCATGGTTATGTGGATCCATATATCTTAGCCAATACCAACTTGATCATGCCCATCCTGGCATAGTATTAGATTCTCTCTTTGCTGGTTTTCAACAAATAGGACAAGTTGTATTAATCCAATCTGATACTTCGGCTAAAGGTCCTTCTTCTGTTCCTGTTGGTTCATAATGTTCAACATCAGGCAATGTTAATGGAAGATCTGATTCTTTCATTGGAACAGTTCAATGTTCTGGACAGAATATCACTGGGAATGGTTCTCACCAATATCTTTGACGAGAGAATACCCAATCTTGAATTTTATAATTAATCTTTTCTGATCACATGTTTTGATTCTTTAACCAAACCTGCATCTTTTTAATTGCCTCCTCTGATGTTAATCAAGTAAATTCTCATGAATCTACTAGTACTCATTTTTCAGTTGCTATTTCTGGCAAAGCATTGAATGAATCAAAATCATAGCGTTCTCCTGTAGTTTTAGGAGCAATACTTTGAATAATAGGAATATTATGTTTTTTAGCAAAATCGAAATCTCTTTCATCATGAGCAGGGACAGCCATAACTACTCATGTTCCGTAATTAGCAAGTACATAATCACCAATATAGATTGGAACTTCTTTTCAATTAAATGGATTAATTGCATAAGCTCATGTAAATTGTCCTGTTTTCTCTTTTTGTAGTTCTGTTCTCTCAAGCTGAGTTTTATATTTAGCCTGTTCTTTATATGCATTTACAGCATCACGTTGTTCTGCTGTTGTAATTTTATCAACTAAAGGATGTTCTGGAGCCATAACAACAAATGTCATTCAGAAGACAGTGTCTACTCTTGTCGTGTATACCTCAAAATAATCAGATGAATCCTTAATATTCATCCTAAATTGAGTACCTGAAGATTTACCTATCCAGTTTCTTTCTAGTTCCTTCATTGATTCATCCCAATCAAGATCATTTAATCAATCAAGTAATCTTTCTGCATATTTTGTTATTCTCAAAACCCGTTGTTTCATAGGTTTTTGTTCAACAGGACTTCCACATCTTTCACACTTTCAATCATCTAGATCTTCATTTGCCAAACCTGTCTTACAGTGAGGACACCAGTTAATTGGTTTATAATCAATATATGCTAATCTTTCACCATCTACAATTTTTTTAATTTCTTCATCTGATTTTCATTGAGCCTTTAATGTTTTTTCTAGTTCTTCAATTGGTTTAGCTTTTTTAGCTGATTCATCATAATAATGATTATAGAATTTCAAAAATATTGTTTGAGTCCATTTATAATAATCAGGATCTGCTGTTGAAAAACTTCTCTCCCAGTCATATGTAAATCCAATATTTTCAAGTTGCTTAATATAAGTATCAATATTTTGTTTTGCTACAACTTGAGGCTTCATCTTATGATCAATAGCATATTGTTCTGTCCCTAATCCAAAAGTATCAAATCCCATTGGATGAAGAACATTATATCATTCCAATAACTTTTTTCTTGCGATTGTATCTGAAGCAATATATCACTTTGGATGCCCAACATGTAATCCAGCTCCACTTGGATATGGAAACATATCTAGAATATAAAATTTTGGTTTATTTCATCATTCTTTTGTTTGATATACTTTTTTTTCACTCCACTCTTTTTGCCATTTACTAGCTATTTTTGTAACATCAATTGTCATTTTTTTCCATAAATAATTTAAAAGTATTAGTTTTAATGTAGTATTTGATTCATTAAATGCAAGTTTTTCTGTTAACTATTTATCAATTCGTTCAGTACATCAAAGAATCGGTCTAAATCTTCTTTTTCATTATAGATGTATGTACTCATTCTACAAGTTCCACCTATTTGGAAGTTTTTGTGCAATGGATATGCGCAATGTCAACCACAACGGATACAAATTCATTTATCCGCAAAGTATTCCCCAACTTGATTAATATTTTCATGTCCATGAATAATAAATGAGAACAAAGGAATTCTATTTTTTTCTGGACCTATTAACCTAACCTTATCCTTTAATTCTTTAAATCTTTGGATTCAATATTCAGCAAGTTCTTGTTCATGTTTTTCTATAATACCCATTCCTTTTCTTATATCACCTTTTCACAGGGATTTTATATATTCAAGTGCATATTCTAAAGAAACTGCTCATATTATATTTGGAGTTCCTGCTTCATACTTCCACCTTCATTTTCTCAGGACATAATCATCAACAGAAACATCATTAATTGTTCATCATCAAAGTGCTAATGGTTTCAGTTCTTTAACATAATCACGTTTTAAAATCAGTCCTCCTACTCCAGTATAGGCCATCATTTTATGAGCTGTGAATACCAATGCATCACATCCTACTTCTTGAAAATCTATTAGAATATTTGGAGCTGCTTGAGATGCATCAACGACATAAAAAGTATCATCACGCAATAATGTTTTTAATTTTTTCACATCACAGATTCATCATGTCACATTAGAAATCCATCAACAACTTACTATTTTAACATCATTTGTATATTTTTCTTTAAAATCATCAAAATCTATATCGTAATTCTCATTTAATCAAAAGAATTCTACTTTAAATCAAAAGAGCTTTGATAATGACATCCATGGTAAAATATTAGCATGATGATCTCGAACTCATAAGAGAACGGTATCTCATTTTTTTACTATATTTGAATTAACCAATGTTTGAGCCAAAAGATTAAATGAAGCTGTAGCATTGGCTGTATAAATAACCTCTTTATTTGAACAATTCAATAACTCAGCAACAAGTTCTTTACTATGTTCATAATGAATTTCAGATTTTTCAGAAAGATCATAATGTCATCTATGTATATTAGCATATTCATTTTTTAGAAATTCTGATACTCCATCGATAACCATTGAAGGTTTCTGTGTTGTCGCAGCATTATCTAAATAAAGAATTTCTGGATGATCAACTATTAAAGGGAAGTCTGATTTAAACATTATATATTAATTGCTTTTATAAAAGAGTCTACAACCAACCAACAACAACCTTTTCTTGACTAAGACTTCAAAGATCTATTGTTGCTAGTGAATAAAATGCATCATAATGAGTCTTTAACCATTGATATTTTTGCAATTGATGAGGAATATCTTCCTTATACAAATAAATCATTTTTCAATTTTCGAATACAAGAAAGTTTGAAGATCAAGCAAGATAAACAAAACGTTCCATATCTGGGAATGCTTCTCTTATTAAAGGCATATTCGTTGAATACCAACCAAAATCAACTTCATAAAAGAATCATGATAATGATGTTACTCAACTTAAATATCAAGGGGTATCAATAACAAATGCAGATTTTCATAAATTCCATCTATAATCCAATTCTGTTGATACATTATTTCACCATATTCCATATTTTTTTTCTCATAGTTTTACAACATATTCTGGTTCATAATAATCAAAATCAACACGAACTGTTTGATTTCCTAAGAATTCAATGTGCGTATCTTTTACAAATGGATATTCTTTTCTAACCCAATCTAGAAGACTTCATTCTCATCATACTCTTAAAGTATTATAATACTTTCATCTTAAAAACTTAGAAGAAAGAACAAAAAGCTCAGTATTTCAATATTCAATTTTTGTTTCCTCTGGATATTCAATATTTTCTATTAAATAAACTGGATTATACCAGGTTCATTTTAACAAAAAAATTGAAAGAATAAGGGATAATATACTTATTAAAACGAGTACTCACCACTTTTTAAACATTACTATGAAAGGAGATTCTTGATCTCTTCATCTTCTTTTTGAAACAGAAAATGAGATGCCTGTCTTTGGTACGACTCATCTATTAATTCTCTTCGAAAATGGTTTTGATTTTACTAGGCCTCTCATACTCAAATTAGAATAAAATGAGCTTTCGTTAAAGAATAGGAAAATAGGATAAAAATACAAATAAAACTTTCCATTTATTTATAAATAACAAAAAAAGGATCTGATTATAAATCAAATCCTAATTTTCTTCAGTAAAACTTTCTTTAAGCCGTCATAAGTTGTCGGTGCAAAGCATCACGCATAGCCATAACTACTGAATTCTCTTTCTCTTGTAATGAATCGTTTTCAAAAACGACTCCGAGAACTGTTGTGTCATATGGTATCTTATATGAGATAGTGTCAAACTTGTACGGTTGATTCACTATCAAACTAATTTTCCCATACTTTTTGATATCAAACATTCCGAGAATAAGAGTAGAATCATCTGTTCTAACTCCGAATGGGACATCGATATAAGAATTCAATTCACAACGATGAGAACAAGAACAAATGTTTGCATTCCATGTTGCTATGACCTTGACATCTAGTTTTTCATTTTTCTCGCATTCTGACAATGCAGAACTAAGAAACGATAGAACTCTCTGGAATGAGATCCGGGTTTTGAAAAAAATTTTTTCTTCATGCATATTTTTATCTTTTTTTAGATTTTTATATTTTCAATTACATAATATAGCAATTGTTAAATATGATGTCAATATAAATTAGATATAAAATTACAAAAAAATTACCGTTTTCTCAATTTTAGTCTTGCATTTATTGTTTGTTTTATTATACGTTTCCTTGTTCATATTTTTATATTTTTATTGACCTAGTAAATGAAAAAGTCTATGTTAGCTGCACTAGCTCTTAGTTCAGTAGTTCTTTTAGCTGGATGTAATAACACTCCTGTTGAAGAAGAAGTTGTTGTTGATAACAATGAACCTGAAATCGAAATCATCGTTGATGAAGAGCCAGAAATCGAAGTTGTTACAACTGGTAATGAAGTTACTGAAGAAGATGTTCTTTCAGGTGCTGAAGAAGTTGAAGTTGCTGATGCTCCAGAAGCTGTTGAAGAAGCAACTGAAGAAGCTGCAGAATAATTTCTCTTGCAACTTATTGCTAAGATACTATAAAAAGACATTGTAAAATGTCTTTTTTGTTTATTAAAAAATAATGCTTTTAAGAGATTATCTTCAAAAATACCATTGAATTTCTAGGAGAAAAATCACTGATTACATTGATCAATGAATAGTTTTTATTAATGACAAAAAAGTAGAAAGTTATAAAGCAGAAATTTGTGAAGATGATTTATTGAAAATAATTTCATTGCAAATTAATGAGAAAATATCTTTTAAAGATATAGAAGAATTGCCTGAGATTCTTTTATTCAATAAACCAATTTGATATACTTGTTCAAAATCTGATCCTTATAATAAGACATTTTATGAATTGTTACCAACAGAATTTATAAAAAAATATTATTATATCTGAAGACTTGATAAAAATAGTCGCTGACTTATGATCCTAACAACAAACTCTAAACTTGTTCATGAATATGAGCATCCAAGCAAAGAAATAGAAAAAACATATATTGTCCACTTAAATAAAAATTTTAATTGGCAATTAAAAGAAAAAATTTTATGATGAATCCACGAATGATGAGAATTTCTTAGAACAAAATCTTTAGAAAAATGAGAGAATGGAAGCATTATTATCACACTCAATGAATGAAAAAAAAGACATATAAGAAGAATTTTCAAATCTCTCGGCTATGAAGTTACAGATTTACAAAGAATTCGTATTTGAAAATATAATCTTTGAGATTTAAAAGAATGAACTTATTTATCAATTTAACTTACCATAAATAATCATGTTACAACGAGTAAAGAATCTTCGCAAACCAAAGGTTGAGACATTAAATACTATCAATATATCAAGGGATAATATCATCAATAATGTAAAACTTATTAAATCATTAAAACCTGAATCATGAATATTCCCTGTACTAAAATCAAATGCTTATGGACATGGAATTCTACAGGTATTAGATATTCTAAAAGAGGAAAAATTTCCATATATTGTCGTTGATTCTTTCCCTGAATATCAAATTATTCACAATAACTCAAAATTTAAAATTCTCATAATGTGAGAAACTTTACCTGAAAATTACCGTTATTTCGATTATAGTAGAACAAGTGTTGCTATATATAATTTAAGTACACTTAATTATCTTATTAGCTTAAATAAAAGAATAAAGATTCAGTTGTTTCTTAATACTTGAATGAATAGAGAAGGTATTCAAGAAAAAGATTTGGAAAGATTTT
This sequence comes from uncultured bacterium, assembly GCA_946405785.1. Taxonomy (GTDB): domain Bacteria; phylum Patescibacteriota; class Gracilibacteria; order Absconditabacterales; family Absconditicoccaceae; genus HOT-345. The sequence continues at coordinate 23,480 of CAMJIH010000002.1, read as the reverse complement.
TAATGTTATTAAAAAACAATCCAAAGATTGCTCTAGATTGAGTTATGTCTCACCTTTATGATGCAGATGTTGAAGAGAATCACATTAATCTTCAAATTACCAACTTTAAAAGGATGTACAATACTATTGAGGAATATTGATTTAAACCAAGGTGGAGACATATTGGAGCTTCTGCAGGAATTTGTTCTATTGACGACACATTCTTTAATGCTTGGAGACCATGACTTATTCTTTACTGATATTCTCCATTTTCAGAAGAAAAAGAATCATTAAAAAAATTAAAGCCTGCTTTATCATTAACTTCAAGTGTTATTTCACTTCAAAAACTTAATCCTCAGGATTGAGTTAGTTATAATTATAGATGGATTTCAGATAAAGATTGTTGGACAGCAACAATACCTTTCTGATATTATGAATGATGGTTAAGAAGTCTTGCAGGAAAATTGACTTATTATTATCAGTGAAAACCATTAGAACAAATTTGAACTATTTGTATGAATCTTAGTTGTTGTATAGCTGATTCTAATATGAAAATTTGAGATAAAATAGAACTTATTGGTAATGACATTAATAAAAAGAATAGTATCGTTGCTATTGCAGAGCAAGCAAATACTATTCCTTATGAAATATTAATAAGACTTGATAGAGGTATTAGAAGAATTGTCTATTAAGAAATAATACCTGATCATAAACAAATTTCTCAATCATATAAAACAAATACTTGTCATGGAGCAACAGCCCATTGAGGTTCTTTAAAGTGAATATTAAGCTGAGTACCTTCTTTTTTTGTTATACAACACTCTACTGGAGGATTTTGACGATAACGGATTTTTCATGTAAGACTAAAATTCTCTTCATACTCCTCTGCTATTCGTGACCAATCTTTTACCAGTATATCTTGAGAGAATAACTCTTCTGCATCTTTATCACAGACATATACGACATTATTCTCAATATCAATACGATAAACATAAGCTTTAAAATTTAATCATAATCAATGCTTCTGCCCTATTGTAAAGAAATAAGCTCAATCATGTTCTCAAACTACTTTACCTTCTAAGGTCTTTATCTCTCATTTTTTTATAGGGAATTTATTCATCAAAAAATTCTTGATTGGGACATTACCTATAAAGCAAAGTCATTGAGAATCCCTCCTTTCTGCATTAGGTAGACCTATATTTTTAGCTAATTCTCTTACTTCAGGTTTAGTCAAATGTCAAATAGGGAAAATTGAATGTTCTAATTGAAATTGATTTAATCAAGCTAAAAAATATGTCTGATCCTTGTTATGATCTTTTCAACGAACTAAATGATATATTCAATCTTTTTCTTCCAATTGTGCATAATGTCCTGTAGCTATTTTATCGAACCCCTTTTCTAAAGCTTTTTCCAAAAATACATCAAATTTAATAAGAGAATTACATAAAACATCAGGGTTTGGCGTTACTCATTTTTTATATCATTGAAAAATATAATCAATTATTCTTTCTTGATACTCTTTTTGAAAATCAAAAGCCTGAATTTCTATTCCTAAAAATTCAGCCACTTTGATTGCCTCTTTTGAATCATCATATGTTGTACAATTTCATGTTTCTGAGACATAATTTTTCATAAATCCTGCAACAACTTCATATCCTTGTTGTTTAAGAAGATATGCTGCTATTGCAGAATCTACACCTCATGAAAGTCCTACAAGTATCTTCATATTTACTTAAAACTAATATAATTATTTCAATTTAAGACCAACTACTTGAGAAGAACCAAATATTGAGTTTTGGAACAATTGTGTTAAAACATTTTCAGCTTGTTCTCTTTGAGCTGGAGTTTTCATCATTCTATAAAGACCAGCGTATTGAGAAACCACATATTTTTCATCTTGTGTAAGATTTTTTATTCAAGAAGTATCTTGATTTTCAAGAAGTTTTTTAATAATTGGAAGAAGTTTTTGAGAATCAACATCCTTTCCTATCATGCTTGCAATATCTGAAACTCATTGTCAGTTAAGAATTCTTTCTTGGAAAAGAACAAATAGTTTTTCTAATAATTCTTGTTCTGAATAGAAGAATTTAATAACAGCTAATTTTGATCTCAAAAGAATTAAATCTTCCTTTGATTTGAATCCAAAATGAGAAATAAGTTCAGCATCAGAAAGCTCAAATGCATATTTTGCTCCAATATTATTTGTATATACCAATTCTATATATCATTCTTGAGCCATCTTAACAAGCATTGTTATTGCACCATGTGTTTGGATTTTTTGTTCGTCTGCTGATAATCTTGCAAAGAATCTATAAAATAAAGATTCATTTCATTCACCAGCTCTACCTACGGTTCAGATATTTGGATCAATAATAAGATACTTTATGTTTTCATTTTTTAATCTTTGGTATCATCTACAGCTATTAAAATCAGATACTTGTTCCCATAAGTGATTTAACATATTATCTGATATAATATTATTCCAATTATCTAAGAAATATTGGACATATGTTCACGCAATTAAGATTCATTCATTATCAGCTCTTCATTTTACTGCATTCAAGAATGGTTGATATTGTCCAAATTGTAGACCGAATACATCTTCAGAATTATAGTTATAAACTTTTGTATTAGTAAATTCTAAATCTTTTGTTATTTCTTGTCTTTCACCAACATTTGATTTATACCATCAGAAAGGTCCTGAACTTGATTGAGATGCTATTCTTGAAGCATTTAATACCCATTGCATTAGCATTCATAAAGCGAATAACGCAATAACTCATCCTACCCATAAACGAAGGCTTTCTTCTTCCTTAAGATGCCATTCTTGGAAGAATACTGCAACAACAAATGTTGACCATATAATCAATCATAATCAATACCATACAATACCTCATGCTATTGCCCACCAAATCATCCAACCAATGATAGTTGAGAATCAAAGTATTAATAATTGTTTTCTTTTTTTATCATATGTACAAATTGCATATAGTAATCCTAGAAGCATAATGACAAATACAGCCAACCAAATGAGACCAATATCTGTATAATAGCTACTATGATTTTGTAATGACCAATTAAATACTACATTAAGAGGAACAATATATCTGTATGGTATATATACACTTGAATCTGTTGTCTTAATACTATGTTCCTTATAGTAAGTTTCAATTGCTGTATAATAATCTCTTAAATCATCTCACGAAGTATTTCATTCAATAAGATCTCTCACAAGTTGGTAAGCTTTTCCATCTTTATCAAGAGATTCTTCTGCTAATTTTTCTAACTTTTTTATATTCTGTTTCTCTATCAAATCTGCGTTTTCACATAGGATTTTTCAATCAGAATCCCATCAATAACATGAATTATTTTTTCGGAACAAAAGCTTTAGTACAGCTCATCAAATTTTTGTCTTTTTAAATTCTCTCCATCCAAATCATACATATCTTCCAACATCTTCACTAAGAGAATTTCCTGGAGCTTTTTGCATTGTTGAAGACAAGTCTTCTTTATCATATTTTTCTAATAAACATTGTTGGTATGATATATCTTTAGTTTCTTCTTCAAAAGCTTTTTCATCAATAATAGCTTGAGTCTTCAAACTTTCATCATCTCAAGTTACTTGAGCTAATAATAATCTGTTTTCAATTGTTGGCGTATTCTTTGCCAAGATTGTAGATCTTACAAACTGTGAAAAATTAAATGATCATCTAGTCATTTGCCCAATAGCAACCCATGGACCTTTGAATATAAATAATGAAATTATTAATGTTATTCACCAAATAATTATTTGTTTTAACCTCTTAGAAAAAGAATCTGTTCTATTAATCAATCAACGGATTAATCATATTATTGTAATAACTCCTCATACGGCTAGAATTAATAGTCATAATTCTTTTGTAATAAACGCAAATGTAAACAAAGGCTGAATTATTCACATAAATCAAAGTACCATTATTCAGACTCAAATAAGAGTTGTTGTATTAAGACAGAATCAAATCATAATCAAAACAAAGATAATAGCATCAATAGCTGCTGTTATTTTTGCTGTTATCGCAAAAGAGAATAATAATGCTGAAACTATTAGATATTTAACACTTTGAGATCCTTCTATATGAGTACCTCTCTTATTAAAATAGTTTAGATATATAAATCCTGAAAGAATTGCCAATAATGATAATGCCAATACTCACATGTCAGTCTTATTATCTACGAATAATAAGAATGCTCACATTCAACTTGTTAACCACATCAAAATAAGTGTCCATCATATTAAGAATGGGACAGGATTTTCTTCATCTGATTCTCTTTTTTTGAAAAGAACTAATGCTTCACTTAATGCTCAAAGTCCAAAAAGAAGAACTAATACTCAACTTAATGCATTAAGATTTACAGCTACTGTATCTTTAGCTATATTTAATACTGAAGAAATTACTGTTCATACAGAGAAGAAGTATGCTATATATGTATGCCAAAGTCCCAACATACCTGATGCTGGTCAAATATTTCACCATAGGATTCAATTATTTTCTGATACAACTTTTGGTAAATACATGTATTCATGATTAGCATCCCATGCTGTTGAATATGGAATAAATGAATGAGAGAAATTAAAGAAATAATATCAAAATGAAACAACTATTAATATACTAAAAATCCACCAAACATTTGAACTTATTTTTAAATCTTTAGCATTTTCAATAATAGACAATAATGAATCTTTATACTCAACAAGTTTTTTTCTATTAAACCATCATAGGATGACCAATCATAAAAGAAGCAAACAACTTATTGCACTATAAAGAACTCAAATTCATTCAATTATTTGGATAAGTACTAAGAAAGTTACTAAACCAATTCAAAAAGTTAAGAATGTTTCTTGCCATCTTATTGTGCTAAATAGTTTTAATTTTCTTGAGATAAATTCTCACAAAGAGAATACGGCAAAAATAAAAAGAATTGCTAATGAATATAATACTAATGTATTAAAAACTAATGGCACTGCAGAAAATAATGTAAGTAGATTTCATTGTATCCACTCATGAAGGATCATAAACAATGATAATGCTCATCATGTACTTAGTACTAAGCTCATTAATGAAACCTTTTTCTTTCTCATGTACAAAAGAGGAATTATTCAACATGCTAATGAACTAGCAATAAGTCCTCGATTTTTCCGAGATTGTAACATCCCTTGATAATAAGTGTGTTCTCACCAAAATGATTGGATTCATTCAATTCCAATAATAACAAGTACTGCGAACACAATTCACATAAATATTTTTTTTGCCTTCATCAAAAAATATGAATAAAATAAAAAATCCATCGTAAATCCTTATATGTTTTTGTCCTATATTTTCAAGTTATCTATTGATAGTTTTTCCTAATCTTTAACTATTTTGTTTGCATATGCTCTTAAAATTTTTATACTGTCATCGTTTTGGTTTAATCATTTATTCCACTTTAAAATTTCTGCCATGAAAAATAAACTTATCCTGATTAAGAATAAACTTCTATTCCAATATTATCGTTTTTTATGATGGTGTGCAAAAAGGTATTTAAATAAACATCAGGCTTTTAGCATTTGAGTTAATTGAAGTGTCGGTAAAACTTCTTGTCGTATGATTATTCATCAAACATTAGAAAAAGTTTTTCCAAAGAAAAAAATATATACATCACCAAAAAACTTTAATTGAGAACTTTGAATGTCTCTATCAATTCTTATGGTTGAAAATTGGACCCCCACCCTTTCCTATTTCATCAAAATTGGATGTAAAGCTTTATGGATGGCTCTTTTCTGAAAAAAATGATATGATTGTATCGTGCTTGAATATGGTATAGATAGACCTAAAGAAATGGAATTTTTAATCAGTATTAACAAACCTCATATCTGAGTTTTTACTGCTATTGATGCTGTTCATTCCGAACAATTTTGAAACCCTACAGAAATTGCTCGTGAAGAAGTTAAAATGGTAAAGAATACTAGAGAGATAGCTTTTCTTAATGCAGATGACACTTATGCTCAACAAGTAATGTGAACTTTATGAATTGATGAATTCACATATCAAACACTTTGATATGATTCTAAAGCAGATATTCATTTTGATTGAGAAAAAATTACGGTTAATCCTAAAGATAAGCATTATGTACTTAGTGAATTTGATATCTTTATAAAAAAAGAAAAACATCATTTAAAAACAAATCTTTTAGGAAAACCTAACTATTGATATATTTGTGTTGCTCTTACTATTGCAGAAATTCTTGCTCAAAGATTCACATGAAAAGAATTAAACTTAAAAGAATTACTTAAAGATCCATTAATCTATAAACTTCAACCATGAAGATGTTCAATCTTTAAATGAAAACATGATAGTATCTTAGTTGATTCTACTTATAACGCATCCCCTCTTAGTGTAAGGAAACTCATTGATACTACTCTTGCTATCCAAAAAGCAGCCTGACAAAAAAGAAAAGTATTATTAGTTCTTTGAGATATGAGGGAATTAGGAGATTTAACAGAAAAAGAACACCGTTTATTAGCTTGATATGTTCAATGATCTGCCGACCATGTTGTTCTTTTATGAAATAGTATGCATAACTATCTTGCTGATGAAATTCAGAAAATTGGGTTCTCAAAGGATCAACTAACTCTTTGTCACAATTATCAAGAAGTTTGAAAATGGGTTGAGAACTTTTTGAAAAAATCAGAAGATAAATGGATAATCCTTATTAAATGAAGTCAAAATACGATTTTCTTGGAAGAAGCTACAAAAGCTCTTTTAGAAGATAAAAAAGATGCCGCATTTCTTACAAGGCAATCACAATGGCGGTTAAAGAAAAAAGAATCTATACTTTAATTTGTAAATTATAATTTATGGAATCAATTAATCTTTCAAAACTTGTACTAAGTTCACATTTTTTAACTCTTTTAGAAGAGGAAAATATTCAATATAACAGTATTATTTCTGATAACAAAGAACTAGCTCAATCTTCAAGTATCCAATTAATAGACTCTCATCTTGAAACATTTTTTTCTCAACTTAATAAAGATTGAGAATATCTTATCATCTTAGATAAGTTATCAATTCATGATATTCTTCCACATATTAGCAGATTAAAATCTGTATCAATTATCAGTGCAAATTCATCTATGGGAAGTTTCTGAAAAAAATACTATCCTGAACTAGATTATTTATCTATTGATTCTAATACTTTCAATTACTGTTTTCCATGGGACTTAGAAAGTTTTCTAAAATTATTAAAAAATAAAGAGAACTCAATCTATCCTCTTTCTTCACAAGAAATGGCCGATAACATATATGCATCTTCAAGTGAAGACGAAGAGTGAATTCAGTTCATTGATAAAAAACTTATTGATGATAGTAAAATACTATCGTTATTATCTCCTAAAAATCCAGATTTACTTGTTATCTGATTATGAAATCATTTTGAAGAATTAGTTAAATTATCTCAATTACTTAGTACAAATAGTTCTCGCATTGCATTAACAATAGTTAACAACTTGAATTATCTATTTTCAGAAGGATTCAAAGAATACTATAAAGGTGCAAAAAAAATAGCATTCATTATGGACTGTAAAATTAATAAAGAAATTGATAAGCAATTATCAAGTCTCTGAAAACCAATAGTTTTTATTACGCCTGAATTTAATAACTTAACAAGTATGTTCCCTGAGTACTATTATGAACAGACATGATTCAATGCTATTTCATTATATGAGAAATGTCTTAATTTAGTATAACTTCTAATTTTATAACTAAATTTGAAAACTGTCTCAAAATCCTTATATATCGTAACTAGTTAATTTTTATTATTATTTGTTTATCATGTGAAGACGACATAGTATTGCTGCAAAAAAAGCTGCTTGAGATGCTAACAAATCTAGAGTTTACAGTATTATTTGAAAAAAAATTCAATTAGCTGCAAAAAATGGTGCTGATCCTAAGATGAATCCTGCATTGGAAATGGTTCTTGAAAAAGCTCGTTATAATGGATTACCTAAAGATGTTATAGAAAGAGCTATTCTTAAAGGTTCTGGACAATTAGAATGAGAAGAAATGAAAGAAGTTTTCTATGAAGGATATGGTCCTAACTGATCTGCTCTATTAATCAAAGCTGTAACTTCTAACACAAATAGAACTTCTCAATCTATTAGAACAGCACTTTGAAAATCTGGATGATCAATGGCTGAAATATGAGCTGTTTCTTGGCAATTTAAAGAACAATGACTTATTGTTATTGATTGAAAATCTGAAATGGTTGAAGATAAAGGAAGACAAATAGAAAAAATTATACCTTTCGATGCTGAAAGCCTTGAAATGGAAGTTATGGAACTTCCGATCGAAGATTTAAATATAGAAGAATGAACTGCTGAAGTTTACACATCTAAAGCTGATTTTATTAATGTTAGAAAAGCTATCATTGATCTATGATATCATGTAACAGAAGCAGATATTCACTTCTTTGCCGAAAATACTATTAATCTAAGTTGAGAGGATAGAGAAGCTTTTGACCGTATTCTCGAAGCTCTAAATGAAGATGAAGATGTTGATCAAGTTTATCATAATCTTTCTGATTAATATTTTCTTTTATTATATATAATAAAAAGTCTCAGTTCAATTTGGAAGCTGAGACTTTTTTATTTGTTATATGTTTTAATTCTTAATTAATTCACTTTCTAAATCCATATCTATTAATCAGAATGCCTTATCTACTAATTGAGATTCCTTTCCAACAGCAGAGCTTCACTTACATGAAGTTCCATCACTACCTTCTCAAGTTACAGGATTACATCACCATGAGAATAATTTTGTTAATGATGTTTGTTCTGGTGCAGTCCATAACTGTCTATTTATTATTTTTTCAATAGTATTCTTTCTAATTGTAGTAGGAACTGTTATAGTATTATATGAAATAAGTTTTCCATGCATATATAGTCTATTATCAATAGTTCCTGTTCAACTTGTACCACCGAGCATCAATCCGTTAATAATAAAGGTTCCTTTTAAGAACATAGCTTTAATATCACTATTAATATCATTAGATAAATATCAATAATCATCAAATGATACCAAGCTACCTGTATCTATACCTTCAGTATCAAGCAATAAGTTTCCTCTATCAATAAAGAGATCTATAGAATCTTTATTTGATTGATAACTACCATTATGCATATTTATTATAAAATCAGCATTTCTAACAACAATTGTTTTTCATGATATTTGTTTAGGAGTTGGTACGTTATTTTTAGCTCCATCTCATGATAGACAAACAATTTTAGACGTAAATTCCCAAGAAGGAACTCAATTTTTGAATTCATCCCATTTACCTCTACATAATCTTTCAGCATTTCTGCTCGCAACATTTATAACATTTGCAATAGAAGTTTCTGTTCTTAGCATAAGAGTTGATTGTAATTGGTTATTCTCAAAATATTCTTTTTGATTATCTCTTACTTCATCAGTCAATCATACAATACCCTTAATTCATAGACTAAAGACTGTAGTTCTGGCAGTTCCATTTCAAGCAGTTAGGAAATTCGATAATATTTTTCAAATAGTATTCCATGCATCACTATCACTTCGTCAAGGAATTTGATATCATGTTCTACCTTGGGTTTTTGCATTTAGATTCATATTCTTTCAATCAAATCAGAAAATTTCATTCATACAAACTCAAGAATCTAGTAATGCTTGTAATCAAGTATGGAAACTAGTTACTACTGCTCTATTCTTTTCTGTTCATTGAATATATTTTGAATCGATTCTAGCTCAGATAATTCAAATATGTCAATAATCATCATATAAATATCAAAATGGATAGTTATTACTTAATCTCTGCAAGCTACATGTTAAATTTCATGTAGAGATTCTATTTTGTTCTACATCATAATGTGCTCATGCAATAAGATCCATATGTTCCCATCTATAATCATGAGTAATTTTTCAATAAATACCGTATGGATCTATCTTAAGTGATACTCATGAAAGGATCACATTTTTAATTCTTAATTCAGCTTCATGATTATTAATATGTTTATCAGCTATAATAGGTTCAATTGCTTCCTCCCACTGTTCTTTTGGATAATTAGATAATTCTGTAATAATATTTGCTATATCTGAAAGTGTTATTGATACTCAGTTAGCTTCAAGAAATGCATTTAATTCTACTGTTTCTTTATCTTCACTACAAGTTGTATACCATCATCATGTTATATTTAATCATGCATACTTCTCTATATCTGTATGCACATCTTTAAGCCATTGATGTGTTTTTTCATCCATTGGCCATAATCTATTATCTCATCTTTGAGAATTCCAGTAAAAACCTCTTACTTTTGATGAACAAAATCTGGAATCGTATAATGGATCCCCATTCTCATCCACACCATTAGGAATACTAATTTCAACAGCATCACCTGAAATTTGTTCCACTGGCAACCAAAGGATTCATCATCAAAAGTCATTTCATGCTACGTTAAAATGAACCATTGAAAAATATTGGTCCATGTAAGCTCATGCTATTTCAACAATATAATTAAGCCAATCTTTAGCACTCAATTTCGAAGCTGCTTCTACTTCTGTAAATGTAGGAGTTAGTATTCATAAAATTCAAAAAAGTAATACAGCCCCTTTAAATACCATTTTTTTAGCTTTGTTTTTGTTTACAATTCCCATAACTTATAGATAAGGAATAAAATTCACTAATAATTATACAGATATTTTAAAAAAGTTCAAAAAAAAGAGGAGAATTTTTAAAGAAAATCCCCTCTTTTTATAGTATAATTAAATTTTTCTTTCTTTTCTTTCAACCATTACTTGTTCTATTAGTTCTTCAGTCTTTAATGTATATTGTTTTTTACTTCTAAACTCTCTTACTGATACAGATTTTCATTCAACTTCTTTTTCTCATACAATTAATGTATATGGAACTTTCATCAATTCCGCATTACGGATCTTTTTAGAGAAGCTATCTGTTGAATCATCTACCTTTACTCTAAAATCATCTTTTCTTAATCTTGCAGCTAATTCAAATGCGTAATCATTAAATTTATCTGCGACTGGTACAATTTGGAACTGAACTGGAGCTAACCATAGAGGGAAAGCACCTCAGAATTGTTCAATCATTACTCACATAAATCTTTCTAATGATCCTGAGATTGCTCTGTGGATAACAACTGGTCTTTCTTTTTCACCTTGCTCATTAGTAAATGAAAGATCAAATCTTACTGGCAAGTTAAAATCACATTGAATTGTTGCTAATTGCCATTCTCTTCCAATTGCATCTTTGAACATAAAATCAAGTTTTGGTCAGTAGAATGCAGCTTCTCATACTCAGATTTTATATGGTAAATCATATTTTTCTGAAGCAGCTCTTAATGCTCATTCTGCTTTTTCCCATACACTGTCATCTCAAAGATATTTTCCTTCAGGTCCTCTGATTGAAAGTCTTACCCAATAATCATCAATCATTCCTAATGTTGTATAGAACTCTTTAATGATTTGTACAATTGTTCATACTTCTTCAGTAATTTGTGATACACGACAGAAGAGATGACCATCATCTTGAGTAATTGATCTTACACGAGTTAATCATGATAATTGTCCTGTTTTTTCATCTCTATATACTGTAGCTGGTTCAAAATATCTGATAGGCATATCACGGTAACTAAATTGATTATCAGCAAATATCTGCATATGATGGGGACAGTTCATAGGTTTCATAAAGAAACTTTCTTCTTTACCTTTTACTCTAAACAATTCATCTCAGAATTTATCAGCATGACCTGAAGTTTTATATAATTCTTCTTTAGCCAAATGAGGAGTCCAAACTCTTAAATAACCCTTATCTTTATGAAGTTCTCGTAAATAGTCCTCTACTTCTTTTCTGATTATCATTCCATTTGGTTGAAGCAAAGGCAATCCTGATCAAACTAGTGGTGAAATTGTAAAGATTTTTAACTTTTGTCCTAGAATTCTGTGATCTCTTTTCTTAGCTTCCTCCATCATATGTTGGTAATTCTGGAGCTCTTCTTTAGTATCAAAAGCTAAACCATAAACTCTTACCATCATCACATTATTTGAATTTCCTCTCCAATATGCTCATGCAAGTTTATCTAGTTTAAATGCCTTTGTATCTAACTCTTTAGTATTTGATACATGAGGACCTTCACACATATCTAAGAATGTAACAAATTTTCCATTAAATTTTTCTGGGAATAATTCTTGAAGATATTTTGTTACTCCTTCATAATATTTAATATATTCTTGATCAATACCTCTTAATAAAGCATCTTTTGCTCACTCAACAATAGTATTAGCATAGAATGTAATTTCTTCTCAAGCAGCAGCGAATTCTGATCTCATTTCTTCCTTATACTTTTGTTTCATCAACTCAACAACCAATTTCTTTGATGCATCATCTGGCAAAGAGAATAATACAAAATCTTGATTTTCTTTAACGATTTTTTCCATTTGATTTTGGATTTTCTTAAGATCCTCCTCTTTTATTTGTTTCTCTGAACTAAATAAGAAATCATAATAAAATCCATTATCTATAGCAGGTCAAATAGCAACTTCTACATCTCGTTGTTGTTCTCTTTGCACTGCTTGTGCAAGGATATGTGAAAGAGAATGTCTCTTTCTTAATAACAAATCTTCCATAAGATAAACTAAAGAATATAAAACATCTTTTCAGTAAATAAAAAGCCCTTGACAGGCAAGAGTTTTCAAAGGATTACATACCACGAAAACCCTGCCGAATTACTCGGTTGTGGTTGTAGTAGTGGTAGTAATTGTAGAATAAGACATTTATTCCTAAAAAGATTAAATCTAGAATTAGATTAGACTTTTTATTACCTATTGCAAGAGTAAAATTTTACGAATAATAATTTTCATAATCATAGCTATTAACTATTGTTTTTTATCACACTTGAATTTTATCGATATAAAAATACACTCAGCCTATCGAGGATACAATATGCTTTATATTCTTATTATTTGATATGCTTGAAGCAACTTGAACCTTATGAAAATTAAGTCAGATAATATTTTGTTCATTAGCTAGTTTCTGTCTTTCATTCATCCTTTATCCATTCTATATTAAGTTACTACATAAGTTAAAAGCTGGTAAAACCATTCGTGAGAACACAGTAACTGGTGAAAAATCTGAAATATTCACAAAACTTCATGCACATAAACAATGAACACCAACGATGGGATGAGGATTATTCCTCATTGTTATGCTTATTATGATTCTATGATCATTTGCACTACAACATCTATGATTCATTAGTAATTCTCTTTGGAACTCAAGAGAAACCTATATCATTCTTTTCTGATTTTTCTCTATGGGACTAATTTGATTGGTTGATGACTATTTAAATATTAGAGATTATTGAAAAGTTAAATGACTTAGTGCAAAAGCAAAACTTGTAGGTATGTTCTTATTTTCTTGATGGATTTCTTATTGGTTCTATGTAAAATTATGAATTGATTATATCAATTTATGGCCAATAGCAGGTAAAATCCAAGTTTGAATCTTATTCCCTATATTAACATTTATTGCAACAGTTGCTGTTGTTAACGCCATCAATATTACTGATTGATTGGATGGATTAGCTTGATGATTAATGACTATAATCTTAGCTTGTTTTGCAGCAATGACTTTCTTAAATTGAACATATCTTGCTAGTAGTATTGTATGAATTCTTGTTGCCACATTACTCGCATTTTTATTTTTCAATATTAATCCAGCAAAACTATTTATGTGAGATTCTTGAGCATTTGCCCTGTGATGAATGCTATCCTCGCTCATATATCTTATGAATATGAGGTTTGGTATTTTAATTCCATTCCTTATCATATTTGGGTTCTTTATTGTTGAATTCTTCTCAAGTTTCCTACAGATTTTTTGGAAGAAAGTATTTAAGAAAAAATTATTCACTGTTGCACCATTCCATCATCTTCTTGAGTATAAATGAATGAAAGAAACTACAATTGTTATGGAAGCATGGTTAATTCAATGAATACTTGCTGCTGCATGAATGCTATTAATACTAATTGAATATATAATGATGAAAAAAGGAGCTCTCTAAAGCTCCTTTTTACTATATATAATTATTTTTTCCACCATGCTAACTTTGATGCTCGATTCTTACGGGTAGGGTTCTTAAGCTTTAATTTTTCGTAAGAGAAATCTGAGACTGGAGTTGTTGTATCAAAAGCTCTTTTTATTGTATTTCAGATATTCTTGAAAAAATTTCATACACTATCACGAACGTTTAAGAACAGATTTCTAGCTGGTTCTACTACAGTTCTTACAGCTCATTCAACAATAGTTGCTCATGAGATAGCTATTCCTGCAGGAACTTGATATAGTTTATTATACCATTTTCAAGTACTCCAAGAACTTGATAGAGTTTCCCGTGCTTTCTTCCCTGTATCTGAAACTACTTTTCACATATCAGAAACAACATTCCATCAAGTTTTTACAACATCTCATCAGGTATTTAATACGGTCCCTACTCATCTCACAGGAACTGCTATAGTATTTCACAAAGAATTTCAGAACTTAGACATCATTTAATTCTATTTAAAAATTTTCTATTGTATAATAACCTTTTATATTAAAGTCAATAGTTTTTTACTTTACCGTTCTTAGGTACTCTTCTGCAAATTCTTGAAAAACTTCTTCTAAAAAATTGTCATAATCAGGAATCATTTTTTCTATTCTATGCAAAGCTTCTGCTTCTTTCTTAGCATCAAATAGTTTCATCACCTCCTTTCTTTGTTCATTTGACAGTTCTTCAAAAACTCTTGAGATAATTTTGTCCATCAAAAGAGGCTCTATTTCTTCTTTTAATACATCAAAATCATCTTTATCTGGAGAATACCCAGCCTCTAACAATAAATTATAGATAAAATCTTCATCTTGTAATTGTTGCATAAATATTCTTTAATCAACTAAAGATCTTCAAAATTCTCTAAATATTCATCCTCAAATTCAGCATAAATTTCCATAATAAAATCTTCATAATTAGGAATTTTTTCTTTCAAGAAAGCGTTTAATTCTTCATATTTTTCATGTTCTAGAAAATCTGAAACTTTATTTCAGTCTTCTTCACTTAATTCTCTATAAATATGTAAAACTATTCTTTCTTGAAGAATTGGTCTTAAATCATCTTTTATCATATCAAATTCATCTTCTTCAAATCCTGCTTGTTTAACAAGCTCATCTAAGAAAGATTCTTGAAATGGTTTTGCAATTTTATTTTCTGCCATTTTATTTTATAAATAAGTAAATAGTTTTAGTTCATGGTATTAATCATATTTTTTTATTCAAGGAATTTATTACGGATTATTTGGTTGTTGTTGCTGTTGTTGTGCATTTTGATTGTTCCACTTTTGATCTGTTGTATCATCTGTACCCTTTCTATCTTTAAAAGTATTAAAGAACAAAGGTACTCAGAAGAACCATGATTTCTTTCAAAGTACAGCATCTTTTGATACTTCGATATATCAATTTGCAACTCTATCTGCTAAAGTATGTGTTGTTGTTCATACAACATTTAATCATGGATCTTGAGCAAGAGTTACAGTAGCTAATCAAGATTTTCATGAGAATGATAATCATTCTGCTAATTGCCAGATACTATCTGCATGTCTCATATTTTGCAAAACTCAATTTGTTCATGTTCCTCCTGATAATCCGCTAAGTTCTGTTAAGAATGTTGCTTTATCAGCTGCTGTCAAACCAGGTCAAATATCTCCAACAGTTTTAGTTGGAAGTGAATTAATATAACTATTAACATTTGAAATCTTTGTTGCAAGATCACTTGGTGTAAGACGTCATGGTATTACAGGTGTTGCATCAGTACCAGCTCAATAGAACATATTTATTGTTGATCCATCTGGAGCTGAAGATAATACTGAATGAGTATCTACAGCTATATTATTTGTCAATCATTCAGCCTTTCATAAAGCAAAATTATCTGATGTAGCTTTTGTGGCACTAAATGCTGGTGATTCATGACTAAATACTCAACTTCAAAGAGCATATTGTACAGCTAAAGATGCTCAGATTGACACAGCAGCTGTTCCTATTCCATATTTAAGAGCCAAATTTCTTCTTTCTCTCTTAAATTGGATTAATGATTTATCATAACTTGCTTTCAAGTCATTTTTTAATACATCATAAGTTATATTTGTTCCAAGAGTATTTGTAGCAGTCATTGTTGTTTCTATGTCTGTTGTTGTTTTATTAATCTTTTGTAATCATAGAGTAATTGCTTTTTCTAATCTCATCATATCCTTTTCTGTTTTATCAACATTTTCAGATGCTAGGAAGTTATGTCACATTTCTCTATAATACTTTAGACGGGCCCAACCTTCAATAAGGTTACATTTCATAAAGTTTTCTTCTTGTGGAGTTAATTGTCAGATTTTAGCTGATAGATTTGTAATATATTCTTCAATTTGATTTGTTAATTTAATATTTTCTTGTGTTGTTTGATCATATAAAGCTAGTTGTCTCTTTGCTTTATATTTTCTCCACCAAGAACCATTTAGTGCATCATTTTGCCATTGTTGTATTTTTTGTTGTTCGTTTCTATAGTCAGTTACTATATTCTTTTCATGTGTATTTTGTTCTTTTGTATGATGAGTCCATTTCTTAATAGCATTTGTTCCTCCCACATAAGCTCCAAATACTCCTGTTGAAATAGCAGCTCATGCAACAGCACCAGCTCATGCAGTAACAGCTCATAGTCATACACCAAGAGCAATACTTCCTATAGCTGTTCCCCATGGATGTTTGTCTAAGAATTTTCATACCTTAAATTTCCATCCTTTTTCACGATCTGAATTATCGATTTGATATGCAGATTTTCAATTATTAATAATATCTATACTCATAGTAAGATTCTTGATTTGCATCTTCATAACGGCCATTTCTTGTTTGAGAAATTTTTTCATGCGATTACTTGCATTAATGTCTCCTTTTACAACATTCTCAAATAAAGACATAAATGCCGGAGTTTTTTGATAATTTCTTATATAGAGTTCTACCATACTTTGCATACTTTGCACATGTATTTGATTCCTATCTGCAATATATTGAGATAGTTCATTTTCTAGATTTCCAAACAAAACACCTAAATCTCTTTGTTCATTTAATCTTAACAAGATATTACTTCCTATGTGAGTAATATTTTGACCATTTAATGCATTTTGAATGTTTGCATCAGCAGCAACAATTCTATTAAATTCAGTTTGGAATTGTGCATCTGTAATGATACCATTCAAATAATCTTTACATATTTTATCAACCTGTGGATTATGAACTGTTGTAATTCTATTAATTGCAACCATTCCTGTTGCCAATTCATGAGCATGACGATCTGCAGCATTTTGACTTTGTTCATTTAATGCTGCATATGTAGGATCTGTTAAGAATGCTGTATTTGAAATATCATTTTTTTCACGGTCCATCATTCTTCTTCTCCTTCTTCATCTTCCTAAGAATAATGCCAATCTACCAAATACATCCCATGTTCATAAATTCTTATATTCTTGTTTTAACTGTTCTTCAACTTTTAGGGCAGCCTTTTCTTCAAAAACATCTGTTCACATGTCTGAAATTACAGAATTTAATTTAAGTCCATCTGAAGGCACTGGTGTAAATTCTTCTGCTTGATAAATACGAAATCTTCTAGTTGTAGATCTTTCTTTATAAATCTGAATTTCATGTTCATATTCAGTAATTTTTTTAGAAATAATTGTTATCTTTTGATTTATAATTCTAATTTGTTCTCTAATTCTAACTTTTTCTTCTTCTGTTTTTGCAACATTTATAAGTCTCTGTAGAGTTTCTAATTCCCTAATTAATATGTCTTGTTCGTCAATAAGAGCAATAAGTTGTGCTTGAATTTCATTATCACCTCAAGCTTGTTCTAATTCTTTAATCTGTTTTCTTATTCCATCTAATTCCTCATCTTTTTCCTTTAATTTTGCATCAATATCTGGATCCATTCCTGCAAGCTCTTCCTCTAGATCTTTTAATTGAGCTCTTAAATTTTTCAATTCTTCTGATTCATCTTTTCCTAATTGCTCTTTTAAATCCTTAATGTCTTCCTTTAATTTCTTAATATCTTCTTGAAATCCAGCTATATCCTTATCAATTTTACGTAAATCTTCACGATAACCAGCTTCTCTGTCTGGTGAAAGTGCAACATCTTTTAATGTTAATTGAGTTTCTATAGAAGATTTTTCCTTTTCTAACTTCTTAATTTCTGCTTCAAGTTCTGAAATTACCTTCTCTTTTTCTTCAATAGTTTCAGCAATTTTTTTCTTTTCATCATCCTTTTCTAATTCTGCGATTTTCTTTTTAATTTCAGCAATTTTTCTCTTCAATTCTTCTTGTTTTTCCTTTTCTGCTAATACAGCATCTTTTTCTTTTTGAAGTTTTGACTCTTTATCTCTTAATTTTTGGATTTCTTCACTATTTTTATTCCCCGTAAGAAGAAGTAACAATTTTCTTTGTCTTCTAAGTAAAATCTTTAATAGACTTTTCTTCTTTAAGATTTCTTCGAGAATTACTTCTTTTTTTGATAACTTTTCAATATCAATAATTCTTGTTAATTCCGTAATAGATGTTTCAAGTTCAGTAATAACTGTTTCAATTTTTCTTACAATTTTCCTTTCTCTAATGACTTCTCTTTCTACTATTTTCTCAAAATAATCAGTAACATTATATTTTATTCCATATCTAGCTAAACGTTCATCAGTTACTACTAATCCATCTTCTAATTCGTCTTCTGTAAGTTTAATATAATATCTATCTTTAAAGTCTGCATCTTTTGGAGAGAATAAGATAACTAACTCGGCAAATTCTTTATCTAGTTGAGCAATTTTTTCAGCATCTCATTTTGCATCAATATATTCTTGTTTTAATTCTTCATAAAATTCAAATTCTTCAATATTAATTGATTCTCCTCTGATTTCTACTGTTCATTCTGGATATCAATTTGTTCTTCTTATTCTTACAACTTGTTCAACAATTAAAGATCTCAATATATAATTTGGATTTTCATTCAAAACCTCTGCATCATCGATATCGTCGAGATCATTAAAGAAATCATCATCAATATCCTCATCATCATGGCTTTCACCACCTTCTTCATCTTTTGTGTCATCTTTTTTATTAAGTTTATCAATAAGGTCTCTTATTGTATTTCTTAATTCTTCATTATCTTTTTCACTTTTTCTTACCTTTTCTTCTAATTCTTCTTTTTCTCTTCTTAATTCATCTACATTCTCATCTTCCTTTTTATCTTCTTTTTCTGTATCTGGAGTTTCTCCTTCGTTTTCAGGAGTTTCTTCTTTATTTTCAGGCTTTTCTTCTTTTTTTAATTCTTCTTCAAAACGCTCTTTTATTATTTTTATTTGATCATCTGTCCATTTTATGATATAGAAATCTCAATTTTTATCAGTTTTTCTAATACGTTCAATTTTTCTTTTATATTTTCTTAGTTTATTTAATTCATTGTAAGCTATTAGAGATTCTTCTTCAGCATTTTTATCATTTTCAAATGACTCATCATTTCTGAATTCAATAAAATTTCATGAATCCAAAATTAACATTTCAGCAAATCTAGTATCTATACTATCTAATTCTTTTCTTCTTACTTCTTCAGGTTCTAGTGATAAAGCTTTATCATAATCAGAGAAAATTCATTTGTATCTATTTTGAATACTCTTTTTACTAAGATCTATTGATACTGAGTCATTAAGTTCAATCACTCCTCATGGTACTCCATGACCTGTTGATACTCAATTACCATATCTATTTTTACTTAATTTATCTGCTAAAATATTTCTATTAACAACATTATTCTCTTTTAATGTTTCCAATAGATCCATCTTAATACTATCTAAAATCTTTTTTTTCTTTTCATCCAATCTTTCTCAGTTCTCGATTGTTCAATTCGAAAGGATGCTGTAATTGTGTGTAGTAGTCATCGTATTCGTAAAAATAATAAAAAAGCCTCGTTACCTAATTATAATTCAAAAAAGGGAATTTAGCAAATTTTGAGGTTTTTTTTCACTTTCAAAAAGTTTTAAAATTTATGATAAAAAAAAAGGAAAGTTTGTTAACGCTTCCCTTCTTATATTCTCTGAATAACTTATTTATTACTCTTCATCATCTTCTTCATCTGAAGATAGATAATCAGTCAAAAATTCTGCTGTTGTATCTTCTAAAAGACTAGAATAGTTAGGAACTTTATAAAATAGTTTTCACTCTAAATCTTCTTGATTTTCAGCTTGCAATTGCTCTATTTCTTCATTTGAGATTTCTTTTGATAATTTTTCAAGAAATAGATTTTCAAGTTCTGTTTGAACTAACAATTTTTCAGTTTCAATTAAGTCTTCACCTTCAATTTGACTAATACGATCTATAGCATAATTTTTTGCTTCATTAATTGTTTTTAACATCTTAATTTAATTTAGAGAATAAATTATAATCATACGCTCTTCTTTTGTTGATCAACATAAGCTTGTTTTGCATTATGAAGATGTTCTTGTAGTTGCTTTTTTAATCCTATAGTCCATAGACTATCATCTGATTTTATTTTGATTGAATCTTCAAAATTTTGTAGATTCTCCTTAATATCATCAGAATTCCATTTCCATGCAACCTTCATCCATGTCCTTTTTAATCCATTTTTCACACCTCTAATTCAGATAATCTTTGAATTTGATAGCCCCATAAGATAAATAAGAACATTTTTAGGATAGTTTTCCTTATCTTGCTCTAACTTCATAATACCATCATTTAATGTTACTAATCTTCTTCTCTCAATTGAAAAGTATTCAGATAGTTTTGGTCCATGTGATACTATTCAAGAAAGTTCTCACTTTAATCTATCGATTTCATCATCTTTAGCTTTTTCTGTTAGATCAATTTTTGTTCCAACATTATCTACATAATCTTTCATATCTGCTTTAAAAAACCTTTCCCATTCATCACTTATTTCTTTTTCTTTGATTTGGATCTCAGCTTCAACAGCATCTTTATCTGCACCTGTTTTCCCTTTTAGATCTCTTTTCAAATCTCTTAAAGCCTTATTCTTTTCTTTTATATTACTTTGAAATTCAGCATACTTGTCTTTAAAACTAGCATGAAATTTACTTGCAGCATCTGGATCATCTTTTACTTTCATGAAATCTAACAAAGCTTGAACTTTCTCTGTGTTTCATTCCATTGCATAACGAGACATTTCTCTGTTTAATTCTTCCTTTGAAAGATTTTCCCAAGATGCTTCTAATCCTTTAAGTTCTCAAGTTTCTAAAGCCATTCTTTTAAGTTAAATGGTAAAATTTTCTTTCATTAATTATAAATTAAATTTTTTATTTTGTCAAATTTAGCAAAAAAATATTATTTAGTAAAACAAAAAAGCAGCTCATTAGAGCTGCTCGTTAATTTAGTTGTTATTATTTACCTAATTTCTTCTCTAATTCAGCTACTGCTAATGTTGTTTTAATAACTGTATCTGGATTAAGAGACATTGATTGGATTCCACATTCTACAAGGAATTCTGCGAAATCTAGGTAATCTGATGGAGCTTGTCCACAAATACCAACATATTTTCCTTTCTTATTACAAACATCAATAACTTGTTTAATCATTTTCTTTACTGCTGGATTTCTTTCATCATATACAGATGCTACAAGTTCTGAATCTCTATCTACTCAAAGTAATAATTGAGTAAGATCATTAGATCCAATACTAAATCCGTCAAATACTTCTAGGAATTCCTCAGCAAGAATTACATTTGAAGGGATTTCACACATACCCATAACTTTTAATCCGTTATCTCATTGTTTTAATCCGTATTCAGCCATAGTTGCAATAACTTTTTTAGCTTCTTCAACAGTTCTTGGGAACGGAATCATAACATCAAGATTTGTTAATCCCATTTCTTCTCTTACCTTAAGTACTCATTTACATTCAAGTCCAAAAGCTTCTTTATATTGTTCTGAATAATATCTTGAAGCACCTCTCCATCCAATCATTGGATTATCTTCTTTTGGTTCAAAATCTTTACCTCCTAGAAGATTTGCATATTCATTAGATTTAAAATCTGAAAGTCTAAGAATAACTCTCTTTGGATATACTGCTGCAGCAATCATTGATACTCCTTCAGCTAGTTTATCAATAAAGAAATCTGCCTTATTTTTATATCCAGCTGTCATTTTCTCGATTTCTTTCTTAACTTTTTCATCTTTTAATTCATCAAAGTGAAGTAATGCTAATGGATGAACTTTAATATAAGATGAAATTACGAACTCTTCTCTTGCTAATCCTACTCCATCGTTTGGAATAAATGATTTTTCAAATGCTGAATCTGGAGTTGCAATATTCATTGTAATATGAGTTTTTGTCTTTGATAGATTAGCTAAGTTTACTTCATTAATTTTGAAATCAATAACTCATTCATACACTTTACCTTCACTTCCAGATGAACAATCAACTGTAATTTCTTGTCCATCCTTAAGAACTTCTGTTCCTTCGTTTGTTCCAACAACACAAGGAATACCAAGTTCTCTAGAAATAATAGCTGCATGACAAGTTCTACCTCCTCTGTTAGTAATAATAGCTGATGCAATTTTCATAATTGGTTCCCAATCAGGATCTGTCATATCTGTTACAAGAACTTCTCCTGCTCTAAATTCTCCAATATCTGCAACATCTTTGATAATATGAGCTTTACCACTACCAATTTTTTCACCTACAGCTCTACCTTCAATAAGTACTTTACCTGTACCTTGAAGTTCATATGTTTTTAACACATTAGCATCTTGATTTGAATGAACTGTCTCTGGTCTTGCTTGAACAATAAACAATTCACCTGTTTTTCCATCCTTAGCCCATTCAGTATCCATTGGACAGAATTTTCATTTTTTCTCTGAATAATGATCTTCAATAATTAATACTTGTTTAGCAAGATTAAGTACTTCATCATCAGTTAATACTAATTTCTTTCTATCAGCCTCTGGAACTGGAATATTCTTAGTTGGTGAACTAGAATCATTAGTATAAATCATCTTAATTGCTTTTTCTCCTATTTTTTTAGAAAGAATAGGTCTTTTACCTTCTCTTAGAGTTGGTTTAAAGATATACCATTCATCTGGGTTAACAGCACCTTGTACTACATTTTCTCATAATCCATATGAACCAGTTAAGAATACTGCATCTTTAAATCAGCTTTCTGTATCGATAGAGAACATTACTCAAGAACAAGCAAGATCACTTCTTACCATTCTTTGAATTGTAATTGATAATGCTACTTCAAAATGGTCAAATCCTTTATCTTGTCTGTAAGAAATAGCTCTGTTTGTAAACAAAGATGCGAAACATTTTTTACATGCTTCAATAATTTCTTCATATCCATAAATATTAAGATATGTTTCTTGTTGACC
>CAMJIH010000001.1 GCA_946405785.1 uncultured bacterium | reverse complement strand
ATTGGAAATGTAAGAAATCATGATTAGAAGTTTCATGTAGTGCAACAAAGAAAGATGAAGAAGTACCTTATGTTGAAATTGAGAAGAAGGAATTACTATGAGAAAAATTTTATAATGTTTGAGATAAAGTTTCATTTAAAGTATCTTTTAAAAATAATACATCTAAGGATATTTCAAATGCTCTTATCCGTGACTTTTTCCCATTAAATTTAAAATCTCCTAGTGTTTCTATTTCTGTGAAATCTGCAAAAATTTGACAGTATACTAGGGAAGGAAATAATATTATAGAATTTTCATGATTTAGTTTGAAAGCATGAGAGTCTTGATATATTATCTTAACATGAGAGGTTACTGATGATTTTATGTCAAATACAGAAAATTGTGCTTTTTCATACAGAAAAGCATGAGAACGTGCTGTGACAGGTAAATGTTCAGATCCATATAGTATTAAGAAAATGTTAGGAATTGAGAAAAAAATTGTTTCAAGTGCAACAAAAGTTTCAAATTGAGATACCATTGATTATGAAATAAAAATTACAAGTTATGGATGAATCAATTCATGATTGTTTATTAAAGATGATTTGCCTAGTGGTGTTACTTATGTTGATAAATCTTATTCTGTTAAGTGACCAGAGTGAATTGTTCTTGAAAAATTTGAAAAGTGAGATCCATTGGTTTGGACTATTTCTATTCCAAATTTTAGGAAGTGAAAGGAAATTATTTTAAAATATTCAGTAAGAGTTAATCAAAATTCAGAAGAAACTTCGTATAAAAACAAAGTTTGTGCTTTAGATCTTTCTGAGTCTGAATTGTGATGTACAACTTCTACTATAGTGAAGGATACTGGTTGATTAAAAGTGGATAAGTATATTTCTAGAAGTATTAACTGAGAATGGAAAAAATCTTTAACATTGAATGCTTCAGATGAAAATCCTATTATTTATTTTATGATTAAGGTTATTTGAGATTCATGAAAATTGAAAGAATTCACAGTAAAAGACGAATATGACCAAGATGTCTTTGAAATTGTGGAAAAGGCTGAAGGAATAAAAAAATACTATGTTGATAAAATGCCGAATGAATATAAACATGATGAGGATTATGATTATTTGAGTACATGATATTTTGATCCTTGAAAAATTGTTTGGAATGTAAAAATGACTCAATGAAGTTTTTCTAAAGATAATGTATACTATATTATATTCCCTATGAAAGTAAGAACTGCATCGTGATCAAATATTGCTTGTGTGGTAAATCCTTCTGCATGTTCTGATCCTGCTACATTTAAGGTAGAACCTGATCCAATTCCTGATTGTATTCAGAAAAAAACATGTCCAGAGCCTGTTTGTTGAGATTGAATTCAAGAAGGATTTGAGGCTTGTGATTGGTGAGAAGATGCTCCTCAACTAATATGAAGAGAGGGAAGACTATTTAAAGAAAAAGGTATTTATAATAGTGCGTATAGTTGACTTACATGTTCTTCTGATTGTCATTTGAATTTAGATCCTTCATGCTTTAATGTACAGAATTGATCAATTTCTATTATGACATGAGAAATGTTGCCATTCTATTGGAATGTTGAAGGATTACTTTGAAATCAAACAGAAGATGCTAGAAAAACATATTTACAACGTAATTTTTACTCTTCAACAGAACCTGGTTGAGATTGTAACGAGGATAATGTTTATAAGATAGATTTGGCTACTTTAAAGTGTAGATTCCTTGTATATTGACCTAGTGTTTTATGAAATAAAGATATTATTTATGATTTAGATGGTCTTGATTGTGTTTGAGTTAATGGTTGGTGAGCTTGAAATGATGATAAAACAGATTATTATCCTGCTATAAAACATTATATTGAACAAAATTGGAATTGATGGTTTGCTGGTAGTATATCATCATTTGCTTGATCTGAAGAAGTAAAAAATGTTTTTGAAACACTAAATAATTGGAGAGATTATCCAACATTGTTTCCTGTTTCATCAAAAGTAATTATTAATGATTTTGGTAATGTATGAGGTTCTTTTGTCTTGTGAGTAGGTAAAACGGTTAAGCCTAAACATGAAATTAAGACTTTCTGAGAATATAAAGTATCTTTGGATAATATTTCGTATAGTTATTGTGATTTTAGACAAACTGATGAGTGAAAGAATCAATTCTTTATGACTGATTGATCAAATAATAGAGTCTGTGAGGTGAATTTTGCAGTAACTAACCATTATTTGGTTCAAAAGAGTCCTTTAGGATATATTGATCAAGAGACGGCAACTAAACTTAATAAATATTATTTGAAAAGTGGTGAAGCTTTGTTTTCACTAGAGACTTGAGATGAAAAAGTTGCTAATTATCAGATGGTTTCTAATATTTCGGGTAATTTTGATACATTTATATCAAAGTATTCTAGAAATGCTAAACTGGTTTCAGATTTAAATTTGAGACAAGTACCTTGAAAGATGATTTATTTAACTGATTTAGATTCAGGAAAAGTATTTGATTTGCCTGAGAAGTTGCTGTCTAAAGATAAACCATTTACACTTATTGCAACAAATTGAGCAGATATAAGAATTAAAGGTAATGTTGTTCAAAATATGATGGTAATTACTCAGTGAAAAATAATTTTTGATGCTACAGGTGCTTGCAATGCTCAGGAGAACTGAGATACTAAGTATTCAAAAGCATGACAACTTGTACAGTGAATATTTTATGCATGAGCTTGATATGATTCAATAAATGATAAGTTAAATACGAGTGTTCATAATGATTATTGGTGTAATTATTGAAATTTACATATTAAATGAGTTGTTTTGTGAGATCTTAGTAATGTTAAAAATAAGAGAAGGTCTGAATTGTATACTTGGTTTAGAACTCATGATAAAAAAAGAGATGCAGTTCTTAATGGGGCTTCGGTTATGGTTGAATTTAATTCGAATTTGCTTTCTTCTAATATTCCTTGAGTTGATGAATTTAATAAATTATTGGTAACACAAAGAGAATAATAAAAAAATTGAGTAGCTTATAAAAGTTACTCTTTTTTTTATTAAAAAAAGGGTTGACATTTTTCTTTAAATATTTAAAAGTATGTGTTGATTTTTTTGATATGACTTATATGAATTGAAGTCTTCTCGAAATCTATAAAACTTGATTTTTGTGGATTTTCGGTTAAAATTGGTTTAGTGAGTATTTTTATATACTATATCTTGCTCATAATTAATTTATCTTTTATTGGATACACCAATGAAAAACTTTCAAAAAACAATTATTGCTTGATTGGCATTCGTTGCATTGTTTGCAACAAGTTTTGCTAATGCAGAATTGGTTAAAAGACAGCCACAAACAAGTTTGTATGCTTGAAATACCCAATGTGACTGAGGGACTTTTGATCAAGTAATGTATGCGTGATCTACAAATCATGAGATGATTGACACTCTTTCAGTAGTTGATCCAAGTTATACGAGTTATCTTTGGCAATTGCGTTCTGATTGAAGTAATCCAGATAAGTATACGTGGTTTAGTTCTTATAATGTAATATCTAACGCAATTACAATTCCGTCAATGGCTTATTATTCTCAAGGTAAACCACATAATGTTAATACGGTTGTTGTTATGGGGGTTCCTACAGATGTATGATGAGCAAAAATTACTTCAGATATTCCTAGTACATATAAGAGAAGTGATATTGCAGCACAAGTGGTGTATCATGTATATAGAATTTGATATTTGTATAAGGAGTGAGAGCAAGAAATGCAATATTTAGATTATAATAATTTATGAGCTCATACTCAAATATATAAGTATGGTAAGACATGATCACCAGTTCCACAAGCAGATAATGAATGTTTAAATATTCATATTTGATTTTGTTGAGATTGAATCTTAGATAATTGAACAAAAGAATTTTCAGAAAATATTGATTCTCCGTTAAATGGATGAGAGGAATGTGATGATTGAGCCGCTAATGGAACATCTTCAAGTGACTGTACTGTTTCTTGTACAAAGAAACAACAACCTCCTGTAGTTCCACCAAAATGTGTCTCTTCATATGAAGGAGATTTATATAATACAAATTATCCTACAGCATTATTGAATGCAGATATGATACTTTGTAATCCGGGTGAAGTAACTAATTTTGTTGGTCCTGTTGAACCAAATAGAACTTATACTTGGAAATGTTCTTGATCAGAATGAACAACACCAGATAATTGTAATGCTAAAGAATTATGGTGTTGAGATTGAAAAGTTCAAAAAGCTTATTGAGAAGAATGTGATCCTAATGAGACTAATCCAAATTGGGGAGGTAAAGAATGTAGTCCTTCTTGTAAGTTAACAGATAAGAAGATTTATGATCTCGCTTTAACTAAAACTTTGGTTGAAGAAGGTAAAACCTATAAACCAGGAGATGTTATTTATTATAGAATAACTATTTATAACCAAGGTGATTATACAGCAAGAAATATTGAAATTACTGATTATATCCCTTATGGATTGATTCTTGATGATGATAAATGGACTCAAGAAGGTAATGTTGCAAAGAGAACTATTACTTCAGAAATCCTTCCATGAACAAGTGTTAGTAGTATAACTATTAAATTTAAGATTGATCCTAATTTCAATGGAACAGAGATTATCAATGGTGCAGAAATCAGTAAAGATAATTCTAATGAATATAATACTGAAGATATAGATAGTAATCCAGATAATAATCCTAATGATGATTGTATTATTCCATATAAGCATATCATTACATGAAACGGTAAAGCTTATACTGAGGAATGAAAGGCATGTGATGAATCAACAGATGAAGATGATCATGATTATGTTCCAATTTATTTTGAAGAACAACCAGGAGAACCAACTATCGATAAGAATCTTTTAGGAGATAAGAATCATAAATATAAAGTTGGTGAGTTGGTTGGATTTAAAATGGTATTTAAAAATACTACAAATAAAGCTGTAATACATGCTAAAATTAAAGATTATTTACCTCTTAATCTTGAATATGTAAGTAGTGAGATTCATGGGGTATCACCAATTCTTAGTGGACTTTATAAAATTGGTGGTCAAACAGTTCTTGAGTATTCTGGATTTGATTTAGCTCCTAATCAAGAGTGATATATTATTATGACTGGTAAGGTGTTAGATTCTAATCTTGATAATAGAGTTAATAATGTATGTATTTATGGAAATGATCAAAAGAATGATGATGGATCAGATAAAAGTTATGTATGTGATAACGATAAATATGATATCTGATGAAGATCTATTAAAATTGAAAAATCTGTAAATAAGAGTGAAGTTGCTCTTTGAGATATTATTGAATATACAATTAAAGTTACAGCATTAGATTGAGAATATCCTGAATATAAGATTACAGATTATCTTCCTAAAGGAATTTCATTCTATTCTTATGATTTGAATAGTGCTTCAAGTACTGTGAAATATGTAGAAATGTTCTCGACAGGTGTAACATCTACTTGATTAGACTTATTGAATTGGAATTATTCATTTCCAAATGGATTTAAGAAGTGAGATACTTTAACAATAAAATTTAAAGCAAAAATTACAGAGTTATATAAAACTTATAGTACAAACGTTGCTTGTATCTTACCTCCAGGAGAAAAGGAACAATGTGATAAGGTTGATGTAAAACCTAATATTGTATTGAATATTAAAAAATACGTAAGTAATTCAGTTAATTGACCATGGTATGATGATACTATGACATTAGAAAATGGTAAAACTGCTTACTTTAAGATTGTTGTAGATGGTGCTGATGATCCATTGCAATCATTTGTTATTGAAGATGATTTGGATAATTCAAAATTGTTGTTTAAGAATGAATCTTGGTCATTAGCTAACAATGCATTTACTTGAACTATTAAATTTTGAACTTACAATACTTGAGTGAAGGATGATTATAAATTAACACCAAGCGTAAGTACATGAGTTGCATGACATACAAAATTGTCTTGGGATGTCTATATGTGAAAGTGAGATTTTATGTCTTGAGATGTATTTGAAGCTATCTTTATGGCAGAAAAGAAAGCTGATGAAAAGAATATTGCGTGTGTATATTATGATAAATTAGGAGAAGAAACTCATGAATGTGATCCTGCTGAGGTTAAAAATCCTACTTGAAACTTGCTTACTATTAAGAAGTATGTAAGTAAAAATAGTGATTGGAAAGCTGAAGCATATAATGATGCTGATACTGAATCAGCTGCATTATCTCTTAATAGTAAATCAAGTGTTGATGAAAAGAATGTTATCTTTAAAATGGTTGTTAAAGATGCAAAAGTTTCATTTACAGGATTTACTGTAAAGGATTCTATTGATACAACTATGTATAAGTTATTAAAGGATGATACATTAAAATTATCAGATAATGCTTTTACTGGTATAATGAAGAAGTGATCTAAGAATACAACTCCATTTGAATATGTAATTACTCCTAAAATTACTAATGATAAAGATCTTGAATGGAATGTTGTAATGAAATCATGATCTGTATTTATGGAATGAGATACTTTAACAGTATATTTTAAGGCTCAAAAGCTTAGAGATAATAATGATAAAAATACAGCATGTGTTTATGATTATTCAGGTAAAATTAATTATGCTTGTGATCCTGCATATGTTAAAAGGGCATGTGAAGGTTGTGGTTCTTCTTGATGAGGTGGAGGTTGATGATGAGGAGGATGAAGTAAATGTTGAGATGGATATAAAAATGGAATCGAATATTGTGATTGGTGAGGAAGTGAAAAAGTTATTCATAAAGGTGATCCTTTGTTTAAAAACTCAACTAGTCCTACTAGTACTTATGAAGGAGAATGGACTTGTACAAAGTCATGTACTCTAATTAAAAAATCAACTTGAGAAGTGCCAAAATGTTTCAATGTTCAAAATGGTTCAATTTCTATTATGAAATGAGAAATGTTGCCATTCTATTGGAATATGGCTTGAGAGATGTGAACACATCCTGTAAGTGATAGAGTTGAGTATGTTAAGGACAATTTTATACAAAAATGTTCTTCATCAGATGCTGGTAAAATTGAATTAGAATCAATGATGTGTGAATTTATTGTTTATGGTCCTCAATGAAAAGTTTATGAATTCTCAGCTAATTGTGCAGAAAGTAATGATTGGACAAGAAGTAATAGTTGGACAAACTTTAAGAATAACTATCCTATTATAACTAGTTGGATTTCACAAAATAGTGCTTGATGGCTAGGTTGAAGTTTGTTAAATCATGAATGAGATACTAAAAATGTATTTGAAACATTAGATAATTATTGGAAAGTCTATCCAACATTGCTTCCAGTTTCTTCAAAATTAATTATTGAAAAATTTGGAACACCAGATGTTAGTGTTGGTAATAGATCTGTAACTTTAAATAAAAGAGTATCTAATATAACAGATTTCTGAGAATATAAGATATCATTGAATAGAGTAAAATATAGAATTTGTAGTTGAGAAGGAACTTTATCTACTGAAGAAATAGCTGAAGAACCTGTTTGTGAAGTAGACTTTGCTGTAACTGATCATTATCTTGTACAAAAGAGTCCTTATTGAGAGATCAGAAGTACTACAAATTTGAAAAGTTATAAGAATATTGATGGATGAGCTTTGTTTGAATGAAATAAAGAGGATAAACCAGCAGATTACTCTGTCCCAGCTGATTTAGCAACATCATTAGATACATTTATTAACAAGTATTATGCTAATTCAGTTGTTGTTAAGAATAGTTCTAAATGTGGATGAGAGATTAGAAAAGTAAAAGGAAAGTCTATTTATTTCATTGGTAAGAAGTGAGATACTACTTCATCTGAAGTTATATTATCAGATAATGAAAATGTTTCATGTATCTCTACTAATGTTCAAAAACCTTATACATTAATTGCTGTGTCAGATAAGATTAATATTAGAATTATGTGAAGTCTTTATTCTAATGCTATGATTATGACAAAGTGAAATATTATCTTTGATGCTGAATGATTTAAGGCCGATAATGGTTGGAATCCTACAGCATGTAATGGAAATATTAAGAAATATGGACATGCATGACAAATGGTGAAGTGAATATTCTATGCAGGTAAATGATTCTTATCTGAACATGATAAGTGGAATACAGAGAAGTCAAATAAAGAATGGTGTAACTATGGTAATTTGCATATTAAATGAATAGCAATTTGAGATCTTTCAAATGTTGTAAAAAACAGAAGATCTGAATTGTATACATGGTTCTATGATTGATGTGATGCAAAGAATCCAAGTACAGATTCTAAATGTAAAAATAGAAGAGACGTTGTTCTTAATTGAGCTTCAGTACTTATTGAATACAATCCTGATCTATGGTGAAATCTTCCTCCAGGAGCAGAAGACTTCAATAAAGCGTTAGAAATTTATAGAAAATAATTATAATATTTCTTTCTAGAAAAGAGTGGCTATTAAAAAACCACTCTTTTTCTTTTGTTACTTTAACTGGAAAACTTTATATAAATAATTATTCTGTTTTCGTTGTTTAGACATATGTTATTAAATGAGAAAAAGAAAATCAAAAGAATCTATTATATGGTATGTTATATGATGACTTTTTGTTTTTTGTCGGGTTGCTTTAATTTTTTTGGATTCTAAGGGATATGAAATATCTTGGAATTGAATACAAAAATCATCAACTGATATGAATTCTAATTTGTCATGAAATTATAATGAAACAGGTTCTAATTCTACTTTAACGGAAGAAGATCTTTCTTTTCTTTCTTGATTTTTATCAAATGATGTTCAGTTTACTGCAAAAGATGCTGAATGATTGTGAAATATTAGAGAAAAAATTGTAATACTAGAACAAATATATTCACAGCAGAGGACTCAGGAGGTTACACAGTTATTATTGGATGCTTATATGCTGGATAATCAATATGATAAAGCTAAGGCTTTTTATAACTCGTTGCCTGATGCAATAAAGAGTTATTTGAGTAATTGATTATTATTTGAGATATGAATTAATTCTTTTTCTCAAACAACAGATACAGAATATAATAGTTTAAAAATCCTTTTGTGAGAATATCATAAGAAGAAAGTTTTCCCTGAACAAAAGATATTATACTATCAAACAGCATTTGATTTAATTGATTGAAATTATACGCAAGCACAAAGTGAAATGCAGAGTTTGATGTGAACAAAATATCAAGATTTTGTTTTGGCGATGCAATCTGCATTTAATGAATATCTTTCAGTGAAGGATGTGCCTGAGTATTATCAAGATGGTTTGGTTGCTTATCAGTTAATGAATCAATGATTTTTGGCATGAGCAAAGAAAATAGCTATACGTTTAGTTAATGAACATCCGGATTATATTTTGCCTCATCAAATATTGGCTAATGCTGATTTTATTATGTGAAAATGGGATTCGTCTTCACGTTATTTTCATGAATTATTGCAATTAGATCGTCAAGAAAAGAGTTCATATCTTTATTATTTGGGAATTTGTTATTATCATTTATGAGATTATTCGAATGCAGTTTTATATCTATCACAAATAACTGATTCAAAGATTTTGTTAGATTCTGATAGGTATTTAATATTGAGTTATATTGCTCTTTGAGAAACTGATAGAATTTTTGTTTGATGGCAGAGATTGTTGTGATATCCTTCTATAAAAGCATCGGATTTTTATTCATTTTTTGATGAAGCTTTTTGGAAGCCATATCGTAGGTGAAAGGAATCGTATTATATGAAACAAAATATGAAACTTGTTCAAGATTATTTATCAGTTTGTTCTCTTTCTTTAAAATGAGATAATGCTCAAGTTTGTACTTATTGACAGCTTTGATTATATGCGATTCAGAAGACTTCTCTAACTGAAGAGCTTGAATTAGAGTTAGCTCGTCTTGCAAGGAAATATGCAAAACCTGAATTGTTTCAATTACTTTGAGATGCTGCTCTTGAAAGATGAGATTCAGAAGAAGCTACAGCTTCTTACATGAGAGCATTGTGATTAACATCGAATAATGAGGAAATGAATTATTTAAAACAAAAAATATTAGAGATAAATCAGTTAAAATAATTTATGATTAATGAAAAAAGTAGAAAGATAGTGTAATCCTTCTACTTTTTTGTATTTATTATAATCACATTTTTTGTGCGAAATATTCTTCTTTTTTAATAAATGTAATATTCATTGTAATATTTTCTCCTAGTTCGTCACTTAATAATTTTTCTAGCACTTTTTTATTGTCTTCATTGTTCAATAATACTTTTGCAAGGGAAGTAATTACCGTAATTTCAAGTATATTCCCTTCTTTTTTTTCTATAATAGCTTCATCTTTTAAATGAGTTTGAGCAGTTGGTTTATTCATTTTTTCAAGAACATTATTCCATAGTTCTTTAAAGTTTCATGAATAATCTTTGTGATCATTTGGTTTATTTTCTTGTGGTGTATTTTCTGCCTTTTTTTCAGAATCTTGCTTTATTTCAGGTTTTTGCTCTTCAATTTTTTGGGGTTCTTCTTTTTTTCAGTCATTTTTCTTTTCCTCGCTAATTATTTTTTTCTCAATTACTGGTTTTGATGTGCTTTCAGTATTATTTCCATTAAGGTATTTATTAATAGCAATTTTATATGCTACAATAGGATATGGATATCGTTTTATTGTAGATATAATGTCTCAGAATATTTCTGAACATCTTAAATAGAAGTCTGTATCTTCTAAAAGATGTTGATCTAAATATCCTATTGTTTGTTTAGCGAATTGAGATAAATCAATTCCTTGTCATCAAATATTGTCTAGTTTTGAAAATATTTTTTCTCTGTCTCATGTTTTTATGTCTTGAAGTGTTTCTTTAATTAATGATTCTCAAGCTACTCATAAAAATCTAGCAACATTTTCTTCATTTAAATCTCAAAGAATACTTACTTGATCTACATATTTTACAGCATCTCTTACACATCATTCTGATATATTTGATATTATTTTAAGAGCAGATTCTGTATATTTGAGGTTCTCTTGTTTGCATATGTTTTCTAGATGAGAAACCATGGCATTGTCTGGAACTTTTTTATAATTGAATACTTGGCAACGAGAAATTATAGTATCTGGTACTTTATGAATTTCTGTTGTTGCAAAAATGAAACAGACATTTCCTTTAGGTTCTTCAATGGTTTTTAATAACGCATTAAAAGCTCATTTACTTAACATGTGAACTTCATCTATAACATAGATTTTCTTACTTAATGTTGTTGGTGGGTATGATGCTTTATCTATGATTTCTTCTCTGATATTGTCTACTCATGTATGAGAAGCAGCATCTATTTCAACATAATCTAAGCTTGTTCAATTATTAATTAATTCACAATTTGCACAATGATTACAAGGATTTCAATCTTGTAGGTTTAAACAATTTAGAGCTTTTGCTATAAGTCTTGCTGATGTTGTTTTTCATGTTCATCTTGGTCAAAAGAGTAGATAATTGTGGTGAACAACATCTCTTGATTTCATTTGTGCTTTTAAAATATCGATGATGTGTTCTTGTCAGATCATTTCATCGAATGTTTTTGGACGATATTTGTTAGCAAGACTCATATTGTATATAAGATATAATAAACCTCTTTTACTTTATGATTTCATTATGAATTTTCAATATATTTCACATAATATTGTGTGTTTTTGTACTAGATAATGTTGAAAAAATAGTGAAAAAATTAATGTCTTATAATCGGCTTTTGAATTAATGTTTCTCTATATAAAAACACAATATTTGTTGTATTATTATTTAAATTTTGTTTAAAATGTTAAAAACTTGCTAACTACCTGTTATCATTATTTAAAAAAATAGTCGATTTTTTCTCTTGATTTTTATTATAATTACAATATCTTGTGGTTGAATAAGAAATTGGACACAAAATATTGTGCTTTACACTCGCGCCGGTGTCAACGGTTTCTTGTTTTTATTCCGACATTTAGTCAGATTTTTTTTATAACTTTGCTTATGTTAAAGATGACAATCAAGAAGGTGATTAAAAGAAATTGATCTGAAGTAGCTTATGATGCTGAGAAAATTCGTATAGCTATTCAGAAAGCTAATCATGAAGTTCCAGAAAAGGAACAAGCAAGTGATTTCCTTATTTCTGAAATTATTAGATCTTTGGAATGTCATAAGAAGGGAATAGTTCCTATTGAAGAAATTCAGGACTATATTGAAAAGCAACTTATAGAGATGCATAAAGCAGAGTTAGCGAAAAAATATATTATATATCGTTATCAAAGAGCTTTAGTAAGAAAAGCTAATACAACTGATGATTCTATATTAACATTAATACATAATGATAATAAGGAAGTAGGACAAGAAAATTCTAATAAGGATTCTGCTATCGCTTCAACGCAAAGAGATTTGATAGCATGAGAAGTTTCTAAAGATCTTACTCGTAGAATGCTTCTTCCTGAAGATATTAGAACTGCACATGATGAATGAGTACTTCATTTTCATGATATGGATTATTTCGTACAACCTATTTTCAACTGTTGTCTTGTTAATATTAAAGATATGTTTGATAATGGAACAGTTATGAATTGAAAATTGGTTGAAACGCCAAAGAGCTTTCAAGTTGCATGTACTGTTATGACACAAATTATTGCATCTGTAGCTTCTTCTCAATATGGAGGACAATCTGTAAATATTAAACATTTAGGAAAGTATTTGTATAATACTAAGCAAAAATATTTGAAAAAATATAAGGAAACATGTCCTGAATTAGGTGATGAAGAAATTCAAAAATTAGTAGATATTAGAGTTAAGGATGAATTAGCTTCATGAGTTCAAACAATTCAATATCAAATTAATACTTTGATGACTACAAATGGTCAATCTCCATTTGTTACATTGTTCTTGGAGTTAGATGAAAAAGATCCTTATATTCAAGAAACTGCAGAAATTATTGAAGAAATATTTAAACAAAGAATTCAGGGAATAAAGAATGAAGTTTGAGTTTATGTTACTCCAGCTTTCCCTAAACTTGTTTATGTATTAGATGAACATAACTGTTTAAAGGGTGGAAAATATGATTATTTGACAAAGTTAGCTGCTCAATGTTCAGCAAAGAGAATGTATCCAGATTACATTTCTGCTAAGAAGATGAGAGAAATTGAATGTGGTAATGTATTTGCTCCAATGTGATGTCGTTCATTCTTATCTCCATGGAAGGATGAAAATTGAGAATATAAGTTTGAATGAAGATTTAATCAAGGAGTTGTAACTATAAATATTCCTCAAGTAGCTATCCTAGCAGATCATGATGAGAAGAAATTCTTTGAAATATTAGAAGAAAGATTAAAGCTTTGTTATAAAGCTTTGATGTGTAGACATGAAAGATTAAAGGGAACTTTATCTGATATTAGTCCAATTCATTGGCAATATTGAGCAATTGCAAGATTAAAGAAATGAGAAAAAATTGATAAATATCTTTATGGAGGTTATTCAACTATTTCTCTTGGATATATTTGATTGTATGAAGCTTCTGTTCTTATTAAGTGATGTTCTCATACACAACCAGAAGGAGAGAAGTTTGCATTAAAAGTTATTCAAACATTAAAAGATGCTACATTAAAGTGGAAGGAAGAAACTTGAATTTGATTCGCTTTGTATGGAACTCCTGCTGAATCACTTTGTTATCGTTTTGCTAAGATAGATAGAAAGAGATTCTGAGAAATTAAAGATGTAACAGATAAATGATATTATACTAATTCATATCATGTAGATGTAAGAGAGAAGATTGATGCTGTATCAAAGTTGGCATTTGAATCTCAATTCCAAAAGATTTCATCTGGATGAGCAATATCATATATTGAAATGCCTAACATGCAGAAAAATCTTCCTGCAATTGAAACATTAATTAGATTCATGTATGATAATATCATGTATGCTGAGTTTAATACTAAATCTGATTATTGTCATTGTTGTGGATTTGATTGAGAAATTATTGTTAATGAAAATAGTGAATGGGAATGTCCTCAATGTCATAATAAGGATCAGAGAAAAATGAATGTAACACGTAGAACTTGTTGATATTTATGAGAAAATTTCTGGAACTTATGAAAGACAAAGGAAATCTCAAAGAGAGTTTTACATGTATCATAATTTAAGAGTGTTGGATGAATTATTGAGCAATTAAAAAAATGGATACTGCTAACGGACCCTGATTAAGGGTCTCTCTTTTTGTAAGCGGATGTCCACATTGATGTAAATGATGTTTTAATGCTGTAGCATGGGACTTT
Source organism: uncultured bacterium (assembly GCA_946405785.1). GTDB lineage: Bacteria > Patescibacteriota > Gracilibacteria > Absconditabacterales > Absconditicoccaceae > HOT-345. The sequence goes on along the minus strand of CAMJIH010000001.1, from coordinate 142,673 downwards.
AATTATGGTTCTTTATTCACTCAAGAAGCTATAGACGAAATACTTAATGAATTACATAAGGATTATATCACAGGAATTACTTTTTTGTGATGAGAACCATTAGCTCCAGAAAACCAAAAAGAAGTACGAAATGTTATTTCTCAGATAAAAGATGAATGTCCAGATAAAACAATCTGGTGTTTTTCTGGTTATACTTATGAATTTATTACCGAATATATGTGTCCTAAGCTTCCTTATACTAGTAAAATTCTTTCTAATCTAGATGTTTTGGTGGATTGAAGATTTGAACAAGATCTTTTGGATTTGAAATTGAAGTTTAGAGGATCTAGAAATCAAAGGGTGTTAGATGTTCAGAAATCACTAAAAGAATGAACTCCTATTCGAAGTGATGAAGTAAATGATAAAGATAGATATGTTCATGTGGCTTCTAAAGAAGTCGAAATGTTTTGAGATTTATTTAAGAAATAATACTTAATTATTTTTCAAAATTTGTCATAATAGAACAAATTTCAACTGTTCAGAATTTTGGTCTTGTATAAACTACTACAGAACAAAAACGAAGTTCTTTTGCTGTTCCATCGGTACATATTGGGTTAGATGTGCTTGTATCGCAGGAAATTTTTTTATTATTATTTAATGATCCATCGCTTGCTGTTTTTTGATATAATCAGTCTACTGCAATATATCTTCGGTATTCTCATACTGATACTTGTTCTCAAGAAAAATTATCTAAATCTCAGGAATTATACCAATTACCACTCAAAAAGTGGAGTTTATATGCTTCGTTAAGATAAGTTCATCAAAAAATAGCTTCTTGTAGTTTAAATGCATCTCTTTGTAAAGCATCTTCTCAAGACATATCTCATCAGTCACTAATCCTTTCTAGCGTAAAATATTTATTCTCTCCTGATGTTTTTGTTTTTATTATCCATCTTCATGGATGTATCCAATTTGCAGAAGGTGCATCATTACCACTATTATCTTTTTCAAGTGGATCTGATTTTAACCAAACTTCATCTTTTAGGTTTGCCCATCTTCTCCAATTAGAATTTCTTATGTTATACATTACTTCAACTCATTCTTTAGCAAGATTTAGTGCTGTTACTTTTTGCCTTGTAGCTGTTAGATAATTTGTTGTAGAAATTACAGCTGAAATTATTCACATAAATGTTGTTGATACGAGTATCATGACTACTAATACTTCGATCATTGTAAATCATTTTTTCCTTTGTCTTAACTTCGTCATGTATTGTGCTTGAAATTAAAATTGCAATTATTTATGTAAACATTATTATCATTTTTGTAAGAGTAGTTATCTTGTGAAAATATGCAATGTTTTTTATTCTTTTTTTGTGTTAAGGAATGCAGATAGATGTTGCTGTGGTGTTTTGAATTGTAATTATTGTTTTGCTTCTTTCATTTTTAAAAGCTGAAAGATTGGTCAAGATAACATTTTGAAGTTATGTTTTCCTTGTATTGTGTATGTCATTGTGAATTTGTATTTTACAGTGGGCTGCTCAATTGCAGTGAATTTGAGATCAAGAGATATTATGAGTTTCTTATGCTTCTATTGGCGAGTTTTTGGCTAATTCTCAACCTACGGTTATGTTGGTTGTATATATTTTGGGATTATGGTTTTTTGCAATAAATTCTCATTTATCTGTTCAATTCTCATGAGAACTTTTTGAAAAGAAAATTCAAACATTGTTATGGTGTGTTTTGTGTATGGGAAGTATTTTGAGTGCTGTTTATTACCCTCTAGCTTATTTTAAGGGAGATATTTATGAACTTTTGTTTAATAATTCATATGTGGTTTTATATACTCCTATGATACCTATTGTTTCATTGATAATGGCTATTCTTACAATATTAGCATCATCTCATCTTAATCTAAAAATTGCACTAAAGATTTCAGATTCTTCTGGTGCTTAAAAAATATATTTATTTGTTATAGGAAAGTGGTGTAATGGTAGCACACTAGTCTCCGAAGCTGGTGGCAGAGGTTCGATTCCTCTCTTTCCTGGTTTGTTATGGGGAAAATTATTCCTCATTTTTTAAAAAGTTTCTTTTCCAATCTTCTAAGATTCTATTTAAGTAGACAATATTATGTAATCATACTAGACTTCATCAAAGTGTTTCTTGTTCTCTGATTAGATGGCATAAATATGCTTTAGAAAAGTTTCTGCATGTGTAACAATCACAGTTATTTGTTAGTGGTGTATAGTCTGTTCTATATTGAGAGTTTGTAATTTTTATGTTTCATTGATCTGAAAATGCTATACCATGTCTTCAAAGTCTTGTAGCAGTAACGCAGTCAAACATATCAATTCCTTGTTCTATTCAGTAGAGCAAATCTTCTGGTGTTCCTACACCCATAAGATATCTTGGTTTATCGTTAGGAAGTAGAGGCGTTGTATAAGAAACTACTTCTTGTATTAGTTCTTTACTTTCTCAAACACTTACTCATCAAATAGCAATTCAGTCCCATGCAAATTGACTTAAGAAGTCAGCAGATTCTTTTCTTAAATCAAGATAACTTCATCATTGAACAATTGGAAATAAAACACCTCTTGCTTCATCGTATTTAGGCTTGAAGTGATCAAATGCTCTTTTTGCTCGGCGATGTGTCATTGCAATATGTTTTTCTATGGTTTTTTTATCTGCTCATGCAGGAGAACATACATCTAGAACCATCATAATATCTGATCACAATTCACATTGTGTATCTACAACATTTTCTGGAGTGAAGATATGTTTAGATCAATCGTAGGGTGATGTAAATTTTACTCAATCTTCACTAAGTTTCATCCCAACTTTATGGCTATGTTTTTCTGCATTAAATTTTTGATTAGCGAGTCATAGTGAGAAAACCTGGAATCCTCAAGAGTCTGTAAGAATAAGTCCATTTTTCCAATTTTCAAAATTGTGTAACCCTCCAGCATCTTTAACTATTTTGCTTCCTGGTCTAAGATATAAGTGAAAAGTATTGGCAAGAATAAGTTTAATCGGATCTATGTGTTCTCCAATATATTTTGGATCTTGAAGCATATCTAAAAAAAGACCTTTTATTGTGGCTTTTGTTCCAACTGGCATGAAAATAGGTGTTCTTAATGTGATTCCATTAAGTGTTATTTCTCACACTCTGGCGTTTCATTTTTGTTTAAGTACTTTGAATTGTAATTTAGACATATGTGTACATTTAATAAATTAACTGTTTTACATTATTGTGATTTCCTTTATGAATTCAATGATAATTGATTTTTGCATAGTATACTTTCCTTTTTTATATCATCATTTAATTTATTATGTGTCAAGGTTAAGTTTTTTATAATGCTAGTATTTTTTAGAGTAATCATTACATTATCTTTAATGTTTCTCTTTATTTGTAGACATTTAATCATGAATACTTTGATACTCTTCTTAATAACAATTGCTTTAGCTTGGCTTTGATGGTTCGCATTTAAGAAGTTTAAGGTTCTTGATAAACCGGGAAGTGATTTGAAGAATACAAGGGCTCCTGTTCCAACATTACAATGAATATTTGTTATTTTGATATTTATCATATGAGTTTTAATTGTTTATCCTGAATATTATTCGAATCCTTTGTTCTTGGGATTGTTAATTCCAGGGCTGTTAATTTGAACTGTTGAAACAATAGAAGAATTGAGTTATCTTTGAAAATTCCCTAAAATACCTCCATTGGTGAGATTAATTGTTCATTTAATTGCTGCATATTTAGCAGTTTGGATTGGCTGACTTGGAGATCAAGAATTTGTTTTATGAGATACAGTATATCATATTCCTAATTGGTTATTCACTATTGCATTTATGATATGGACAATGTTCTGTATTAATGCAATTAACTGGTTTGATGGTATCTATGCTCAGTGAAGCTGAGTTTCAGCAATATGATTTTTGACAATTTATTTGTTATTAAGATTTGTTGTTTTTGAAAGTTATGATACTTTCACAAATTATGATGTTTTGATTATGGTTCAGAATCTTTCATTGTTTTTGTTTATTATAAGTTTGGTATATACCTTTATTGAATATAAGCCATTATGATTAGTGAGAGATGTTTGAATTATGTTTTTTGGTTTTTCTATAGCATATCTTTCTGTAGCATGAGGTGCTAAAATTTGAACATTAGTTGTTGCACTTTCTTTGGCAATTTTTGATGCAGTTTGGGTTGGATTATATAGAATTTTTATTTTAAAAAAGAATCCTCTTAATTGAGATTATACTCATTTTCATCATAGACTTATGTGATTATGATTTTCTAGATGAGAGACAAGGGCTTTCATTCGGATCTGGTCTTTAATGATGATGATTTTTATGCTTCTTCAGTGAGCAAATAGATTTCATAAGCTTATTATTTTTGTCATGATGGCTTGTTTATTCTTTTGAATTAATGCATATTTATTTTTATATAAAAAACTTCCTTGTTGATTACAGATTAAGAAAGAGAGGTAGTTTTAATTTTGTTGTGAATAATGAAAAATTTACTGTGATTGATTCTTTTGTTTTGTGTTTTTTTGTCATGATGTGAAAATGCATCTCCTAGTAATAATGATATTATTGTTGAGGATGATGTCTTCACATGATTAGTATTTGATTCTTGAACTTATGAGATAAAAACATTGTCCTTGAGTTGAGAAGAATTGTTAATTCGTGCATATGAAAATATTGTTTATGTTAAAAATCCAGTTGATGAAAGTTATCAAAGCATGAATATTTATGTTCCTGAGCAATATTTTTCTTGAGAAGAAATTAATGGCTTTTCTTTAGAAACAGCTCCAATATTTTTTCCAAATAAAGTTTGATGATATATGTCTGCTAAGCCTGAAGTATTATGAGATGACAATAATGCTGATTTTGATAATTTTTTGGAAAATATTAAAAGTTCTTGAGAACAACCTCAATGAATGAGAGGTAATTTTTGAAGGAATCAAATATCTGTTTCATTGTATGCTTTAAAAGATGGTTTTATTGTTGCTTCTGCTTGAGCAAGAGGTCGCAATCTTCAGAGTGAAGATTGAAAATATATATGAAAAGCTCCAGCTTGAATTATCGATTTAAAAGCAGCGATTCGTTATCTGAAATATAATGATGCTTTAATCCCATGAGATTCAAATAAAATTATTTCTAATTGAACAAGTGCTGGTTGAGCTATGTCTGTTTTACTGGGTGCAACGGCTAATCATCCTGATTATGAATTATATCTAGAAGCAATATGAGCGGCTCCAGCAACAGATGATGTTTATGCTGTTTCTAGTTATTGTCCAATAACAAACCTTGATAATGCGGATAAAGCGTATGAATGGGAATTTTATTGAATAGATAGTTTTAGTAAAATTGATGCAGACCAATTGGATTATAATTCAGATCGTTCTGTAACAGGAGTTGAGAATATTTCTGATGAGGATATTGAAGTAGCAAAATTATTGAAAGATGCATTCCCATTTTATGTTTCTACGTTAGGATTGGTAGATAATAATTGAAATTTGTATTCTTTGAATGATGACTGAGAATGAAATTTTAAGGAATCGATAAAATTGATGTTAATTGACTCATTTAATGAGGCATTGCAAAGTGGCGAGAATTTATCTGGTTTTGATTGGTTAACAATTGATAATTGAAAAGTTGTTAGTATAGATTTTGATGCTTATGTTAAGAATTATCTTTCTCGTAATAAATGAATACCAGCTTTTGATGACTTGAGTTTGAAAGCATGAGAAAACAATCTTTTTTGAAACGAATTTGTAGATAATCTTCATTTTACTAATTTTTCGTATGAACATTCTTTAGTTAGTTGAGATATAGCTTCTAATGATATTGTTAAATTGATGAATCCAATGAATTATATTCCTGATTCTAAAACATCTATTTCTAAATATCGAAGAATTAGACACTGAGCAAAAGATGCTGATACTTCCTTAGCTATTCCTTTTATTTTAGCAAAAGCGTTGAGTCAATGGGGTGGTGCTGAAGTTGATTTTAAATATCCATGGAATCAATGACATGGTTGAGATTATGATATACCAGAATTAATTAATTGGATGAATTCTATAACACATTAGTATTTTAGTTTTTTTAAGAATATTTCTATGATTATTACTCTTTGATGAAAGGCTTGAAGTTGAAAATGAACGGTTTCAAAATTGCTTGCTGAAAAGTTAAACTATGAAATTATTTCAATTGGAACTTTGAAAAGAAAATTAGCTGAAGAAATGTGACTTAGTATACTTGAATTTAATCTTCTTTGAGAAAAACCAGAGAATCAAAAAGAGTTTGATTTAAAGTTTGAAGAATATCAAAAATCATTAGATGTAAATTCAGGAATCCTTCTTGAATCTAGATTGTGATTTTTGTGTCAACCTCATGCGTTTAAAGTATTTTTGGATGTTTCTGATGAGGTTGCTTCAAAAAGAATTTTGTGAGACAATAGAACGACAGATAATTATGATTCTTTTGAAAGTACTTTACAGGCGACAAAAGAGAGAAATGAATCAGATAGAAATAGATATATTAAATTGTACTGAATAGACCTTTGGGATAAGGGTAATTATGATTTTATGATAAGTACAGATAATAAAACACCAGCAGAAGTTTGTGATGATATTATCACAGCTTTTGAAGAATATCAAAAAAGTCATAAAAATGCTTAATTTTTTGCTTATTTTGTGCTTTTTCAGTATATTTATGTATGTGTTTATTTATTACTAAAAACAAAAAATGAAATTAGTGGCAAGGTTGCTTTTATGGATTATGAAAATACGTTATAAATTAGACATAAAAGGATTCCCTTCATTTGATAGTGAATCAAATTATTTAGTATTACCAAATCATATTGCTTATGTTGATCCTGTTTTGATGTGGTGTATTTTCCGTCCATATATTAAAATAAGACCAGTTGCAACATCTGATTTCTCAAAGAATCCATTTTTGTGATGGATCTTTAAGTTGATGAATACTATTACAATTCAAGAAATTGGTAAATGAAATTCAAATAGTTGAGATTGAGCAATAAAGGATGCTTTACATGATTTAATACAAGCATTAGAAGATTGAGACTCAGTTCTTCTTTATCCATCATGAAGATTAAAGTGACAATGAGAAGAATATATTTGATGAAAAAAATCTGCTTATCTAGCACTTCAAAATTTACCAAAAAATACAAAAGTTTTAACAATTAGAACAACTGGTTTATGGTGAAGTAGATGGTCTAATGCTTGGAATTGAAAGACTCCAGCATTTGCATGAAATTTATTGAGAACAATATGGTTTTTGGTAGCTAATTTGTTCTTTTTTGTCCCTAAAAGAAAAGTCTCTATTGAGATTTTGGATCAAACAACTTTATTGAAAAAACAATGCAAGAAATCGTTAGAAGATTTTAATCAAAGTCTTGAAGATTTTTATAATGAAAAATGATGAGAGGAAGTTTTGTATGTTAAGAATTATTTCTACTACAATAATGTAAAATGAAAGGAACTTCCAAAACATATTCGTAATTCTATTGAGAGTTTTCAAAATCATAATGAGTATGATATTGCAAAATTTCCTGAAGATGTTGTTAAAAATGTTATTAATCTTGTAAGAAGTGTTAAAGATATTGATAAAAAAGAAAAAATTACACTTTCTTCAAATCTTATTTTGGAACTCTATTTTGATTCATTGGATATGGCCGAAATTAAAAATTTAATTTTGAATGCTTATCCTAAAGCTTCAAATACACCATTGAAAGAATTAAAAATAGTTGCAGATCTCGTGGCAATGGCATTATGAATTACCGCTGCCGAGGAACTAGAATTAAAACCTTGTGAGTGGAATATTCCTGAAGAGAAAAGTAAAACTCATGATTGGGAAACTGATTTATCACAAAATGTATTGGAGAAGTTTAAAGAATATTGGAAAGAAGATAAAAATGCGGCTCAAATTTATGATACTATGTTTTGACTTCAAAAGAGAAAAGATGTTGTATTAAAGTCATTTTTGATAAGCGAATATTTAAAAAAGATTCCATGAAAACATATTTGAGTTATGTTTCCAGCATTAGGAAGTACAACAATGATTATTTTGGCAGCTTATTTGGCTAAAAAAATTCCAGTTATGATGAACTGGACTCATCCTGAATCAGCATTTGATCATTGTGTTAAGTTTTCAAAAACTGAAAAGATTTTAACTTCAAGAACATTTTATAAAACAATAAATATTGATTGGTTAAACAAATATGATTTTGTCTTTTTGGAAGATTTATTGAAAGATATTCCATTAAGTTATAAACTTAAGGCTGTTGTAAAAAGTTTATATTTCCCAATACCAAAAGATTTAGATGAAACAGCAGTTGTATTATATACTTCTGGAAGTGAATCATTGCCAAAAGCTGTTCCATTAACTCATAAGAATATGATGGCAGAGTGGGCTTGAACTACTGGAATATTGAGTGTACATAATGATGAAACATTATTCTGTTATTTACCTCCTTTCCATAGTTTCTGATTTACAGTAAATACTATTTTCCCAATTATTGCATGATTAAGATCTGTAAATACTCCGGATCCTAATGATTCTATTACTGCTGCAAAATTGATTAGTCACACTAAACCAACAATTTTAGCAACTACACCTACATTTTTAAAGAATTTATTGAATATTGCTAAACCAGAACAATTAACATCTTTGCGTTATGTTATTACTGGTGGTGAAAAATGTTCAGAAATTGTTTTTGAAAAAACTAGAAAAATTATTCCAAATTGTACTATTCTTGAATGATATGGTATTACAGAAACAGCTCCAATCATTTCTATTAATACAATAGAAAAACAAAAGCCACAATCTGTAGGTATTCCTATCTCTGTTGGTGAGGTACAAATTTGTGATTTAGCTACAGATGAAAAATTACCTATTTGAGAAGAGTGAATGATTTATTATTCATGACCAAATGTTTTTGGATGATATGAAGATAAAACACTAGAATCTCCTTTCTTGAAACAATGAAAGAAAATATGGTATAGAACATGAGATTTATGATATTTAGATAAAGATTGATTCTTATTTATAACTTGAAGAAAAAAGAGGTTCCTCAAGCTTTGATGAGAAATGATTTCATTGCCTTTCTTGGAAGAATTATTACAAGAAAAATATGGTAGTTCAGAAGAAATTAATCTTGCATTAGAATGAAAAGAAACGGATGGTGGAATTGAAATTGTATTATTTGTTGTATGAATGTCTTTGAAAGTGAAGGAAGTTAATGAATACTTGAAATCAAAATGAGTGAGTAATTTGATACAAATTACAAGAGTTCAAGAAATTGATAGTATTCCATTGTTGTGAACTGGAAAAGTTGATTATAAAGTGTTGAAGTGAATGCTATAGAAAATGTTGTCTAAATTTGCTTTTTTTGAAGAAAGCTCTATACTTAATTAAGGTTTATTAATATATAAAACATGGATATTATCTCAAACATATTTATATGAATTCTAGTTTGTGTTATATTGTGGTACTTCTGATTGAACCTCTATAGAGTTTTCTTTTTGTCTGAAAAGAGAAAGCATAGAAAAGAACAAGCTTATGGTTTGAGATTTTTACAAGTACAAATTCCTAAGAATGCTGTAGCAAGAAGTTCTGATATTGATGCTAAGGATCATATCCAGTCAATGAAGCAAAATATCGAACTTATGAATCAAGTATATAAAAACTTTTATGCTGTTTTTGATGATTCTTGGAAAAATAAACGTTATGGTAATAATTATATTAGTATGGAAATTGTTGTTGAAAAGGAAGTTATTAAGTTTTTCTTATGAGTACCTAAAGAACATCTAATTACGGTAGAAAAAATGATAGCTTCATTTTATACATGAGCTATTGTTGAAGAAGTTAAACAACCAAAATTATTAGATGCTGGTAAATTCTATGCATGATGAGAATTTACGTTAACTAAGAATAGTGTATATCCAATTAAAACATATGAATCTTTTGAAGCTGATCCAATGGATAGTATATTATCAGCTTTTTCTAATTTGACTAAAGAAGAAAAAGTATGAATTCAAATATTGGTTGAACCATTGCATGAAAGTTGGTTGAAAAAAATGAGAAAGAAGGCTGATGATATTAAAGAATGAAAAGAAATTAAGGGCTTCTGGTGATTTGTTAAAAAGGTTTGGAACTCTGATAAAGCTGATGCTAAAAATAAAGAAAATGAGAAGAAAAAACATAATTTTTCTCAACAACAATTGTGAGATTTTGATAAAAAAATGGATGATGAATTATTCCAGGTAAAGATGAGAACTATTGCTACATCTCCAGATAAACATAGACCTAAAAAAATTATCGATGATATTTCAAGACTCTTTAATCAATATAATTATATAGGGTTAAATACTATTAAATTTCATAAAGCAAAGAATTTAAGAAAGTTTGCAAAGCATTATGTATTGAGATTATTCTATAGTGATAACACCCTTATGGATGATCTTAAAAATTTCAAAAAAACTACAATATTAAATATTAAAGAATTATCTTCTATTATCCATTTTCCACATTGAAGATTTAATCAAAATCCAAGGATAGCATGGCAAAAATTTAAAATTATTCCTGCTCCAGATAATCTTCCAAGTGAAGGTATTGTCGTAGGATATAATAATTACTGATGAGTTAAGAAAGAGATAAGAATTACGGATAGTGATAGATTTAGGCATATTTATGTTTTGTGACAGACAGGTACTTGAAAATCTACAATTATGCTGGCACAAGCGATTGATGATATGGAAAATTGAAGATGATTTACTTTCATTGATCCGCATGGTGATGCAATTGAAGCTTTATTGCAATATTTTCCAAAAGAAAGAATTGATGATTTAATTCATTTTGATTTGTGAAATACTGCATATCCAATTTGATTAAATCCGTTGGAAGTTGATCCTGAAGATGCAGATGAAAAGGATGTTATTACAAATGATTTGGTTGAAATGTTCGTTCAGATGTATGGACCTGAAATTTTTGGTCCAAGAATTCAGGATTACTTTAGAAATGCTTGTTTATTGTTGATGGATCAACCTGAATGAGGAACAATAGTTGATATTATGAGGCTCTTTACTGACGAGGCTTTTGCTGAAGCAAAAATTAGAAACTTGAAAGATCCTGTTGTTGCTTCTTGGTGGAATAAAACATATAGGAAAATGTGAGATAGAGAAAAGGCTGAAATTATTCCATTTATACAAGCTAAATTTGGACCTTTTACAACATGAGTATATGTTAGAAATATTATATGACAGCCAAAATCTGCATTTAAGATGTATGATGCAATGCAACAAAAGAAGGTGATTTTGCTTAATCTTGCAAAGGGTACTGTTTCAGAAGAAACATCTAAACTTATCGGTAAAATTATTGCGATGCAGGTAAAGCTTTCTGCTTTAAAAAGATCTAGAATTGCTGTTGAAGATAGAGTCCCTCATTATCTTTATGTTGATGAATTCCAAAACTATGTTTCTGCTTCTTTTGAATCTATTCTTTCAGAAGCCAGAAAATATAAATTAGGACTTGTTGTTGCTCATCAGTATATAGATCAGTTGAAACAAGAATGATTAGGAGGTAATCTAGATCTTTCTAAAACTATATTTGGTAACATAGGAAATATGTTTATTTATAAAGTTGGTACTCCTGATGCTGAATTTTTAGCTAAAGAATTTGAACCGGAGTTTAATCAAACTGATCTTACATCTACGGAGAAATTTATGGGTGCTTGTAAAATTTCTGTTAATAATCAGCAGACAAGGCCATTTAGTTTTAAGGCAAAACTTTATTGGGATATGCCAGTGAAAAATAGTCCAGAAAAAGTTCAAATAATGAAACAAATTTCTTCATTAAAGTGGGGAACAAAGAGAGAATTGGTTGATAAAGAAGTCTATTATAGAGTTGGAGTATAGGATATATTGTTATTTCGAAAAATAAATCCTTATTTCGTCTTGAATATTTGTTTCTAATCTTTATATTCTGTTGAAGTCGATTTTTATCTTGTTTGAAAAGTTATGGCACATAAAAAAGCTGCAGGTTCCGTTAAAAATTTAAAGGATTCACAACCAAAATATCGTGGTGTCAAAGTATTTTGAGGACAACCTGTTGTTGCAGGTAACATCATTATTAGACAAAAAGGAAGTAAGTATGAATGCGGAAAAAATACTTATGAAGCTGCTGATTTTAGTATCTTAGCAGAAACAAATTGAATTGTTACTTTCAAAAAGAAGAACTTTAAGAAGTTCAATGGAAGAACATATCTTAAGACTGTTGTAGAAGTTGTTCCTGCTGAAGAAAATAAAGCTCCAAAGAAAGAAGCTGCTCCAAAGAAGGCTGCTGTAAAGAAAGAAACAGTTAAGCAAGCTGCTCCAAAAAAAGCTGCTCCAGCTAAAAAAGCTCCTGCAAAGAAGCCTGCTGCAGCTAAGAAAGCTCCAGCTAAAAAAGCAGAAAAAGCTGAGTAATTTTGGATATTTTAATTTGTTAAGTTTATTAAGGAAATGACAATCGGTCCAAAGAAAAAAATTAGTAAGACTCAAACTAATAAGAGACATTCAACATGGAAGACAATTAATCAAAGAAGATTGTCTGAGACATATAAAACTGCAAAATGTCCAAATTGTTGAGCTAATAGATTAAACCATAGAGTTTGTCCATCTTGTGGATATTATAATTGAAAACAAGTTCTAACAATAAAAGCTAAAGGTTCTTCAACTGTAGTTGAGGCTTAGTTTTATGCTTTTACATTTCAGAAAGATTTGTTTCATGGATATAAAAAAAAGAATCAATGCTAGAAAAATCGTTCTTTCGTATTTTTATCAGCATTGTTTTTTTTCTCTTTTAAATGAGAGAGGAATTGTTTGAGATGAAGGATGAAGTCCAAAATTTTTTGATGCTGAACCTGAGTTAAAAAAAGATAATTCAAAGTTTCTTGATGATGCATTTTTGAAGGCTGTTGAAAATAAGAAACATGAAATTCTCCATTGGGATGAAGAGATAAAGGAAAAAATCTCTAAATATGCTCAACAATATGATATTGATGAAGATTTCTCTTATATTATGGGATACTTCTTTGATCAATGGTCATCTGATGATGTTGATGTAGATTATGTATTACAAGTTTGATGAGCATTAAAGAAATATGAAAAAGGATTTGATAAAAAGATTAATTCTTATACAAAGACGTTTTCTTATGAAAAAATGGATCCAATGGATCAAGTATTATTGCTCTTATGATATATTGAATATAAGGTCTTATGAACTCCTAAAGAGGTTATTATCAATGAAATGGTTGAATTGGCTAAAAGATATGCAGATGATTGATCTCCTAAGTTAGTAAATGGTATTCTTCATGAACTATTAAGTAAAGAAGAGTCAGAAAAATAATATACAGAAAAAGAGAAGTTTAAACTTCTCTTTTTTATTTTTCAGCAGATCTTTTTACTCTATTCATTATAGCAAATCACAATCAATTTTCAGGAAGCCTTTGAATATATACTTTCTTTATTCATAAGGTTTCACATTTGTGGTAAAGGTCGAATAAACTATGAGCACAGCTTGCTAGATTACTTTCTGTTCATCGTTCTAATATTAGTAATTTTTCATTTTTTATTGATTTAAGGTTTTCTCTAGAAAGCCATTCTTTCGTTGCTATAATTGCTGTAGGTGAGTTGATTGGTTGTTCGATGTCTTTATAATTGTCTATTATTATAATTTCTCAAGGGATTGAATAATGTTTAAATCTTGTCCCTGGAGACATGTTTTTGTCTTTAGAAGTGTATTCTACTTCAACATCCTGTCATTTAAAGAATTCTTCAAGATCTTCTTTTGTTATGAATCAAGGTCTTAATATTCAGATTTTTCATTTTCAATCTTCTTCATCAACTTTTACAACAGTTGATTCAATACCATAGTCAGAATTTCATCAATCAATGATTAGATCAATTTTATCTCATACATTATCTGCTACCATTGGTGCTGAAGTTGGACTTGGCTTTCATGAGATATTGGCGCTAGGTGCAGCAATTGGTGCTTCAACAGCGATAAGAAATTCATTTGCTATTGTATTTGAAGGCATCCTTATTCATACGTATGGATTTTGTGTTACAACTTCTGGAATACAATCTTCTTTTTTTAAGAGGAGTGTTATAGGTCATGGGAATAGTTTATCAACAATTTGTTGCTGATATTTATTTTCAATAATTCATAAACCATTTATTTGTTCTTTTTTTCATATATGAACAATTAAAGGATTAGAACTAGGTCTTCCTTTTGCTTCAAAGATTTTTTTAACAGCTGTTGTATTGAGAGCATCTGCACCTAATCAATAAATTGTTTCTGTTGGGAATGCTACAATGTCTCATCTTTGGATAATATCTTTTGCTTTTTTTGCTGTTTCATTATCCCATTTTAAAATTTCTGATCTCATAATAATATGTACAATATAGAAAAATACATAGCATGTATACTATGTATTTCTTTTCCTATTTCAATAATCAGATATTTTAAGTTTATTATACGATTGGTACAACTCTTATTTGTGGTTGACGAACTCAATCATATAATCTTACTCAAATGATGATTATTTGATCTCATTTTTTAATTAGTTTTTCTTCTTTTAGTGCTTCGATAGCAATTTCTTGGTCTTCTGACATATGCTTTGAGAACTTCCTTATCTTCTTAGAAAATACTCAAAAACTTATTCCCATTGAGTAGTGTGTGTCAAAATCTTCTGTAAATGAGATAACTGGGACGTTTGGTTTTAGTGCAGAAAGATATCTTGCTAAGTTTCATGAATATGAGAAAGCTACAACTGCTTTAGCATGAATTTCATCTGCAAGCATTAGTGCATAACGTGAAAGTGCTTTTTTAAGTATTTCAGCTTCATTTGTTGTTTGAATATCAAAGTCTTTATGTTTGTTTGTTGTTGTTCTTTCTGCTTCTCCAACAATTTTTTCCATATATTGTACTGCTTTGATTGGATATTTACCGATAGCAGTTTCATCTGATAGCATAACAGCATCGGCTCTCATAAGTACAGAGTTGTAAACATCACTTACTTCTGCTCTTGTTGGGAATGGATTGTTTACCATACTTTTCATTAATTCTGTAGCAATGATAACAGGTTTTCAATATTGGAAACACATATCAAGTATTTTCTTTTGATATACAGGTAATTCATAAATAGGCATTTCAATACCTAAATCACCTCTAGCAACCATTACTCAGTCTGAGTGTTTTACAATTTCTTCTAGATTATCGATTGCTTCTTTGTTCTCTATTTTAGAAATGATTTTAACATGATTTCATCAATTCTTATCTAAGAAACTTCTAATTTCTTTTACGTTTTCTCCTGTTCTAATGAATGATGCAGCAACATAAGAAATTCACATTTTTATTCAGAATAAAATGTCTGTTCTGTCTTTTTCAATCATTGCAGGTAAAGATACTTTAACTCATGGAAGGTTAATGTGCCTTTTTGATCATATTTCAGCATCGTTAAGTGCTTTTACAACTAATCAATTTTTGTTTACTTCTTTTACTTCAACGAGTAAGAGTCATGAATCAATAATTATTTCTTGTCCTGGTTTTACATCTTTTACAATTCATGCGTAATCACAGAAGATGTCAGAATCTTTTGTTATTTTTGATTCATCGATGTAAATATTGAAAACTTCGTTTCTTTTTACTTGTAAGGGTGTTTCTCTAATTCAAGTTCTTATATCAGGACCTTTTGTATCTAGAAGGATACTTAGATGAGTATATCCTTGTTTATTTTGCATATTTATTTCTTCTAAAAGTCTTTTACTACTTTCAGGTGTTGCGTGAGTAAAATTGATTCTTATTACATCTACTCAAGCATTGTATAATTGGATAACTCTGTCTATAGGACAATCATCTTTTACGGTAGCTATAATTTTAGTTAGTTGTGTTTGCATGTTTTTATTTTAGTTTATAAATTTTTAATTAGAGCTATTTTTTATAGCTTCGAGTTCAGCATAATCACTCCAATCTCTTTTTCAGTAGTTTGTTAATTGTACTTTTTCATGTCATTTACCTGCAAGCAATATAATGTCTCCAGGTTTTGCTATTTCTGTTGCAAATTTTATAGCATAACGTCTTTCAGGTATAATGTATGACATTTTTCAAGGAGCGAGGAATCTCTCTTGGATTGGTTTGCTTAGCTCATTTAGAATACTAAGTCTATTTTCTGTGTCTGGATCATCATCAGTACATATTGCTATATCTGAAAATTTCCATGCTAATTCTCACATAATAGGTCTCTTTTCTGTATCTCTGTTTCATGGAACTCAGAATACAGTAATAAGTCTTCCATCTCCTTTTTCTTTTTCAAGGAATGTTAATGTTTTTTCTAGTGCATCAGGAGTATGTGCAAAATCAACAAAATATGTTGCTCATTTAATTACTTGTTTTTGAAGTCTTCCATTTACTCATTGGAAGCTTTCAACTGAAGCGATGATTTTGTTCATATCTAATCAAATTTCTATTCCTACTCACATTGCTGCAAGAATATTATTTACATTATATGCTCATAAGAGATTTGTCCTTACTCTGTAAAGTTTTCCTAGATAAGAGAATACAAATTCTGTATGGTCAAGATATTCAATGATTTGAGTTGCTTTTAGGATTGAAGATGCAGATGATGAATAACTAATTTTTTTATCTAATGGCATTTCTTCAAACCATTTTCTTCAGTATGTATCATCAGTAGGGAAGACTCATATTTTTGTCTGTTTTTTATTTGATAATACATTTTTAAAAAGGATTTTTTTTGCATTAGCATATCTTTCCATATCTCAGTGGTAATCAAGATGATCGTGTGTAATATTTGTTAATACTGCAGCATCGAAATCGATTCCTTCAAATCTATGTTGATCTAATCATTGTGATGATGCTTCTAATACAGCAATTCTACATCAGCTATCTTTAGCTGTTGTAAGATAAGAATGTAAATCAAAAACGTTAAGAGAAGTCATTTTTTTTGAATTCTCTTTTCTTTGGGTATCTATTCTGATATCTGCTGTACTAATTGAAATTGTTGGTGCGACATTATCATTAAGAATTTTTTGAAGGAGATTTACGGTTGTTGTTTTTCCGTTAGTTCAAGTTACACCAATTATGAAAAAGTTGTTTCATGGATTATTGTATAGTGAATTTGCAATATCTCATTGGCTTTTTTTGTAAAGATGGTATAATGATGAATCTTTGATTATTGGGTATATTTTATCATAACATAACACCTTCTTGATTAATTTTTTCATAATTTAATTAGACTTAAAATAAAAATTCCCATAATTTAATATAATTATAAATAAGTTTTTCTATTTTACAATAATTTCTCTATTTTTTAGGTATTTTATTAAAATAGTAGCGGTTTTTTGACATATAAAATTTTTTGATTAAAATTTATTTGTGAAATTTTTATTTCAGCAAACAAAAAAATAATGACAAAAAAAGAGTTTATGTTGAAAGTAATTGATGCTCTTCCTAATTGGAAAATGGGGTGGGGATTAAAAGCATTAATTCAAAATGATCAACTAGATCCTGATGTGTTCGAAAAGTTGTATGAAATTTTTAAGAATTCTGTAAATCAAACTTATAGTGAAGTTCAACAGGAACAAATGCAACTAAGAATGGATCAAGTTAATGCTATGAAGCAACAAGAAGAACAATCAGAAGAAGCTGTTAATTTAGATGCGATGATTTCGTCTATATAGTTTTTATTTCCTATCAAATTTGAATCATGAAAAGAACAAAAAAAGTGGTAGGGAATAATAATGTCCCTATGGAAGAAAAAAAGTCATTAGATCAAGCTATTCTTAATCTTATTCAAGAAGCTTGAGATTGAGCTGGATTAGAAGGACTTTTAAGCTTTGAAGATAAGCTTTCAAATAAAGAAAGACAGTTAACTCCTTCAGAAATTACATTGATTATTAATAAAGTTAAAGAAGATATACAAAATCCTGAATTCCTTTCTTTTGAGAGTGGAAGAAGAGATGATATAGATTTTGGTTTTGAATGAGTATGAACTGATGTTATTCCTACTTTAAGTCCTAATTGAGATTGTATTGTCCCTGTGAATTTTTGGTATGCTTGACAAAGAAGAACTATCCTATTGATTATTGAGGTGATGCCCGATGGAGAAGAAGTAATTTATCGTTTGCCTGAATGAGATAATCATTATACCATGAAAATTAATGATGTAGAGTTTACATATCAATTGGTAAAAGAAGGAAAGTGTTTTAAGATGAAATTTAAAGATAAATAATTTTATTTCTTGTTTTTCATAAAGATGTGATGAGTTGAACAATATAAAGGTAATGAAACCAATGAAACTCTTGAGAATAAGCTAGATCAAGTTGATTCTAGATCAGAGTTTCATCTTAAAGCTATGATAGATGATCCAGTATTATATGGAGAACATCTTCAAAATACTATGGCTTCTCAAGAAGATGCAATTACTAAGTTAATAGAAAGTACTACAGAATCTTCAAAGCTAGCTAAAATGCTTTTTCCTGGTATGAGTGAAGGATGAGTACTAGAACCAAATTCTGGTAAATTACCTGGAATGAATGAAAATTGGAAAGAACAAGTAATAGCAAAAAATGATCGTTTTGATAAACCATTTATTCGTAGTACAGCAGATATTAATGTTGGAGATGTTAAAGATATTGATACTCCACATGATGTTGATAATTCAAATCAAATTGAGCAATTTGATCGTGCTTAAAAATTAATAACTTTTTGCAAAGATAACTCTTCTTGCACTAGGTTTTCAACTAACTGGGTCTATTCCTTCTTTGATTTCTCAATCAAAAGGTAGACATCTAATTGTTGCTTTTAATTCATCTTGTACTTTCATTGCAGTTTCCTTTGTTCAATCCCAATGAGCAAAAACAAATCCCTTTTCAACCTTTTCTTTTAGTTCATCATAAGTATCTGCAGTGTAAGTGTGTTCTTTAGTAAAATTCATATGTTTAATATATAGATTCTCTTGGATTTCCTTGAGAATTTTTTTAATTTCTTCTGATAAGTTTTCTAATTTTACAAATTTCTTTTCCATTGTATCTCTTCTGAATAGTTCAACTTGTCATTGATCTAAGTCTCTTTTTCCTATAGCTATTCTTAGAGGAACTCCTTTTAATTCTCGTTCATTGAATTTCCATCCTGGAGTTTTTTGACTATCATCGTCTATTTTTACCTTATATGGAATATTGTATTCTCCTAGGAATTCTGAATTTATAGTGAGTTTTGATTTCTTTAATTCATCTAATGTTGGTGCTAAAGTATCAAGGATCTCTTTTTGATCTTCTTCTGTCTTAGCAATAGGGATAATAACAATATGAATTGGTGCTAATGCAGGTGGTAAAACAAGTCCATTATCATCAGAATGAGACATGATAAGTCCTCACATTAATCTTGTACTAACTCCCCAAGATGTAGCGTAAACATATTCAAGTTCATTATTCTTATTTGTGAATTTTACATCAAATGCTTTTGCAAAATTTTGACCTAGATTATGAGATGTTCAAGCTTGAAGTGCTTTATAATCCTGCATCATTGGTTCAAAAGTGTAAGTCTTTACGGCTCAAGCAAATTTTTCATGTTCTGGTTTTTCTCCTTTATAATGATATATAGCCATAAAGTTTTTAACAAAATCAGAATATACATTCATCATTTTTCTTGCTTCTTCATCTGCTTCTTCTGGAGTTGCATGTGCAGTATGTCCTTCTTGCCATAAGAATTCTGCACTTCTTAGGAATAATCTTGTTCTCATTTCCCATCTTACAACATTAGCCCATTGGTTTACAAGAAGAGGAAGGTCTCTATGTGATTTAATCCAATTTCTATAGCTATCCCAAATAATTGTTTCAGATGTTGGTCTTACAATTAATTCTTCTTCTAGTTTTGCATCTGGATCAACAATAATTCATTCTCAATTTTCTCAGTTCTTTAATCTGTAGTGTGTTACAACAGCACATTCTTTTGCAAATCCTTCAACATGACTTGCTTCTTTACTGAAAAAAGATTTAGGAATGAATAATGGAAAATATGCGTTTTGATGTCCTGTTGCTTTAAACATTGCATCTAATACATCTCTAATATTTTCCCAAATTGCATATCAATATGGTTTGATAACCATACATCATCTTACTGATGAATTTTCAGCAAGATCAGCATTTTTTACTAAATCGTTATATCGTTGAGAGTAGTCTTCTGCTCTTGATGTTAATTTTGTAGCCATTTTATGATTAATAAATGAAAAAAATAAAATTATCTGAAATTTTTAGTATTATTATTTCGTGGGGACATGGTGCGTATGAAAATACATACTTCAAAAACAAAATAAAAACCGATTAATATATACTTTTCTTAAAGGAGTTTTCAATAATAAAAAACTGCTACCGAAGTAGCAGCTTTTGTTTTTGCCATTTTGTATTGATATTTTTGGCTTTTTGTTTGTCTAACCATTCAAGCAAGAATCAAACTTTTTAGCATCGATTTTTAATTCTTTAGCGATGTTTGCAAGAGATTCATTTGTGAATTCTCCATCTTGTTCAGCAGTAGCAAATGCTTTAGTTAGGAAGTTGTAATAAGCATCAGTTCCTGCAATTTCTCCAGCACATTCAACTCCTTTAGCTCCTAAGTCAGCTGTTGGGTGGAATGAAAGAGGCATGTTTTTGAATACTAAAGCAACTGAACTATCTTCTTCTACGATACTTTCAAGTGTTTGATTGTCGAAATGTCTTTGACAATAAGGACAAATAAGATCAGAATATTCTACGATAACGATTTCAGCATCTTTATTGTCGTTTTTGTAGTATGCTCAATCTAGAAGTTTTGCTAATTGAGTTTCAGTAAGGTATCCTGCATTACCGATTTCGTCAGTTTGAGCAGATCCTTCTTTTAATTGAGCAATAGCTTCATCAAAACTTGATTTAGGATAAGCACCACCAATAGCTTTATACATACGATTTTTTGTATTGATAATTGCATTACCTGGTGTTCAGCTTAATCCGAATAATTTATAAGCTTCATCATCTGTACCGTTCCATTCTTCATCTGTAGGATTTACTAATTCTCCTGTAGTTGTTTCTGAAGATCCTTCTGATCAGTCTCCCATGCTTTCTAATTGAGCATTGATTTGA
The DNA here is from genome assembly GCA_946405785.1 of uncultured bacterium. Classification (GTDB taxonomy): domain Bacteria; phylum Patescibacteriota; class Gracilibacteria; order Absconditabacterales; family Absconditicoccaceae; genus HOT-345. The sequence goes on along the minus strand of CAMJIH010000001.1, from coordinate 121,494 downwards.
GAGTTGATAGATTCTATGTACTCGTCAGTCATAACTTTTTCGTAAACTTTGTTGAAGTTTTCTGTTGATCCGTATGACATTTCGATAATTAATTTGTGCATTTGATCAATTTTCTCTCCCATTTGATCAACTTTATTGCTCAAATTTGTTCATAGGCATGCTCCTCATATAAGACCAATGATAACTAAAATGATTGTAGCTATTCATGTTCCATTGCTACAACAGTTGCAACTTCAATTGCAGTCACAAGTTTTTTCTTTTTTTTCCATAATTTATTATAATGAAGATAAAATAAACTTAGTTATTATTCTACTATTTCTTTATTATCTAATTGCTTTTTTAAGTCGTTAATCTCATTTTCAATATATTCTTTATATTCCTGACTTTCATATACTGATTTTAGATTATTATAATTTTCTGTTCCTCAGTTATATAGAAGCGTCCATTTGTTAATCTGATTTATTTTATTTATTAGAACCAGAGTTAGTATGAGATTTATCGATATTAAGAATATTATAATTACTCTTATTCGGGTTTTATAATTTCAATTTTTTGAGTTAATTATATTAGTTCATTCTTGATTGTCTTTTTTTGTAATTTTTTTAGTGCTTATTTTCTTGCTACTATCTTTTTTTACTTTTAGCTTTTCATCTTTCTTGTTCTCTGTATTTTTTTTGTCTTTTTTTAAAGGCATATCAAAACGATGGAATAAAGAATTTCAGCAATTAATTATTTATTTTTTAATTGATTACAAATATTTATGAAAAAAATCATTTGACAAATTGGGAAATATGTAAAAAATTAGTAGTAATAAGCCTATTGTCCTTGCTTTTTTCTCCAACAAATTTAACAATAGAGTGAATTGTATTTTCAGTATGTTGTTGTTCATAATACTATTGACATTTCTTTTTAAATATATATATAATATATTGTTTGATAAAAAAACCTTTTATCTTTTGTATTATATTACAATGAAAAAACTTCTTTTATTAGCAACATTTCTTGTATGATGAATGTGCATTTTCTCTTGAACAGCTTCTGCAAGTTGTCAGGATATTCGTTTTTCTGATGGTAGTCGTTTTTGTTTCGATATTAAGAAAGTTGATTCAAAGACATTTGATGCTCAGGTTAGTTCAAAGTCTACATCTTCATCAATTTCTTGTACTCTAACATTGCCAAATAATAGAACAGTTACTCTTTCTAATTGTGAATGAAGGTTTACTTATGATGGTAATGATGTTTGAGGTATTCATTTAAGAGCAACATGAAGAACATCATATGATTTGCTTACAAATTATGATTTTAGAAATTGAACCTTTGATTGAAGTTATAGTTCTTCAAGTTCAAGTTATTATAATGATTATTATCCTGAATTTTCTTCAATTTCTAATTCTAGACCTAGTAGAGATCAATGGGTTGATGTTACATTAAAAGTAAAAAGATCTAGTTCATCTTATGATTATTATGATTGAAGAGTTGATTTTTATGTTGAAAGATATAATTGAGGTTCATGGTCAAGGGCTTCTAGTTATGAATATGATTTAGACAAATCTACTTATACATTTTCACGTTCAGATTGGTGAGAAAAAAGATTTTATAGTTTCGTAAGATTTAGAGAATCTTGAGAGTATAGATTGGTTGCAGAACTTCGTGATAATGGAGAAAAAACATATGAAACTTTTAATGTAGATTGATATTATTCAGATAATAGTTCTTCTTCATCATCATATAGTGCAAGAGAAATCTCTGTTTATTCTATATCTCCATCAAATCCTTCAACTTATGAATGGGTTGATGTTAGTATTAGAGCGATTGCTAGTAACTGAAATATTGCAAGTAATTATAATAAGAGAGTAAAAATTGAAGTTCAACAATATACAAATGGTTCATGGAAGACTGCTTCTTTCTCTGATTATGATTTAAGTCAAGAATCTTATACTTTTTCAACATCAGATGATTGAAGAAAGACATTTAATTCTTTAGTTAGGTTTAGAAGAACTTGAGAATATAGATTAAAGTTTACAGAGGAATATGATAGTAGTGTTTATGGTACAAAGACTATTAATGTTGATACAACTAGTTCAAATGATAATTCATATTATAGTAGTTCGTCTTATAACGCAAAAGAACTTTCTGTTTATTCTGTGTCATCTTCAAATCCATCAACTTATCAATGGATTAATGTAACATTAAGAGCAATTGCTAGCAATGGAAGTGTTGCAAGTAATTATAATAAGAGAGTAAGAATAGAAGTTCAAGAATATAGAAATGGATCATGGAGAAGTGCTAGTTCATCTGATTATGATTTGGATAAAACTTCATATACATTTTCAACATCAGATAATTGAATTAAAACATTTAATTCACTAGTAAGATTTAGAACATCATGAGAATTTAGATTGATGTTTACAGAAGATAATGATAGTTCAGTTTATTGATCAAGAACAATAAATGTTGGTTCATCAAGTTCTTCAAGTTATAGCTCATCATATAATGCAAAAGAACTTTATGTCTATTCAGTATCATCTTCAAATCCATCAACTTATCAATGGATAAATGTAACATTAAGAGCAATTGCTAGTAACTGAAGTATTGCAAGTAATTATAATAAAAGAGTAAGAATAGAAGTACAAGAATATAGAAATGGATCATGGAGAAGCGCTAGCTCATCTGATTATGATTTGGATAGATCTACATATACATTCTCAACATCAGATAATTGAGTAAAGACATTTAGTTCATTAGTAAGATTTAGAACAAATTGAGAATTTAGACTAAAGTTTACAGAAGATAATGACAGTTCAGTTTATTGAACAAAAACAATAAATGTAGGATGATCATCAAGTTCTTCAAGTTATAGCTCATCATATAGTGCGAAAGAGCTTTATGTGTATTCAGTATCATCTTCAAGTCCATCAACATATCAATGGATAAATGTAACCTTAAGGGCAATTGCTAGTAACTGAAGTATCGCAAGTAATTACAATAAAAGGGTAAGAATAGAAGTACAAGAATATAGAAATGGATCATGGAGAAGCGCTAGCTCATCTGATTATGATTTGGATAGATCTACATATACATTCTCAACATCAGATAATTGAGTAAAGACATTTAGTTCATTAGTAAGATTTAGAACAAATTGAGAATTTAGACTAAAGTTTACAGAAGATAATGACAGCTCAGTTTATGGAACAAGGACAATAAATGTTGGAGGATATAGCTCTAGTTCTAGTTATTACTATGATGATTATTATTATAATAGATCTTCAAGTTATTATGGAAACTTTACAGATTCTGAATTAAAGAAAATTAGAGCTATATATGATATTTGGGATAACGTTATTTCTTCATTAGAGAGAGACTATCCAAATTTGAGGAATAGTTCTTCATGGAGAAGTAGATCAGATACTTTTAAGAGAGATATGAAAGATATTTTAACAGATAGTCGTTCTTCATCATTTAGAAATTGGTCTGATTTTTATGAATGATTTATGGATTGGTTAAGCTATACAACTAGAACAAGATAATAGTTATCTATTTATAAAATCTCCTCATCATCGGGGAGATTTTTTAATTTGAAATATTGAGAGGAAAAAATATAGTAACCATGTTTATCATTAATAAATAAAAAATGTTTTTTACTTTATTGTGCTTAATAGGTTTTTCTTTTCTTTATTTTTATAGAGAAGCGTATATATCAGAATTGATAATAAGTTTTTTGCCATATATTTGAGGAATTTTGTTGCTTATGGTAATTTATTGGCTTGTTTTGGTCTGAAAAAAAATATTTACAAAGAAAGTTATAGTTCCTTTAAGTGTTAAGTATTCTCCTATATTTCTTATTCTTTGTTGAATTGTTTTCTTTTTATATTTTTCAGAATTCAGAATTTTTTATAACCAAGATTTTGTTGTTGAAGGGTTGTGAGATCCAATGAAAATTATGTATGCCAATATTTATAAAGATAATAAAAACTTTTCATGAATAATTAATTTAATTGAACAAGAAAATCCAGATGCTGTAATGTTTGTTGAATTTTCTGATGATCACGAAAAGGCATTAAAAGATTTTGCTGCTAAATCATATAAATATTATGATAAAACAAATTGGTCAAAAATTTATGGTGGTAGTGTTGTTATCAGTAAATATCCTATAACTAATTTTAATACTGAATTTGTACAAGAAGATTCTTGGAAATATGGGTATTATATGATAGAAAAGAATAATGAAAAATATTATTTTTATCTTGTACATACAAGTTCTCCAGTAACTGATTTTGATTTTCAAAAGAGAAATCAGCAATTAATTACAATTAAGAAAGATTATTATACTCAACATGAGGAATATAGAGATAAAGATTCAAAGATTATTATGTTAGGTGATTTTAATGTTAGTCCTTGGTCTATCTTTTATAAAAGATTCGCTCAATCTTTCCCATTATTTGAGAATATTACTAGATCTAAAGCTGCATTCTTCTCATGGAATTGAGCTGAAATGTTAAAGATTCATGATGATTTTGATTTCTTACCAGAATGGTTTAGAGAATATGTTTGATATTTCCCAATTATTTGGAGCCATATTGATCATATTTTTGTTAGTAATAATATCCATGTTGCAGATTTTAGGAAAGTTCATGTTGATTGATCTGATCATGATTGAATAGTTTTCTCTATTCAATAATACTTATATTAAGGTAAAACGTTTATAATAAATACTTTTTTCTTTGTCAAGATTCACTTGTATTCATAATCAAAAACTATATATTTCTAATCGTTATTTTTAGATATTTTTTATGTGTAGTATGAAAGGATTTTGGACAACAAGGAGAATTGTATTTGCTTGTGTTTTTATAATCTGTCTTTTCTTTGTTTTATTTGTTGGTAGAACATTTAATAAAGAAACTTTCGAAAGAGATTGGATTATTACAAAAGATTGAGTTAATTATTTTAGAAAGTGATTGGATATCTCTTGATGAACAAAACTTGTTTATAAAATAGATTATAGCAAGTATGAAGAAATTTATTCAGCTTCAGATTTAGTTGCTGCAAAGAAAAGTATAGAAGAAGTTATTCTAAGAAATATTGATACAAGAATTTCTTCATTATGAGTAAGTGATTATAAATCTTATATTCAAAAGTTGGCTGATGAATCTCAAGTTGTTGTTGAAATATGAGGTGTTGCTGATCTTGATCAAGCTAAGGAAATTATTGGAAAGACTGTTGAATTGGAATTCAGATTAGCTAACGATGATGATGTAACTCCAGAAACTATTGCACAAAGAAAGCAATTGGCTGAGAAGATAAGAGCTGAAGCTGTTCTAAATCCTGATAAAATGGTTGAAAATTATGAAAATAAAGCATCTGAAAATATTTATGCTTATACTATTTCATGAACATTGTCTGAGCTTCCTGAAATATATAAAGAAAATGTAGATACTTTAAATTCTATTCCACTTAATCAAGTTTCTAATCTTATAGAATGAACATATACAACATCTCTTTCTCAAGCAGAAGATGGAAGTATATCTAGTGAAAATGTTGATGGTTTCTTAGTATTCCGTGTTACATGAAGAGATGCTCAAGAAAAAACATCATATTCTCCATCTGATATTGTATCTGTAGCTAATCAATTATGATTAACATATAAAGTTGCTGATGAAAAAGATGATAATGGTATTGCAGAAGGTGAATATAAAATTGAGTGAAATAAATTAATGTATAATTTATGATCATCAGTTGATGCAGATAAAAAAGCATATAAAGTTAGAATCATTCAATTAGATAAGGAATCAACATTATGAAAGACTGATGAAGAAATTGAACAAATAGATTCAGATTTTGATGCTTTGGTAGCTTCTGTTCAATCAGTATTGCAAGCTAATCCAGAGGCTGTTATTCAAACATGAAGTGAATTAGCAAATGGTTATCTAACTGAAGAAAATATAGAATCATACGTTGGAGAATTTGATCCAGCTCTTAAAGAAGCAAAAGTTTATTCAGCTGCAACTTCAACTTATGTTGTATATACAGAAGATGTTAAGGAAGAAGGTGAAAGTGTATATTCTTTTGTTGAAATTGATAGTATTGAAGATTCAGTTGTATTCGAGGATACATTAAAGAATCAAACAATATATACTATTGATGAAATCTTTGTTCAAGATAGAATGTTATGGAAAATAGCACAAGGAAATGATGGTAGTCCATTGAACTGAGCTTATTTCTCATTTGCAAGACCTGAAACTACACAATTATGAGAACCAAGTGTTGGTATTGAATTTAATGGAGCATGAAAAGATATCTTTTGTGAAGTAACTTCAAATAATATTGGTAGAAGTATGGGAATATTTATTTGATGAGTTCCTGCAACAATCGCTACAATCCAAACAAGAATTTGTGATGGTAGAGCTCAAATTTCTTGAGGATTTGACAAAGAGAGAGCACAAGAAACTGCTAAAGAATTAAATTCTTGAAATATGCCTGCTCCTTTGATTCTTTTACAAGAAGAGAAGGTTAGTCCATCATTATGAGATTATGCATTCCAATGAGCTTTAATTGCTACACTTGTTGGTATCTTGGCAATTGTCCTTTATATCTTCTTTATATATGGAATAAGAAAGGCTATCGTAACAGCTGCTACAATGATTATGTTTATCGTTGTTCTTGCTGCTATCTTAAAGTTAATTGATTATGCTCTTTCATTAAGTGGAATTGCTGCAATTATCCTTTCTATTGGTATGGCTGTTGATGCAAATATCCTTGTATTTGAAAGAATGAATGAAGAAGTTAAAGAAGGGAAGACTTATCTATCAGCTATAAAATCTGCTAGAAAGAGAAGTTGGTCAGCTATTAGAGATGGTCAAATCTCAACATTATTAATCTGAATATTGCTATTTGCTTATGGTATTAATATGTTTAAGTGATTTGGTTCTATGATCGTTTTGACAGCTCTTTTGACTCTATGTGTTAATGTTCCATTTATTGAAGAAATGTTAGAGACTGTTTATAGAGGAAGAAAAGATTAATAAACCATATTTAGTAATATAATAAAAACATCTCCTATTGGAGATGTTTTTTTATAAGTAGTATTCTTTGAATAATTAATGTTCTTTTTTAATTTTATTTTTTAGCCAAGTAAGAAACTTAAATGAATAATATAGGAGAGGATTTAATACTAAATCAAAATTTCAATAGTATTCACATTTCATTCCTCATAAAGATTCTTTAAATTTACTAACTCAGACTAGAGGATGATCTGGAAATCATGTTGGAGCTCCTCACATTAAATCACAGAATTGGAATCCATGATCTCTTGCCCATTCAAACATTCAGTATTTTAAGTAATGATGTCCTCAGAGATTTGTATATTTTCTATCTGTAAATCCATAAAGATATACAATATTTTTTTCATGGAATAGACAAATACTTCAAGCAATGATATCTCATTCTAATTCAGAAACAAACATGTTTCATCTTTTTGTTTTCGTTAGAATTCTAATGAGTTTATCATATTGAGATCTTGTTATTGTTGAGAAACCTTTTCATCATGCAGTTATTTGCCATTTATCAAAGAAAACATCGTAATCATAAAGGTTTCATTCTCTAACTATAACTCCTTTTTTTATCGCTTTTTTTACTCTGTCTGCACAACCATTATTCATCTCTTTTAATAATTCTTCATCAGTTTTTTTAAGATTGATTAGTATTGTTGTTTGGGGCATGTTCTCTTTAAAAGAAACTTTTAACCCTGTTTCTTTTTTTACTATCTCTCTTGTACGAAGCCTCATTCATCTTACTTTTCCTACAATGTTTTGTTCTCTTGCCCAAGCATTATCAAAACTTGTTATTTCGTTAACAATACCGAGTTGAAAGAATATATTTCATCGATTTTTTCAGAATTGTTTTTTTAGCTTTTTTAGTTCTTTCCTTACCATATTCCAATTGTCTTCGGGTATCTGTAATCCCATTATTTGGAATTCTCTGAACTTAAATGGTCAGATTTTTTTCTCTTTGATAAGATAAAAATAGTCTTTTCAGAAAAGATTAACAAAACCGTATTGTTTTTTATAGATATCTATTTGAAGTGTCTTTCGAATTGGACTTTGATAAAGAGAATACATTGCATATATCCATATTTAAAACACATATAGTTTTTTTATTTGTTTTAAGATATTGATTTATGATGCTAATTCAAACAAAAACTTGACATCTTTTTATTTTATTGGATATAATCCAATAACAAATTCACCTTTTATTTGTATTTCTTTTTTCTCTATTTTGGTTTTTAATTCTTCAAAAGTACAGGTAATATGTTCTTCAAAGAGTTTACTAATTTCTCTTGTCATTGATATTTTTCAAGAATAATTGAGTTCATCTAGTTCTTTGATAAGCTTTTCTATTCTATGAACAGATTCATAAAAGAATGTTGGTATATCTCTTTGAATACATTCTTTTAATGCTGTTTGTCTTCCTTTTTTTTGTGGTAAAAATCATATATAACAAAATGATGAGGTATCAAATCATGATCATACAACAGCAGGAACTAATGCGTTTGCTCATGGTAGGATAGTATATGGAAGATTGTTTTCTACACATATTTGGATAAGTTGTTTTCCTGGATCAGATAATCATGGAGTTCATGCGTCTGATACCATTCATATATCATTCTCTTTTAATAGGTTAAGATAGTGGTTTAATTTTCCTTTATCTGTAAAACTTGTTAAAGAGAAAAATTGTTTGTTCTCGTATCATATATTGAGAATGTTAAGTAATTTTTTTGTTGTTCTCGTATCTTCACAAATTAGAATGGGTAATTCTTTTAGTAGATTTAATGCTCTGATGGTGATATCATCTGTATTTCAAATTGGCGTAGGAATAAGATAGAGCATGGTATTTTGAATAATAAAATATATGTAGTATATATAAAGACAATAGTCTTTTTTTCAAGGCATTTCATTTGATATTTTTTAGTGTTTGTGATAGCTTGAATTTTATTTGTAAATCCTTAAACTCAACTTGTTATGAAAACTCTTTATTTTTTGTTTGTTATCTAAAATGAGAACAGTTTTGGTTGCATTGATGATTATCATTGGAATTATATTTGTATGAAGCGTTCTTCTTCAATCTCCAAAATGAGGAGGTATTGGTATGTGAATTGGTTGAGCTTCTGCTGGATGAAGTAATGAATATTGAAGCAAAAAAACAATGGAATGAAAATTAAAAATCATATCATTATGTTGTGCTATACTTTTTGTTGCCATTGTTGTGGTTTATCCTTATGTTAAATAATGTGGTATCGTTCATATGAATCTAGTTCTCCTAAGAGAATTTTGACCTATCTTTTCTTCGTGGTTTGTGGTTTTCGGGTTCTTATTACATCAATTCTTTGTTATCAATTTGTTAGTGATAATTGAGAAGTTGTAAATAAAAAATGATGAACGTTTGTTGAAGCTATTTTCGATCAAATATCTTATTTGCCTTATTTAAAAAATGACTGACAAAGTGTTTTTTATCAGTCTTTTTTATTTGATGCTTGTATAGATTATAACACTCTTAATGAGGATTGATTGGAATGAACTAATTGTAAGATAATAACCCAAGATTATCAAACTTATTATGTTTCAGTTGAGGGAACATGAAAACAATGGTCTGATGGTACTCCTTGGTCAATTGATGATGTTTTCTTTACTTATGATAAGATTATTCGTCAAAATGCTTGGGATATTAAGTCTTTGACATCATATCAAAGTTTAAAAATAGAAAAAGAAGAATGACGTATTAAGGTTATATTCCCAACAAGTACAACAGATAATAATTATTTCTTCACAAACTATATTTTACCTAATCATATTTTGTGATCTGCTGTATACGGTGATTATATCTGAGCTTTTGCAGCAGCTCCAATAACTAGTTCTTGTGGTAAATTACAGCCTAAATCTAATGATGATCAAAGCTTAGTATTTAATTTGATGGGATGTGAAGATACTAATTTGTGATATTATCAGATTAAGAATTATGATAACTTTGAAGTATTTTCAAAATCTGTAATAGAAGAGTGAAATAGAATTGTTGATATGTATGCTCATCAACTTCAATTATGAGATTACGAAAGAAGAAATATAATTAGAAGTGATATGCTTAGTTTTTTCTTCAATACTAAGTCTCCTAAAATGAAAGTTAGATTGAGAAGAGCATTAGGTGGATTAATAAATGCTAAATTCTATGTTTGAGATGAATATGGAAAGTTCCTTAAAATGTATAGAGAACCATTGTTAACATCATTTTATTCAGATGGAAGTAATATTAAGGAATTTATTAATCGTGTTTCATTAACAGAAAAAGATGAATGAGTATGAAAACAGGAATTGGAAGATAGTGGAGTACAAGTTTTAAAGACGCCTATTAGTATTAATTGAGTAGAGAGAAAATTTATTTTCTATACTCCTACAAGAACAGAGAACTTTGATTTTGAAATTAGATTCTCTAATCAATTTGAAAATATTAAAGTAACTGATACTAAGTGAAATCAATTTAGTCCCAAAAATTATAAGAAAACTGATAAGAAAATTGTTTATCCATTGGAGGTTTGAAAGAACTTAAATCAATGACTTAATCAATATACTATTGTATGAACGATTAAATGAAAAACTTATACAATTGCTAATATTGATTTGTATATGATTAACATTGAATGATCACAAGAGCCTGATTCTCAGAATGATTGGAAGATAAAAGTTGTTTATTATAATAATCTTGAATCTAATTTTTCTATAAAACAGTTTAAGAAAATATTAGAGGATGCGTGAATTATTGAAAACTTTATGTTTGAACAAGTAAGTTCACCAGAAGCTTTGGAGGCAAAACTTATTATGGAGGATTATGATATTATGTTGAATACTATTAATCTTTGAATGAAGAAAGATGTATTAAGAATCCTTACAACAAGTGATGCTTTGGTTAATCCATCATTGTATACTAATCCAAATCTAACAAGTTTGTTTAAACAATATACAAAGGCTTCTCAAAAGGATGAGATTTTGGGTCAAATTAATGCAATTTATGCTCAAGATATGCCATTTGTAATTGTCGGATACCCTTATTCATTTGTTAACTTAAAGGCTGAATTTGTAGATTCTGCTTTGTGAACAACTGGTTTCTTGTATGAATATAATTGGAGAAATTATTTGTATGATCATGTGTCTTTGATTAGGTCAAAGAATCTTGATTTCTCAAAATTATTAGCTGTTAAAGATTTTGTTTCTTATGTTATGAATAAAATTGAATTGTCTTTTGATGATTTACACTTAAATTTCTTTAAGTGAAATGAATCAGAAGAGGGTAATGATATTGAGGTTCTTTCTTGAGAAATTGAAACATGAAATGTTGTTGAAGAAGTTTATACATGAGAGTATGAACCAGTTTATACATGAGAGTATGAACCAGTTCAAAATTATGAAAGTTCATGAGATCCTTTTGCATGATTGCTTCAACCATCTAATTAAAGTAAAAAAGAGTAATATATAAAATATTTACTCTTTTTTATATTGTCAATATATAAATACTTTCCTGAAAAAATAGCCACAATAATCGTAATGTATAGTGGTTATTTTTTTTAAATTTTATTCTTTTTATGTATACTTAGGTTATCTTTTATTTTATTGAAGATATCTATGTGAAAAATTAAGTATTTAATGATTCTAACTATGATTTTTTCTATTTCTCCTTGCTTTGCAGCTTGAGATTCTACAGATTCTGATTTTTCGAAAGATATTTCTTTTAGAAATGCAATTGAACAAGTTTCAAGTTTGAAAAATTCATTACTTGTTTTCAAAGAAAGATTAGCTGAAATGGATGAAGCATCAAAAGGAAATCACAATTGAGAAATGGATGAACAATATAAAGAGATAAGAACAGAAATTGTTAGAGTAATCCAAGATATTAGTGCTTCTACTCAAAAGATGACAACAACAATTCAAACTCTATATAAGTTTAGAGAAGAATTGCAAAAAAATATAAAAATTTTGGATGAAACTAAATACCATTTAGAGGTTGCAAAGAAATATCTTAGTCAACTTCTTTTTATGGTTTATAAGATGGAAAGAGAAATTTATAATGATACTTGAGATGAAGTAGATTTGTTAAAAACTTTTGTAAAATCTGATGTTATGCCTCAATTGTTGGCATGAGATGATACATTAAGAATTCTTTTGAATCAAATTAATACTTTACTTCAAAAGACTTCAGCTCAAGAACAACAAAAAACAGAGACTGTTAAACGTTTAACTGAATTAAAAGTTTCTGCTCAAAAGTCTCTTGATTATTATAAAACAGAAATGCAAAAATTAGATCAAAAGAGAGCATATCTTATGAGTTTTATGCAATTATATAGTGAGAAAAAATTACAAGATTATATTGATTTTGATACTGCATGAGATGAATGAAAATTGCATAATTTAATTAATTGAATGGTTGCTGATATTGCTCAAAGAAAATATTTATGAACTAATTGATTATTAACAAAAATTGCAGATTTGAATCATCATGTTGATAGTTCTGATAATGAGAATAGCCCTGTTGCTTGGCCAACATATCCTATTACTCAAATATTAACTATCTTTAAAGATCCTGCTTTTGAAAGAGAATATGGATTTAAGAATTTCTCAATTAAATTATCAGTTGAACAATGAACCCCTGTTTATGCTATGAGAGATGGTGTTGTTTATTATGTAAATAATTGAGTTTGAAATTTGAATTGGTTACTAATTATGCACACTGATTGATATGTTTCTACATATGCATATCTTAGTACAATTTATGTAGAACAATGAGATTATGTAAAAAGAGGACAAGTTATTGCAAAGAGTTGATGAGAATCTTGAACTCAATGAGCGTGATTTATTTCAAAAGGTGCTAATCTAACTTTCTCTCTTTTTAAAGATGGTGTAGCTATTGATCCATTAACTGTTCTTGATTTAAGTGTTGTACAAGATAGAGATACTGTACTTCCTGAAGAATATCGTTTAAAGTATTTTAATGACCAAATGATTAGACCTATTGATGTATCTAATTTGGCATTAATTAAATGAGATACTGTTGATGCTAGAGCACAAACATTTCTTAATTCATATGCTGTATGAACATATAGAAGTCTAGCATTCTGGGATGAAGTTGTAAAGTGAACGAATATTGATAGAGATATGGTTATTTGTATTGCATTTGCTGAATCTACATTAGGAAGATTCTTATCTACAGATAATAACATCGGTAACGTATGAAATAACGATAGATGAGATCGTGTTGCTTATAATAATCCTTATAACTGAGCAAGATTGATTCCTTTAACATTAAATAATCAATATTTGTGAAATTATCACACTATTAAACAATTATCAAGATATGGTAATGAAGATTGAAAGATTTATGCATCTAGTCCAATTAATTGGCAATCTAATGTTCAAAAATGTCTTTCAAAGATAAAATGATTCTATATCCCTGAAGATTATCCATTCAGAATAGCTCCAAATCCTAATTGAGTTGATAATGGTGAAATAGCTAATGGATGAAGAAATGAAATTAGTGCTATGATGAGTTGATCAGTTATGAAAAAGATTTGATGAGTTCCAGTTAATTAATTCCTTTAATAATAAAAAATAAGAGTTCATTTGAACTCTTATTTTTATTGTTGTGTTCGTTTTAATTATTTTGAAGAATTTCAAAATCATTTAATAGCTTCTAATACTTCCATAGGAATCATCCAAATAGTTGTATTAGATTGATCAGAACTTAAATCATTAATAGATTGAAGAGTTCTTAAGTGTAAAGCACCTGGTGCTTCAGCAAGCATAACGGCAGCTTTTCTGAGATTTTCAGCACTAGCTAATTCTCATTCAGATGTGATAATTTTAGCTCTCTTTTCTCTTTCAGCTTCAGCTTGTTTTCAGATAGTTCTTTTAAGATCATCAGGAATATTAATATCTTTTAATTCTACAGATAGGATATCAACTCCCCAAGAATCAGATTTTGTATCTACAATAGTTTTAATTTTATCAGCAGCTTCTTCTCTCTTAGCTAATAATTCATCAAGTTCAAATTGACCAACAATATTTCTCATAGTAGTAAGAGCAAATTGAGTCATAGCATAATCAAGATTCTTTACATTAAGTACTGCTTTATCAACTTGATCTTCTTTAACTCTATAATAGATTACTGCATTTACTCAACAAGCGATATTATCTTTAGTCATAGCTTCTTGAGATGGTAAGTCTACAGCCTTTTCTCTGATATCTACACTAATAGTTTGTTCTAAAATAGGGATAATAAGGTTTAATCAAGGAGTTAATACTCTACTGAATTTTCATAGAGTTAATACAACCTTTCTTTCATATTGATTAACAACTCTAACCATTGTTAAAAGAATGAAAGCGATAATGACGATTATTCCTCGTGCCATGGTATTATTATTTTTAAGAATAAAAAACTTTATTTATTGAATGATGTTTTTACTCCAATTAAACTTCATTTTTGATGAGCACTATTTTCTAATAGTTTTTTCGGATTTTCAAATGATGCTCAAGAATTGAAACAATTTAGTTTTTTTCATTCATTATAATCTGATTTTTTAGAAACTTTTAAAGCATCTAAGAAATTTATAATGCTATCCATATTTCATAAGAATTTTTCTTTTTCTTCAGTATTAAGTTTTAATTTACATAGTGTTGCTAGGTGATCTAGCTCTTTTTCTGTAATGCTCATTTAGATTTTTTAATATAAATTTCAGATTAATTGCTAGTGATTATAATAAAAATAGCAAGAGATTTTTTCTAAAGAAAAACAGTTGATTTTTAGTTTCTAATAGTTATAAGACATATCAGTCTCATATTTTTTTTAATATGTGTGATGGCACTATAGCTCAGCAGGTTAGAGCGCGCCTCTCATAAGGGCGAGGTCGGTGGTTCGAGTCTACCTAGTGCCAATAAATTAGATCATCTCAAAAGTCATTCAAAATATTTTATTTATTTGCAAATGTTGTAAAATGGCCGCAAAAAAGAAAAGTGGAGTAATTAAGGTTGCAATGGTTTGTAGTGAATGTAAGGCTACAAATTATTTTACAAGTATTAATAAAGCTGTTACTCCAAAGCTTGCTCAACAAAAGTATTGTAAGCATTGTAGAAAACATACTGAACATACTTCAAAAGAAAAGTTGAAGTAGTATTTGATTTTAGTTTTTTTATGAAGTTCTAAACATGTTAACTATCAGATTATCAAGACATGGAAGATCTAAGAGACCTTTTTATAGAATTGTTTTGACTGAACATACAAAGCCTGCTAAGTTTTGATATAAAGAAGTTTTAGGTTCATATGATCCATTGCATCATAAATTGGAAGCTGATGTTGAAGCTATTAAAGCTTGGGTTTCTAAAGGTTCTCAAATGTCTGAAAGAGTTGCTAAATTGTTATACAAAGAAACAAATGATGCTCTTTTCCAAAAATTCTATGAAATGAGAGAAAGAAAAAGTTTACCTAAGAATGCAGATAAAGAGTAAAAAATCCTTATGGGATTTTTTCTTTTATATTAAAATAAAAAAGGAATGTATAATCTTCCAGCTGTCGATTCTTCTTTTGAAGAAGTTGTATTATATATTTTAGCATGAATTGTTCTAATTATTTGTTTGGGTTGTATTTATGCTTTTTTTAGAGCTATTATATTGTTTGTTTTTTCTAATTGAAAAAACGAAAAGATTCAAGCTGCATGGAGTAGTATAAGATATATGATTTTATGAATGTTCTTTACTATTTTGTTTCTATTTGCAGCACCAGGTCTTTTGAAATTTATGGATGTAAGAGGTGCAGAACAATATACAGCAAAAAATGTTTTTACATATATGTGAAAGATTCTTAGTAAAGCTAGTTTGTTGTGAAATTTCTTTAAGGAATCTCAAGAAGCTAATCAATATGATGGTAAATTATACTATGATATGTAATTTTCTTTGATAATTATTCTGAAAATTGATACAAAAAATGGAAAATATCTTTTATGTAAAGGTATTTTTTATTTTTTTGTTTGACAAATGGCTTAATATCGTTAGAAAATTAGATGATAATGATTTTTCTTGGGTTTATTTACTGGTTCGTTTTTTGACAAATTTAAAAAAAACTCTAAAATTGAGTAGAGCTTTTAATAATAAATACATAAAATGAATTCATTAAGAACAAAAAAGAAGTTGAAAACTAGGATGTCATGATGGCTTCCATTAGTGTTTTTGTGCTTAAGTGTATTATTTTTTTCTTATACTGTGACTCAGTTCTGATTTGCTGCAGAAACAGAACCAGAATGAGAACCTAATTATCTTGTTGATTGAGATTATATCGTAGTTACGTGAGTTGCTAATACAGTTGAATATTTGACTTCATTGTATTTGTATGTAACAGATCCTAAATCTTCAACTTCCGTTAATATGAGATATGATCCTGAATTGAATGCGTTACTTATTAATTCTTCTATTAATGCAAATGCTATGGGTATTTGATATAACACATTCTGAGAATGAGTTGTTTGAAGTGTAATGGTTTGATGATCATGAAATGTATTAAATATGAGAGGTCAAGAAATTCTTGATGATTATTGAGATTATACATGAACTAGAAATGGAAAGAATGATAGTGCTGTAGCAATTTGATGAGTGAAAAATTCAGCTAGTTCTGCATGAGGTGTAATCATTTGATGAAGAAATAGTACTGTTCATTATACTGATTCTACAATGATTTGAGGTGTTGATAGTTCTTTGGCTTGACACAGATCTGTTGCTTTGTGATCTAGAAAGAGTTCTCTTAATGCTCAGGATTGGAATTCAATTGATATGTGATATAATAACCATTGAGATAAATATACTTTTTTAATATGAAGTTGAATTAATACTCACTGAGGATGACACTATAGTAGTGCTGTTGCTCAGGCTTTTGCATATTCTCCAGGGAATAGTGGTTTTGCGTTACATGGATGAAATCTGTGATGACATGCATGATTTTATGTTAATGTAAAGAATGGTTTTTGATTAAATACGTCTACACCAAGATTGACATTCGATTTTAGATCTGCAGGACCATTGAGAGTAAGAAGCGCATTATGAGTTCAGAATAATACTATGCAGTTTTCTGAATGAGGAGCTGATGGTATTACTTGTCCGGATGAAGTTATTGTTGAAAAATTTAGATGAACTGTTGCTTATGTTCAGACTGGTTGACTATGAGCATTCTGTTGATGTAACGGTAAGATTTGGATGCCAATGTCATCTGATGCAAATGAGCAAGCTTTATGTGCAGAATCTAAGGTAGATGCTAGAGTTTGTGAAGGTAGTTTTGATGGATCTGTAATACTTCATGAAGAAACAAAAGGAAAACCAAGATGGGATGAAGATGCAAATGGATGAAGATGAGAGTGGATTAATTTAAGTTGGACATATATGTGAATTCCAAGTCTTAATTCTGTAGAAGAAAGAGAGTGTTCTTATACTTGTGCTGTATGATATCATCCAAATCATAAAAGTGCTAAATGATGGTTTACAGGTAATTGTATAGCATGTTCTGAGTTATTGAATTGAAGCTATATTTCTCCAGGTACAGGAATAAATGACTGTGAATTTGCGTGTCATTGATGATATAAGTACAATAAATGGGCTGAGACTGAGGCAGGTAGATGTACTGCATGTGGTACATGAGGATGGACAGAAACAGGAAACCAGGCTATGTTATGTAATCAATGTGAAGTTCCTGTTTGAATATCTGCAAAATCTCTTTTATTAACTTGATGACTTGTTTTTACTTGATGAGTTATGTGGAATTGAACAACTTGAACGGGAGAACCATATTTTAGAAGTTTTAAAACATTCTCTTCTATTGGTGAATATGGTTGTGATTTTGAGTGTGCTTCTTGATATATGTATTCTTATAATGGTACAGAAACAGGAAATAAGTGTATAGAATGTGCAATATGAACGTATTCTCCATGATGAGATTATCCTTGAGATAATTGATCTTGTGCAGCATGTACAAATAGGGTTCAACCCGATATTTCTTTTTCATATAAGAGTGCTGATGGAAAGTCTTCTTATAGTTATACGATAGCTGCTAAAGATGCTTCTTGGTATACTACAAAATGAACAAATTGATCTGGAAGTTGTGAATGGATTTGTAATCCAAAAATATGATTTGTTAAAGATTGAAAATCTTGTAAATGTCCTACTGATTCTCATTTGGAGTTGATAGGCGGACAACCAAGATGTATTTCAAATACTGCCGATTTGGTATGTACTGGAACATTGTGATCATATGCAATTAAGTGAGCATCTCTTGCTAAATGAGTTAGTGCTTGAACTCTTGAATGAAATAAGTGGGTAGCAAGGAAAATGAGTTGGACGTATGTTAATACAACTCCTGATAAGCTTGGTGCTTGTGAATGGACTTGTCCTAAAGATTATACAAGGGATGGTGATGATTGTACACCTCCAGCAGTAGGTAAATGTGGATCCAAGAATTGACAGCTAGTTGATTCTTTGAATCCATCTGATTTGTGTTCAAGTGATAAGTGATATGCTGGATTTGATTTGATAAGTAATGAGATTGAAATTAATTACTTTGTTGATGGAGTGTTCCAGTTCCATCATGGTTATTATGCTTATCCTGCAAGGTATTTGGCAATATGGACTTGTAAGTGATATAATAATGATCCTAAATATAGTGCAAGTTGTTTTGCTTATGTTAAGTGAGAGGCTATAAAATGACAATGTTGACCAGAATATATAGGTGATGAAGTACATCCAAAATGTAAATATACACCAAAAAATAATTGTACTGAAGGAAAGAATTGTCCTCCTGTAGTGGAAGATAAACAACCGGAAACAATTAGGGTTGATGAACTTATAGATAATACTTCACCTCATTGATGGATTTGGAAATGTCCTGGTACTTTTTGATGAGATTCAACTCGATGTATGTTTTGTGATAATGAATATAGTTGGTGGACCTATAGAAAAGGTTGTACAAAAACAAAAATCACAACAGAATGTTTTGGACCCCGTCCAAATCTTGATCATGCTCATATAAAGGAGTGACCTTATGAAAACGTATTTTCTGATGAAGGTGAAGGATGATATCTTCCATGAAAGTTATACTATACGCGTATAGGAGATTGAGATCCTACTAATAATTATTGTGAATATGCTTGTGATGCTGGTTATCATACTTGTCATGAATATTGTTATGAGAATCCGGTGTGTAAAAATGATGTGTATACAGATGGTTCTGGTAATGTTTATGGTCAATGTCAATCTGGAACTCCTTCTGAAGTTACTACATGAACTGATGGTAAATATCATTGGGATTGTAGTAATGATAGTTGTGCTTATGATTCATGTTGAGATGATTCTTATACATGTCAAAATCCTATTCCTAATACTGTGAATGTTTGACCAACCACTTGGTTAACTGAAGAGGCTGATTATGAGTTATATTCATCATATAGTGCGGCTGTAGGACATCCTTGTTCTGTAATTTGTGATCCTGCGTATAAATATGTTGATGGTGAATGTATACAGTTTAGTTGTCCAACAGATCCAAAACCAGACAATTCTCAACCTGCTGCTTGATGAAGATTTAGTGAATTGAATGAAGAACCAACTGAAGGTAATAAGTTGTATGCATCAGAAGCGGAAGCTGATGGTCAACCTTGTGCTTATGTTTGTAAAGAGAATTATGAATATAAGGATGGAAAGTGTGTATGTAAGGAAGGAGCAGAATGTGCTAAGGATCCTGAATGTTGAAAACCTGATGGTTCTACTTGGAATCGAAGGAAGTCTCCTCAGTGGTGTGCTGATGCATATGGAGAAGGGACATCAGCTTATGATAGTTGTTTACTTTGAAGTAATATTTATAAGTATTGTGATGTTTGAACTCGGATAGAATTTAATAAAATTTATGATAGGGGTCGTTTGGATCATGTAGAGTGGAAGTGTGAAAATTGAGGGGTAAAAAAGGATTGTAAGAGTGTTGGTTGTAGAGGTTGAACAGATAATGTAAATCCTAATGTCTTGTGTGTTAATGAAATAAATGATGATTCTATTCTAATAGATCGTAATAATCACCATATAAGTGTATTTAATAATTGAGTATATCATTGAGATGAAAGGACATGGACTAATCCTTGGTTAGAGGTTTACTTTACACTTCCATGAGATTGAATAAAATGACAATGATATGTTCACTATAAGAGTCTTAGTAAACCAACTAGTTGAGTTCATGGTGATATAGTTACTTTCACTACAGATGATCCAAATTATTGTAAAGAATGGAATCTTACATTAGTACAATGTAAACAAGGTCAATATTGTGAAGATGATGCTAGAAATTGGCGATGTTGTGATGAAACAACAACTCGAAAAGATGAAAATGGTATTGAACATGAAGATTGTGTGCCTAGTTCTATAACTGTGGTAGGAACAGTTGATGATCAATGAAATCTAAAAATAGATAATTAATCCTCTCAAAGAAAGGGATCTTAATCTAATATAAAGTTTAGGAGGTTTGTGGTATCGTGATGCTGATAATCATTACTGGTGTACTGATGATCACAATAATGTAAGAGATGTGTGTGATATAAGTATAATAAGTTTATTTTTAGAGATAAGATTATATATGAATTTGCTTGAATGTAGTTTATATTGTGCTTGTAGTGGAATGAAGTGTTAATGCGGCTTTTTGTGAATAATGTTTACTTTTATTTAATAATATATAATAATGAAAAATTCGTTTTTTGAGAAATCTACATGGAAATGAATATTTGCATGACTAGCTGTTTGTTGAGTATTCTTTCTTGGTGCTTTTGCTGCTGAATTTACACTTAGTGGTTTGAGAATTGATCCACCTAACAGGGTATTAGAACAAGCAAAGTGGAATGGTTTAATAGAAGCTATGGGATGATTTACGTCATCAGTGAATGCTAATTTAAAAGATTCAACAATTCCTAAATGAACTGTTATTATTTATGCTTGAAGTGAGGGTAACCCATGTCCTAAAGGGTGGACTCAATGGACTTGATGATGAAAAGATAGATATATAATACCTTTACAAACAGATGAGTGAACATCAATGAAATTATGAGGAAATGAGAGTTTCAAGATTGAACAAAAGAATTTACCTAAGCATTCTCATAAAATTCTATATGGTGGTTATGATACTCAGTGATTGAGTGCTAGTACAACTCTTGCTGTAAAAAATGTACAGGATGGTACAACAAATAAGTGAGATTCTGATTATAATTTGGCATGAAGTAATCAAACAGCTAATGCTTGAAAAACTTCAGAATGGTGATCTGAAGGTGCTGTAGAAGCAATAAAATTAGATCCTTTATTTGCAAAGGTATTGTTTTGTGTAAAAGAATAAAATCTTAATAAATATTATATAGTTTAAAGTAGAATGTTACATCATTCTACTTTTTAAATTAAAAAAATAACAGCATTAAGCTGCTATTTTACTAGATTATATTAGACATTAGCTATTGCTAATACCCTTAATATTTACATGGGGCGGGCTATGGGATTCGAACCCATGACCCTCTGGACCACAATCAGATGCTCTAACCAACTGAGCTAAGCCCGCCATACCATCTTTTCTTAGCAAGAGTGAATATAATAAAATCCTTTTAGTTTTCAACAGAAACTATTTATATTTGACAAAACAAGTAGTTTCTCTATATAACATATTATGTTTTATTCCATATTATGTTTCGTTATGGATGAACAGGTTTTTGAAAAAATTAAGAGAGTTAATGAATACTGAAAGGAATATTGGCATGCTAGAGAATTAGCAAGAGTTCTGGAGTATTCTGATTTTACTAATTTTTCAAAAGTAATAAAAAAGGCTGAAACGGCATGTGTAAAAAGTTGACAGACCACAAAGAACCATTTTAGTGAATTTTCTGAGGAAGTTAGTATTGGTTCTTGAGCAAAAAGAGCAATTAAAAATCGAAAATTAAGTCGTTATGCATGTTATCTTATTATTCAGAATGCTGATCCTAATAAAGAAATTGTAGCATTGTGACAAAGTTATTTTGCTTTACAAACTAGGCAGCAAGAGTTGTCTGTTCAGTATCTTGAAGATCAAAAAAGATTGGAGCTTAGAGATGAAGTTACAAAACATAATAAGAAACTATTTAAAACCGCTAGAGGTGCTTGAGTTAGTGATTATGCAACATTTTATGATTCTTGATATCTAGGATTATACGGATTAAAGAAGAAAGAAATTATAGAGAAAAAGCGTCTTGATCCTGAGGATAATATTTTGGATCATATGAATAGTGAAGAATTAGCTGCTAACCTTTTTCGTGCAACACAGGCTGAAGCCAAGATTAAGAGAGAATCAATTAAATGACAAGATAATGCTAGTAGAGCTCATTTTGAAGTAGGGCAAAAGATTAGACAAACGATCCAAGAATTATGATGAACAATGCCTGAAGATATTCCTGCTGTTGAAGATATTAAGTTTGCTAGAAAAAGATTGAGTGAATTAGAATATAAAGAGTGAGTTGATCGTCGTTGATTTGAAGAAAAGCTGGCAGAGAAATTAGCAGAAAAAGATTTTAAACAAGTGATGGATGAGAAACAAACTGTAGAAGAAAAAGTTCATAGTTATCCATTGCCTGATAATGTTGCAGTACTCAATAGATTGGCAGAAATTATTAAATGATATCCAGGAAATGAAGATCTTCTTTTATGAGATAAAAAGTTTAAAGTTTCTACTGAATGATTAAGACTTATAAAAGAACTTATGGGAAAATAATATTTATATTTGATATATAAGAATGTTACATTATTTTATGTGAAATGTTAAAACTGTAGGTAAAGAAACTTTTTTAGTTAATTCTTCTTTTTGAATTCAAGTAATGTATTCTTGAGAAAAAAAGGAAGGAGAGTTCTTTGTTTATCCTTATTTTGATGATCAAAGAAAAACTTTCTGATATTTCGCATTTGATAGTTATGATCAAAAGGAAGTATTTGAAATGATGTTAAAAGTTTCATGAGTTTGACCTAAGACAGCTTTTCAAATTGTTCAATTACCATTAAATGAATTAAAAGATGCTGTAGATAATTTAGATGCAAAATTCTTTCAATCTATACCAGGTGTTGGTCCTAAAATGGCTAAAAAGATTGTATTAGAGTTAAAAGATAATGTTAAGATATTTGAAGCAGTTCAAATTGATCAGGATCAAAAGCTATTTAAA
Organism: uncultured bacterium; assembly: GCA_946405785.1. Taxonomy (GTDB): domain Bacteria; phylum Patescibacteriota; class Gracilibacteria; order Absconditabacterales; family Absconditicoccaceae; genus HOT-345. Next base: position 98,231 of record CAMJIH010000001.1, on the reverse strand, counting down.
TCTGTTACTAAATCATTACAGAATTTCTGATTTGAAAGTAGCCGTGTAAAAGAGTTATTAAGAAATTATCCTGAGAAATTAACAGAGGAGAACCTCCCTAATGTTGTAAAATGGGTTATTTCAGAGATGTGAAAATAAAGAGATATTGAAATGAGAAAGTTAATCTTTAAAAAAATTGTAGGCTGACTATCTCGCAGTGAAGTTTACTATCAAAAATCTCAACTTATACCTGGGAGCCGAAAATCCTATCTGTATGGATAGTGAGGAGCTACCCACCTTTCCGTTAAGGAGAGATGATACACTTTGTTACGGCTAGTCGGTCTTTTTTAATAGTTGATTATTATGGAAAAAGTTTCTTTAGTATTTGAAGGAGAATCTGAAAGAATTGATACGTGGTTAACGAAGCAATTTTCTTATTCAAGAAATTTTTTCCATCATATTATAGAAAGAGGTTGAGTTCTTGTTAACTGAAAAGCTGTTAAAAAATCAAATAAATTGAAGAAAGGAGATATTATTGAAATAGATGATTTAGAAAGATTTATTTCTCCTGTTATTCTTGATGAAGCTCCAGATATTGATATTCCAATAGTAAAAGAGGAAGATGATTATTTAGTTATTAATAAACCTAAATGAGTTTTATCTCATCCTAATAGTATTTGGGATATCTTAATACCAAGTGTTGTTTGATTCTTATATCATCGTTATTCGGCTTTACCTAGCGTCTGAAATTTTATTAGAGCTGGATTGTTACATAGGTTAGATAAAGATACTGATGGTTTAATGATTATTGCTAAAACTGAAAAAGGATTAGCTCATTTTAAGGAATTGTTTAAAAGAAAATCAGAATCAGAAAGTCTTGAAGAAAAAGATGTTGTACCATTAAAGAAATGGTATCGTGCGGTTTCTGAAATATTACCTGAATGAAAAGTATTTTTAGGAAAGATAGAATGAAAACTTCCTTATGTTATCCAAGAAGTTGTTAAAGCAAAGGTTCCTAATATGACTCCTAAAATGTGAATTACTCAAATTGAAAAAATAGAAAAAATATCTGATAAACAAATTAAATTGTATTTACAGATATTTACAGGGAGAACTCATCAAATTAGATATCATTTAAGTTCTCATTGATTACCTATCGTTTGAGATTATCTTTATGGAAAAGAAAGTTCTTCTCCTATGCAATTAACTGCATATAGATTAGAATTTGAAGATCCTTCTTGAAATATAGTTTGTTTAGAAATCTAAACCATTGTTTCTGGCATCCAATTAATTTTGAATCCCTTTTTATTGAGGGATAATTTTGTATATACGATATCCATGAAGTTTCTAACTTCTTTTCATTTTAGGATGATATTGTATCTATATTTTCAGAATACTTTATAAATTAGAGGAGGTGTTGTGAAAATCTCCATATCTTTTAATTGATATTTTTCTTGGAGATAAAGCAGTTCTTTATAGAGTTGATCTACTTTATTATAAAGTTTTTCTTCGATTTCATCTTTATATAAGATAAGACACATTTCTCAGAATGGTGGATAATTATTTGCTTGGCGGAATTCTTTTTCTATAGAGAAGAATTCATCTTTATTAAGTCTACATGCTGAGCGAATACTATATTGTTCTGGGTTTAATGTTTGTACTATAAAACTTTTACATGAATGTTTTGTAAATGCTTCATAAAGGAAATAGAAGTTCTTTTCATTAGCATTATAGTCCGGTATATTTAGTCCAATATCAGCATCAAGGAAGATTAAAAGATCAAAGTTTCGATTCTTTATTGGAGTAGTTAATAATGATGTTCCGATACAAATAGGAGTGATTCAATCATTAGAGAATTCTGTTAATTTATTTTCGAATTTCTCTATTTTATTTTTTGAATTAACGGTTTCTGATTCGATAATTAAGCTTTCTGCTCAATATTGTTCTTTTAATATTGTTGCTAATTTTTGAGTTCCTAATCCATATTCTTTAATTTCTTCACTTCAGCATTGTTCACAAGTTTTAGGGTAGATGTATTGTTTTTTACAGATATGACAGATTCAAATCTTTTCTCAGCTAGGAAGGATGTGATAATTAACAGCAATAGAACAGCGATCACATTGTGGAATGTGTCAACAATGATGACAGATAATTCAAGAATCAAATCCTTTTTTATTGATCAAGATTCCTATTTTTTTCTTTTGACTTAAATATTTTCTTATTCCTTTATCAAAAAGTTCAGAAAAATTTTTATCTAGCTCTTTTTTCATGTCTACTAGAAATATTTTTTTATCTCAATGATCAAAACATTCGTAATTCATCTATTACTTATTCTTTAATAGAGATAAAATTTCTAACATTTCGTTGAATGTCTTCTTTTGGAGTATTCATTGTTTTATTTCACGAGAACATGGTATTCCTTTTAGATATTGGAATGCATATTTTCTAAATTCAACAATTGAATGATAAGGAGTATTATAATCAATGCCTTTTTCTAAATGTTCTAATTCTTTAATAGTAGGTTGTGGAAATGTATAGTTCTTCATTGGTTTAATATATTTTTCAAACCGAAATTCTGTTGTTATCATTAATGATAAATGTTTTTTTATTGTGTCTATTTTTTCGTCTAATGTTGGTTGATGTTTAGTAAATATCCAAGGATTTCCTATAGCTCATTGACCAATCATTATTCAATTAAAGTCTTTAAATTTTTCTGATGCTTGTTCATAGCTAGTAATTCATCCATTAGCTATTACTGGACAAGATGCTTCTTTTTTTACTTTTTTAATAAAATAAAAGTCTGCTTCTCACATGTAGAGTTGCTTTAATGTTCTTCAGTGGACAGTTAAAAGATCTGTATATTTAGAGACTTCAATTAAGAATCAAAGTTGTTCTTTTTTATCTTCTTCATTTAATCCAGCTCTGGATTTGACAGAGAATGTCAATCAAGAGTCTTTTAGAATGTTTGAAAGTTCTTTAATAATATCTAAAGTTTCTGGTCTATGTTTTAGCATATCACTTCCTCCTCAACATTTCATAACCGTATTCGATGGACATCATGTATTTAATTCTATTCAAGAAAAATTTTCTTTGAAATTTTCTATTAATAGTGAAGTAGCTTTTAATAGATTTTCTTTTCTTCATCAAAAGAGTTGAGCTATTGGTTTGTTTTTTGTTTGGATTGTTAGAAGGTGTTTCGCTACTCATCATGGGTTAATAACAAATCCATCTGCGTTCATAAATTCTGTTCGTGTTTGTAGTGTATCTTCTTTTTCTTTATATTGCTCAAAAATATTCTCGGTTATATAACGAGTTGCTCAGTTAGTAATTCAATCCATTGGTGCAAAACAGAGCTTCATCTATTTTTGATATATAAATTCTTTTTTGTTATAAGGAATTCTTTTCATTTGAAAAGAGGAGTTCATGAAGAGCTCCTCTTAACAAAAAATATTTCTTATATATTAGCTAACACCTCCAGTTAATGTATTAAGTGTTACAGTGTCTCCAATTTCTTTATGTAAAGGAACTTGGATTTCCATACCTGTTTCAAGAGTAGCAGGTTTTGTTCCTGATTGAGCTCTATTTCCTTTAATTCCAGGAACTGTATCTTTAATTACATAAGTAATAGTTGAAGGAAGGATAACGTTGATTACATTTCCGTTATAGATTTGTAGATATACATCTAGATTATCTTTAAGGTATCCTGTAATATCTTCAATAGTATCAGCTTGGATTTCGTGAATCTCTCATGTATCATTTTCCATGAAAGAGTAAGTATCTCCTGTGTTGTAAAGATATACAGCGTTTTGTGTAGAAATTTCAGCTTGATCCAATGTAATTCCTGATTTAACTGTTACGTTTTGAACTCCATTAGTTGCTAAATTTCTAACTTTATAAGTATAAGAACCTTGTCTTTGTTGCATTTGCATGAAAGAAAGATCTAATACTACGAAAAGTTGCCCGTCCATTTCTAGAACAGTTCATTTTTTTACTTTTGAAGCATCTATTTTTACCATGTGACTATAACAAAATTTAAAAAAATTCAATTAGTAAGATAGCGATTCAGCTTTTATTTTCAATATTAAAGCATAGAAATTGAGTTAAAAAATTTTTTTAATAAAAAAAATAGGAGCGAACTCCTATTTTTATTAGATATTTTTGAAATTATATAGTTCAATACCGTTAATCATATCTCATTTTTCAGTATTAATTGTTTCATTTGCTTGAAGAATAAGAATTTTATCATCAAGTGAGATGTTTCCTTTAAAAATCATTCTAATCATTTCTTTTCAGATCTTTTTTAAGTTCTCATAGTTGAATGATTGAGATATCTTATATCCTTTAACTCACCAAACGAGACTTAAATATCTGTAAGTTTCTTTTGATTGAGTAAATGTAATAACAGGAATTCTTGGAGCTAATGATGAGAATCTAGATGCTGTATATCCGTTTTCTGTAAAACAGATAGCAGTTTTGATTCAAAGTTCATTTCAACTTCTGAATGCGTTATAGATAATATAATCTCTTACTTCAAAATCTCATTCTTTTTCAAATCTTTCAAGTACTTTATCATTAAGTTTTGTTTCGATATCTGAAAGAATATTACCAGTCTTTTCGATAGCATCAAATACTTCTTCTTCGATAAGGAATGTTTCAAGCATAATTCCATCAACAGCTTCTTTACTGAAGTCTAATATTTCTTCTCAGAAAGCTTTTTCAAAATCTTGTCCATATTCTACAGCAACTTTTGTTAAGAGAATAGGTTTACCTTCATTTTTAACTTTTCTAATAACATCAATTACATCATTCTTTTTAAGAGAAGGAAATGCATCAAATCCGAAGATAATACCATCAGCAGCTGCGATGATTTCGTCTAAGTTCTTTAATCCGTTTTCTGTTTCAATCTTTGCAAAGATTTTCATATCTTTAGCATTATTGTTTTCTAGGAATTCTCTAGCACTCTTAATATGATTTGCTGAATTAGTACATGATACTCCTAATACGTGAGAACCATATTCTAATCCTCGAAGAATATCTTTTTTATCTTTTTCTGAGATTTCATCTTCATCAAAGTTATTTAATTCTCTACAAAGGATTCTGTCATATTGAATGATTTTACCTTTACCAGCATCAATGATTTCTACTTCAGCTGTATCGTCTTTTGTAGATTTTATTTTAAATTGAACTTTACTTTGTTGACATGTAATTACGGTTCCTTCTTTAACATTTCATAGTTCAGGATAATCTATATAGATTTTTGTTGTTCCTTCTTGTGCATAATCAGAAAATTCTGCAGTCCAAGTTTCTCATTTTTTTACTGCAATATCTCCTGTATTTTTAATTCTTATATCAATTCACTTTGTCTCAAGAATAACTGTTTTACTGTTATCAAGTTTCATTAATGTATCTATGTATTTTTTGTTGTTGTCATCGTATCCTTTTGAAAGAGTAATTCTAAAGGCATCAACCATGTTAATAACTTTTGAAAGCACAGTTTCTTTGGCAAGAGTAGGACTTACTCCAGCAATAATTTTTGTAAATCTGAAGTTGTTCATTGAAATGATATATTTTTAAATAAAATTTATTCTTCTGTGTTTACCACAACAAATCCTTTTCTTTTTATTAATGATGATGTTTGTCTGCTATTAATAACAATGTTCGCATTATTATCTGCTTTAGCATAGATTAATCCATCATCTACAAGAAGTGGAACTGTTTTGTTTCTAAAGCTTTCTGGTAAAGAGATAATAAGTGGTTCATTCTTTCTTTCTCCTCATGCAATATCTACTTTAACATCTAGAAGAGGTAATTCATTAAATGTTCTTACATGAATTCAAAGACCAATTTCTTTTTCTAGATTTGTTATTGCACTACCTCATTTTCCTATAATTTTACCTTTATAATATTCAGGAATATAGAGATCTATTTCATTTCATTTTACGCTAAGATGGAAATCACATGGTAGCAATTGTTGTAATTTTCTTTGGATTCCTTCTTTAGCATATGATGATACTATTTGTTGTTTTGCTGGTGTCTTTGGAGATCAATCTTCTTCATAACCAATAGGCATTACTACAACTTGTTCTCCAAAGGTATAGATTTCATATAATGGTTTCTTTTGAATGAAACTTGATACTACAATTACTGGTCTAGCAAGTTCTTCTGAAAGCATACCATCAGGTACTTTAGCAGTAAGTTCTAGTTGTAATACTTCAGTAATTTTTCATCCTTCAATAAAGATTACAGTATCAATAACTTGAGGGATAATACCCATTTCGATACTTCCAATAAATCTTTGGATACTATCAACTGGTTTTGTTGCGTGGATAACTCCAACAAGTCCAATTCAAGTAAGTCTAAGATCTTTATAAAGTTCGAAATCTGGTTTATTTCTTACTTCATCATAGATAGTATAATCAGGTCTTGAAAGTAGGAGAATATCTCTTACTTCATCATGACTTCCATATGTGAATGAGTATTGAACAATATCTTCATCTAGCATAAGATCTCTTGGAGATTCAATAGTCTTGATAATATGATTATCTTTATGATATAATTCAATTAATGCTGCAGTAAATGTTGATTTACCACTACCTGGAGCTCAAGATACAAGAATACCTTTTGATTTATTTCTTAATAAATCAAATAAGTCTTTATCAAGATTATATTCTTCGATTGTCATCTTCTTTACAGGCTTAACTGCTGTAAGTTCTAATCCATCTGAAAGAGCAGGATATACGATAACAATTCTATATGGACCAATTTGAAGTACTTTAGATAGTTCTCTATTAATTTCTAAGAAAGCATCATCTCTATTTTCAACTTCTTTAAAAAGTTGATCAATGAGATCATCAAACATTTCCTTTGTCATAATCTCATTAGGATCAACAACAGGATTCCAGTTTCCAGGAGTTCACTTCTTTCTTAAAATAGGTCTGTTTACTTTTAGATGAAGAGACATTGTTGTCTCATCAAAGTATTTATCAAGCACTGAATTTCCAATAATTTGTTCTGTCATAATTTTTGTTTCAAAAGATAAAAGTCATATTCATTGTAATTATACTCCAAAAGGGGGAAAAACACAAAATTTTATGACTTTTTCTTTTATCTTAAATAAAACGCGGCGCAATATAGTCAAAAATCAAAAAAAATCAAGAGAAATCGCATTTTTGCTCTAAAAAGTTGGCTTTATACCTATGTTTTATAACCTCTTTTTTTTGAAAAGCATTTTTTTAATTATTTTTTATTGTTTCAATAAGTTCTGGAAAATGTTCTTGATTGAAATGTTGCCTGTCTTCAAAAATCATGTAATTCGCGTTTGGAAGTTCTTTTGCTAGTCTTTCACTATGACTGAATGGAACTACAGGATCGTCTTTTGAATGCCAGATCCATATTTTATCACATTGATCTTGGATCGTTTTTATGTTTTCTTTTTTACATTCAAAGTCTCAAAGATAATTATCTCATTCTGGAAGTCATTGATCATCTATAGCAGCTGATACAAAATGAAGTTGGTTAATCTTTTTAGGAAACTTATTTTCACTAAGATATTTTAATAAAAACATTGCTCAAAGAGAATGTCCAACAAGAATAATTTCCTCTCCTGTTAGATAAGGAAAATGCTTTTCAAATCGTAGTTTCCAGATTTTATAACATGCCATTTCTTTATTTGGCATTTCAGGTTTGATAACTTGATATTCAGGAAGTTCTTTTTCTAAAGTTTTTCTCCATCTCTTTTTTTCTTCAAAAGGATTTATCTCCCAATTTTTCATGGTTTCATAAAGCTCATCATTATTTTTGGCTAATGTTCATCAGTGGATGTACAGTACTTGTTTCATTATTATATAGGATAATAAATAAAACTTTCTTTATCTTAGAAAAGATTTTAAAAAAATCAATAGCTGTAGTTATAATTTGTGATTTAAATTAATTAGTTTTAATAATCTTTTTCTCATATTTTTGGTATATATCAAATACTCTTGACTTTTTATTTTATATCATTATATTCTTGTTGTCCTCAAAAGTGAGGGGAAATATCCAATCCAATCTATATATGGGGGGTGAGAATAATCACCCTCTTTTCTTTTTACTTGAAAAGGACAGTTATATTATTAATCTTTATAAGAATATTCTTCTTTTTATTTTTGGAGGATTAGAAAATGAAAACAACAATAAAAATTATGATAGCTTTATGCTTTTTCTCTGGTTTATATTTCTGAGTTTCAACTTATGCCGAAGGACAGAAAGTTATTATCGATGCTGCTACTAAGAAAATTATTATACAATCTTGAGATCAGAATTTAGATTTAGATGCATTAAAAGCAGCTAGTGAAAATGCTAGTGGCAGTGTTTCTGAAAGTTCTACAGGAAGCGTTTCAGAAGTTGTTTCAACTGGTGCTAATGAAGTAACTACTATTGAAACTACTGAAACATCTTCTAATGAAGAAGAAAAAAATAGTACTCTTTATGCAGAATTAGAATGAGGAGAGGAAATAGATAAAGCACTTTATTGGATGTATAATAATGGATTAACAAAATATGATAATTTAACAGATTATAGACCTGATGATCCATTATTAAGAGAAGAAGCTGCTAAAATTATTGGTCAAGCTTATATTATTTTAGGATATCCTAAGGATGTAAAAAATACTAGTTGTAGTTTCTCAGATGCTGATACTTTTGATTCATCATTAGCTTCATATATAACAGATACTTGTTCATATTGAATCTTTAGATGAAGTAATGGTAGTTTCTTAGCTCAGAAATCATTGAGTAAAGCAGAAGCTTTAACTGTGTTGATAAGAATCTTAGAATGAGGTTTGAGTAGTGAAGATTTTACTCCATGGTGGACTCTTTATTTTGTAAAAGCTAAGAGTATTGCTTTAAGTAATGAATCTGATGTTAATAGCTTAGATAGACCTGTAACTAGAAGAGAAATTGCATTATTAATTTATAGATTTAAGAAGATTGTATTAGATGCAAATCTTAATAGTGCTGCAAAACAACAACTATCTCTTATTAATCAGAATCCTATTAGTTATGTTCCAGAAGAGAGCAATAAACAAACTCAAACAACAGAGAATACAACAAATAATCAACAAACTGAAGAGAAAGATTATTCTTGAGTTTTGTCATGAGTTGATTTCTGACCAACAACTTCATTAAGTATTTTAAATAGTCCAGAAGTTGTAGAAGCTATTAATTGGATGAGAGATAATGGGTTAACAACTGCAAAAGATATTAATTCTTATATGCCATTTGAATATTTAACAAGAGAACAGGCAGCTAAAATGTTCTTACAATTTGCTAAAGCTCTTGGTTATACAACACCATTAGAAGAAAATCCATCTTGTGATTTTACTGATTTGAAAGATGCTGATCCTAATTTAGTAAATAGTATAAAAGAAGTATGTCAATTATGATTAATGCAATGAGCTAACTGAAAATTCTCTCCTAATGCTGTTATGACTAAATCTCAATTTATTACTATGTTAATAAGATTATATGAAGGAAAACGTTTGGATGAAACAACTAATCCTTGGTGGGCTAATTATTTTATTAAAGCAGGAGAGCTATGAATTTTAGATAAATGAGATATTAATTCATTTGAAGGATCTCTTACAAGATATGAAGCAGCACTTTTGTTTTATAGATTTCAATTAAAACATACTATCAATACTTGATTAAATACTTGAAGTTTAAAAAATGAGATTCTTTCCTCTGTAAAGAATAGTGATTGAGGATTTGCTTCATGAGATATTGATAACTCTTATGCAGTTTTACTTGATGGCAATCTTCTAAAGAATCAATTCTTTCAAGAAGGATATCTAGAATTATTATGAGTTAGATATATGTTAAAAAAGACTGCTATGACAGTATTTGATATTTGAGATGAAAGTTTTGTTTGGTATGGTGATTTATATGATTTTGCCACTGATGCTAAAGTTTGAACAGTAAACTTTATTGCATCTAATGGTAATATTATTCAATGAACTATTAGACTAACAGAACCTGCTCAAACATGGAACGTAAAAGAAAGTAAAAATACAACAGCATGGTATAATCTTGTTCAATTATAGTTTTATATTTTTGTGTTTAGGTGATGAAAACAATGATTAGAAAAAAAAGTTTTATTATGACTGCATTAGTTGTTCTTGGTCTATGAACAATAGGAATAATGCAATATGCATTCTGATGGAGTCTTTTTTGATCAGATTTATATAAACAAACATTAGCTTGAGAAGCTGTTCCTTTTGATAGTCTTCATCAATTTAATATTGAAAGATTTGATAGAGAATTAGCTGTTGTAAGATTGGATGAAGCTCAAGTACAAATGAACTGGAAAAGAGCAGGAATTTTTAGGCCTATGATTGAAAAGAAATTATCAGCTGCATGATTACCTTTGGATATTTTTTATTTAGCTATTGCTGAATCTTCATTAAGAGAAACAGCTGTTAGTACTGCATGAGCTGCATGAATTTGGCAATTTATGCCATCAACAGCTAAAACTTATTGATTAAGAGTTGATGAATATATTGATGAAAGATATAATGCTGAAAAAGCTACAGATGCTGCAATTCAATATTTAAAGAAAGCATATGAGAAATTTTGAAATTGGACATTAGCTATGGCTTCATATAATAGAGGAATTAGTGGTATTGCTAAAGATATGGCAACTCAGTATCAGAGTTCTTTCTATGATCTTTGGTTAAATAATGAGACTTCTAGATATATTTTCAGAATTATAGCTGCTAAAGAAGTGTATAAGAATCCTAGTCGTTATTTTGATGTAAGTAAGTGGTGAAGTCAATATACAACACCTAATACTGTTGAAGTAGAAGTTGGTAAGACTGATGATTTAGCTGTTTGGGCTGCAGGCAAATGATATACTTATGCAGAGATTAGATATCTTAATCCTTGGATAAGACAAAATGCTTTACCAGAATGAGTATGGAAGATAAAAGTATATAAAAGATAAGAATTTAATTAAACTGAAAAGTAGATAACTCATGTTATCTACTTTTTTATATTGTTTTTTTTGATTAAAGTTGAACAGTGATTTTCTTAGTTTTAAATACAAATACTGAAACTTGTCCATTAAGATTATATTTCTTTTTTATTGCTCAAAATGCTTCTTGGATTCTTGTTGCTCATTGTGTATTAGGTAATAATACTCAACTATTTTGTCCATTTCATTCTACAAGAAATAATCAGTATTGATCTAAAGGTATATTTCTTAATGCATTTGGATCGTTTTGTAATCTTATTTCTTCAACAATATCAAAGATTATACTTTTTACTTGGGTTTCAATTTTTTGTATAATTCCATTGTAGAAACTTTGAAGAATATTCTCTAATGTTCTATCTGTTTTTATTACTCAGTTTGATGCTAGAAGTTGTCCTTGAGCATCGAATGCTGAGAAAAATACTCCAGTTTTATTTTGGAGATTGATAGATTGAGATAGTTGTGCTTTTATTTGTTCAATCACAAGTATATTAGGAGAGGTTAAATATTATTAGTAAGTGTATATATTGAAATAGGGGAGAATTTCAAGTAAGGATTGCACTAAAATCCAGTTGAAATTAGTAGACACTTGTGTATATTTGTGTCGACTAAATGTCTTTTAAATTTTTTGTGTAGATGCGAAAGTTCCTTAAGGATATCTTATTATCAATTCTTATCAATGCAGGAATTTTGTATTGATTGAATTATTATCATTTTTGAATGTCTATACAAACTTCAACTGCTAATGAAATTGAAGCTTATTTTATACTTGGTTTTATTTTTTGGATTGTTAATTTCTGACTTAAAAAAATTATCAATTTAGTGAGTTTCCCTTTGAGATGGTTAAGTTTTTGACTTATCTCTATTGTGATTAACATATGAATATTATATTTCTTTGAATATTATATTAATGCTAATTATAAAGATATTGCTACTATTACTCTTTCTGAAGATTGGGTAAGAGTGTTGATAATCTCTGTAGTAGTATCTTTAGCATATTCTTTACTTAGTAAACTATTAAAATAATGAAATTGTGATTTTGGATATATTTGATTTTGTTTTTTGTCTTTTTGTGATTGGCTCTTCTTATTGGATTCCAAAATCTTTCTTCAAAATGAGAGGTAACTGTTTTATGGATGAAGACAACAACTATGGTTCTTGTCTTGGTTGTTAACTTTTTGTGACTATTGCAAGGAATATTTTTAATTTCTTTCTTTAAGTCATTTTTTGGCAACATGCAGAGGCCTGAATTATCTAAATTTGATTTGGATAAGCCATTATAATTTTATTTAGGATATTTTATGTGTGATGAAAACTTATTGAATTACTAGAGAAAAAGCTGCTATTGAACTTTGAGTATCTACAAGAACAATTGATAGATATGTTAAAGGTGGAAAACTTTCTTATAAGAAAGTTGCTAACAAAGTTCTTTTAGCAAAAGAAGAAATTGAGAATTTGAAAAATGAATTCTCTGCTTTACACCAAGAAGTAAGTAGCGAATTAGTTAGTGAAGTACCATCAGATTCTTCATCTACTAGTGATACTCGTGCTAAAACAATGGCTGTTAGAGCTGATATTGATCAAGCAATTGAAGAAAAAATTGATAAATTTATGCTTATCTTCAAGGAAAAAGATAAGATGATTGAAGAAAAAAATAAAGTTATTTTTATGCTTCAACAAAGAATTTGAGAACTTGAAACTAAAATCCAAACAATGGTTGCATTGCCTGACTATAATAGAGAAAAACAAGAAGCTATCATTGAAAAGCAAAAGTTAGAAGAAAGAATTTCTAAATTAAAGGAAGCTGTTAGAAATGAACAAGTTAAGAGTTTTGTTGTTATGCTTTTCTCTCTTGTATTTATTGGAATAGCTTTATACTTACTTTTCAGATATAAGATTGGTGCATAGTATTTGAAGTAACATAATATTTTAAAATATAGAATAAAATTATAAATAAATATGAAAAAATTTTTGTTGGTAATATGTCTTATTCTATTCTTATTACCTATTTCTAGTTATGCTTTTGTGTTTTGATTAAAGTCTTCAGATAATACTGTAGAAAATATTGTCGATATTGAAAAAACTTATAATCTTTATTTGCCATTAGTTGGATTTATTTTTGATCCATGGTATCAACAAGATGTTATTTGAGAATTAAAAAAAGCAAAACAATTATTATGAGATAAAAGAATTTATCATATTACAATTTCTCCTAATTCTTATACGGCACAGGAGGTTATTGATTGAAAATTTGATGCTGAATACAATGTATTTTTTAAGACAATCAGAGAACTTAATCTAAAAGTTATTTTTAGAACTATGCATGAAATGAACTGAGGATGGTATCCTTGGTCATCTGATCCAAAACTTTTTAAAGAAGCTTGGATTCATGTTTGGAATCTTTCTCGTAAACAATGATTGTCAGAGAGTGATGTCCTTTTTGATTTTTCTGTAAATCATTGGGATATGCCGACAAAATGAACACCTTCTCAATCTGCTGTATTATATAGATGTGAAACTCCATTAAGTTGAAAGGTGCTTGATTATTCTAAAGAGTGTTATCGTTTTGAAGATTATTATCCATGAGATAAATATGTTGATATTGTTTGAGTTACCTTTTATAACTGGTGAAAAGCAACAAGTGATAGAAAGTGGAAAACTCCTAGTCAAATCTTGAATGATAAAGATTGGAATACTTTGACAAGATTAAAGAAATTTGATAAACCATTATTTATTGATGAAGTATGAACTACTGCTGTTTGGTATACATGAGATTATGATTCAGAAAAATCGAAAGAAATGTATGATTGAACATGAGGTGATGCAAGAAAAGATAAATGGTTAAGTCAATTAGCTCAGTTCTTATCGTCTAATCATTTTATGTGAGCTGTCTACTTTAATGTAGATTATACTCATTGACTAGAATATCCTACTGTTTGAGAAGCAGATTGGGCTGTTATTAATAATATATTAGATAAGTTTTATCAAGGATTCTGGGATCTTTATTCTAAATCTAAAGCAGATTTTAAAAATATCTTAGCATTGTTTTGAGTTGAAGAAGTTATTATAAATGATAAATCTTATTATGTCCCTTGGCATGCAACAAGGAATATTAAGTTTATTGAACCTGTTGTTAATGAATATTTCTCATGAAATGATCAATGAAAATCTGATTTCTATAAAAAATTAGTTGCTACTCCAAGTTGACAAAAACCATTTGATGAGGCTATTAGAGCTTTATCTTGGGCTTATGTTATATGAACATGAGATGTTAGTACTTGAGATATTAAAAAATCCTAGATTTATTCTAGGATTTTTTACTTATTCTAATCGTTTTCATCTCTGATAAGTGCCTGTTTTTCTATCTCTAATTTATTGATTTCTTTTTCTAATTGTAATACATCTTCAGGCATTGTAGTTAGATTCATTTTTTTACTAGCAGCAGCTTCATCTAGGAGATCAATAGCTTTATCTGGTAATTTACGATCTGAGATATATCTCATTGAAAGATCTACTGCTGCAACAACAGCATCATCTGATATTTTAACTCCGTGATGAGTTTCATAAGCTTTTTTAATTCAACGGAGGATAGCTAAAGTATCTTCTCTGTTAGGTTCATTAACCATTACAGGTTGGAATCTTCTTTCGAGAGCAGCATCTTTTTCGATATGTAGACGGTATTCATTGATTGTTGTTGCTCAGATTACTCTAATAGATCATCTAGCAAGAGCTGGTTTTAACATATTTCACATATCCATAGATCCTTCAGTTTTTCATGCTCAAACGACCATATGGATTTCATCGATAAAGAGAATGATTTTTCAATCAGATTTTTCTACTTCTTTAAGAATAGCTTTTAATCTTTCTTCGAAATCTCATCTATATTTACTTCCAGCCATAAGTGAACCCATGTCTAGTTCTATAATTCTTTTATCTTTTAAAGAATCAGGTACTTCTCATTTTACAATTTCTTGAGCGAGAAGTTCGATAATAGCTGTTTTTCATACTCCTGGTTCTCCTACAAGTACTGGATTGTTTTTTGTTCTACGAGAAAGAATTTGAAGAACTCTTCTTAATTCATCATCTCTTCAGATGATTGGATCTAGTTTTCATTTTTCTGCAATAGCAGTAATATCTTTTCAATATTTTGATAGTACTTCTAGGCTAACTTCTGGATCATTAGTTTCAATTTTTTCTCATTTTCTCATATTTTTTATTGTAGTACATGCATTATCATAATTAATTCATAATTTATTTAGCATATTCCTGACTTTATTTTCTTTGTTTAGAATGGATAGGAAAAAGTGCTCAGTAGTGATGTAACTATCTCACATTTCTTTCATGATTTTTTCACTATCTTCAATGATTCTATTGAGTTCAGAACTTATACCTATTTGTGAATTTCATTGGATTTTAGGAAGATTGTCTATTAAGAGTATAGTTTCTGCTTTTATTTGTTCTTTATTAATATCTAATTTTCTTAGAATAGCAGGAATGTATCAGTCTGATTGTTCTAGCATTGCGTAAAAAAGATGTTCAGTAGTGATTTGGTTATTATCTCTAGATGAACATACGCTATTTGCTTCTTGTATGGCTTCACTAGCCTTTATTGTTAGTTTGTTAAAGTTCATATTTAAAGTATGTTAGGATATAAAATAGCACATATTTTATGTTGGTGCTATATTAGTCAAAAATTTTTAAAATGCAAGAATATTTATGGTTTTATAAATTGCATTTTATAATCATATTGTTAATTATATTTATGTTTTATATGTTGAATATGGTTATGAAATCTGAACTTCTTAATGAATTAAAAAAATGATGAATACCTAATTTAAAAGTTTTTATGAAACAAGAGTCATTAGATGTTTTACCTGAACTTCTAAAAGTATTATTACAAGAGGAGAAAGATAAGTTTACTACATTATTAAATAAAGAAAATACAACTTTAGAATTTGATGATTTTATAGAAGATTCGTTATTAGATTATCTTTGGAGAATAATTAATCATTTAGATAGTTGTTATAATAATCCACAATTAAGAGATATTATAACTAATTTTAGACCAGAATTAGAAGATTTTATAAATGAAGAAGCTTATTCTTATCCTTATTATCAGAAATTATTGTGGATGAGAGATAATCTTGATTTAACAAATGATCAAAAAAGAATACTAGAATTATGGATAAAAAATTATCAACAAAGGTGAATTGATTTACCAGAAGATAAACAAAATATTTTAAAAGATCTTAATAAACAATATTCAGAGAAATGAGAGAGTTATCAACATAATGTTATTGATGATCAAGCAAGTTTTTCTTATGAAATAAAAGATATTGATTCAATGAATGAAATGCCAAAAGATCTTTTAAATGGTATAAAAAAGTCAGAAGATTGAGCTTATATTATTGATGCTGATCCAACATTATTATGAAATGTTTTGAAGTATTGTTCTAATCCTAAGATAAGAAAAGATATTTATGAAAGAATGCAAACATGGGCTAGTTCATGAAAGTTTGATAATAGAGGAAATATTATTGATTTATTAACAATATCTAAAAAGAAATCAGAGATACTTTGATATAGAAATGCTGCTGAATATTTTCTTTGGGATACTATGGCTAAAGAACCTGAAACCGTATATAATTTTATTAAAGGTATTTCGGATAAGGCGCTTATAAAAACAAGAAAAGAATTAGATGATTTACAGTCATTTTTTAAGTTAGAGGTCCTTAATTCAGAAGATATTCCTTATTATTCTAGAAAATATAAGGAAGAGAAATATTCATTAAATGAAAATGAAGTTAAACAATACTTTGAATATGAGAATACTTTAAGTTGGTTACATGCTTTTGTTAAAGATTTTTTCTGAATAGAATTACGTCCAATAGAGAATAATGATTGATGAGATGAAAAATGGTATGAGGTATATAAAGATTGAAAGCTTATTTCTTATTATATCTTAGATGCTTTTTATCGTAAAGGTAAAAGACCTTGAGCATGGGCTGATGTAATGAGAGAAAAAAGAGACTGAGTTATTCCTATTGTCTTTAATGTTGCTAATCTTCAGAAGAATGAAAATGGAGCAACATTGCTTTATTTAAGGGATGTAGAAACTTTGTTTCATGAATTTTGACACGCTATACATGTGATGTCTTCAGAATCTAAATATTCTTATTTATCATGATTTAATATTGAATGGGATTTTGTAGAGCTACCTAGTCAGATTATGGAGAATTGGGTAAAAGAACCAGAATCTCTTAGAAAGTTATCTAAACATTATCAAACATGAGAAGCTTTACCAGAAGAAATAATTGATAAACTTCAAGCATTAGAAACATTTATGATGGCGCATTGGGTAGCTAGACAAAATGAACTAGCATTAATAGATAATTATTTTTATACTCATGAGATCTCTGATAATGTTGAGGAGCTAGATAAGGTTTATTTAAGAGAAGTGAATAAATATTCTGCGTTTGTTAGATGAGATGAATATAAAATGTATTGTGCATTTTTGCATATTTTTGGTTGAGGATATGAAGCTAAATATTATTCATATATGTGGGCTGAAGCGTATGAAGCTGATGTATTCTCAAAGATAAAAGAGAATTGAATATTTAATCCTGAAATATGATATCGTTATAGAGATCTTATTCTTGCTCAATGAGCTCGTAAACCTGCAAAAGAATTATTCTTTGATTTTATGGGTAGAGAGATGTCTAGTAATGCTTTGATGAAGAGATATGGATTAGAATAGTTTTATTTAGAATAGTGTAATGAGAGTTGCTTTTGTTAATTGTTGGACAATGCCATGAGGAGTACTTAATGTACTCCAAGATTTATTAGTAAACTCTTTGAGAAAACATTGACCAGATGCAGAAATACGTTTGTTTACACTTATTTCTAATTTCGATGAAATTGAGGTCCCTATTCCTTGAAAAGAAGGAAAATTTTATAAGGTAAAAGTAGTACAAACTTTACCTAATTGGATTAATAAGATTTTTCTTTATTGTACTAAGAGAAAGATTAAGGTATTATCATCAATCTTTGATTATCGTAACTTGATGGTGTTTTATCCTGAATTAATGAAATTATTATCTCGTAAGATAAAAGCTTGGAAGCCTGATGAGATTCAGATTTCTTCATTTGCTATAGCTAAAAATATTACTCCAATAGATTGAGTTCCAACGCATTTATATCTTCATTCTCCAATGCAATATATTTGGAGCCATTATGAAGAATATAATAAAAAATTAACTGGGTTTAAAAATAGGGTATTTAATTGGGTTGTACCTAGATTAAGAAAATGGGATAAGAAGTATACTTCCTTTACAACTGTAACATGTAATAGTGAATATACTAAAAAATTAGCAGAGGAGATTTATTGAATAAAAGATGCTAAAATTAAGTATCCAAAAATTTCAGATAATTATTGGTTTAATGGTATCGCTTATAAATCTATGCCATATTGTGTTTATGTCGGTAGATTAGTTAATTTTGTAAGAGAAACAGGAGTAATTATTAGACTATTTAATGAACTTCAATTACCTTTAGTTGTTATTGGATCTTGACCAGATGAAGCTAGTTTAAAAGCAATAGCTTGAGATACTATTATTTTTACAGGGTGGAATCCTGAAGGAATGCAAGATATTGTGAGAGATTCTGCATGATTAATTAATTTAACAAAAGAAAGTTTTTGAATAGGAACTGTTGAGGCTTTATTGATGTGAGTTCCTGTATTCTGATTTTCAGAGGGAGCTACTTCTGAATTAGTTGATGAAAAGTGTTGAGTATTAGTTGATTCTAAGGATATGGAGGTTTTGAAAGAGTGATTAAAAGAGTTCTTAGGAAAAGAGTGGAATAGAAAAGAAATTTCTGAAAGAATTAGAGAAAAATTATTGAAATATAAATAATAATTTTTGATTTTTGTTTTAAATTTCTTTTGATGATTGAGTGATTTATGGCTTTTAAATTGTATTTTTTGCCATATCTATTACTCTTGACTTTTGCTTTTATTTAGTTATAAAATGCTTGCCTCTATATTCTGTGTTATACATGGGAGATGACTAGGGGTAGTATATAGATACGGAAACGGATATTAATTTTATTAGTATTTGTTTTTCCCCCACTTCATGGATTGGAGAGGGGGATTTTTTGTTTTTTTTACTAATTCAATATTTTATATTATAAAATAATTGAATTGATGATATGTCAATCTTTTATTCTTTAAGTTTGTTGTTTTTTTAGGAAAATTTTTGGTTCTTGAATATAATATAGTGAAGACTTTTAATTTGGATTATAGCGATTAGGAATGGCTAAACCTTTCAATAGAAATCAAAGTGCTGAAAATGTGAAATTACGTAATGTGATGGATAATCCTCAAAATGAACATATTACGAAAGATATTTTTGATATATTGCAAGCTGCACATCCTGATAAACAAGGTGAAGATATTTTGGTTGCTGCTGAAACTGCTATTAATGAAGGATCTTGAACAGGATTATTACAAGCTTTGAATTCTAGAAATGCGTTAGATTTTTGATTTTTCTGACATGAAAATTTTTCTATTGAAGAGTTATGAACATTGAATTTAAATAAAATACCATGATTGGAGGAAACAGATGAAATGAGAGCATGTATTGAAAATGCTATTGTTAGTGCTATTAAGCATGAGTTTTCTCATGGATTAGAGAATGAAATTGCTCGTAAGTTTAATGAGACAGTAAGATATCATAATACTACTTTATCTGAGCTTTTAACTACTATTAATTTATTTGAAAATCAGCTTAATGGAGAGGATAAATGAAAGTATTTAAAGTTTAAAAATAAATTTGTTTTAACGTTTATCCAGATTAAGAATAATCTAGCTCCAATTAATGATTCATCGAATAATAATATTAATGAAAATTTAAATACTAAGAGTTTCTCTGATTGGACTGAGAGTCAACAAAAGAGTTTTGATTATCTTTTTAGTAAGCTTATTATCTCAAGATTACATTCTAGAGTTGAGTGGATAGGTTCAGTTGCAGAGAATATTACTGATTCATTCTCTTTACCATTATCTTTAAGTGTTATTCCTCAATCTCAGCAATTTGGTATAGGAGAAAAATGATATGAAAGTTTAAAGGAATATGCGAGAGATAATTTGTCTGAATTTTATGAAGAATTAGAAAATGCAACAGAGGAGAATTTAGAAGAAGTATATTGGAAGATTTATCTTAATAAGGTAGCGACTACTGATCCATTAGTGGCTCAAGCTTTAGGTTATCTTTATGAGAAGAATTTTGATATTGCTTGTTTGAATAATGATACAACCCATAGAAATATTTTTCTTTCAAAATTAGCAGAATTAAGACTTCAAGCTATGGAGGCAAGTTGAGCTATTGAAGCATTTTGAAATGATACAGAGAAATTTAAGCGTTTCTTTATGGATCTTTTTGATTTTTCAAAGAATGAAATTTCTGTTAATGGTGTTAATCTTCATATAGAAAAAGAATTAAAATCATGATGAGCGAATCCAGATTTAAAAAACTTTACTGAGTTCTTAAATGCTAAAGATTTGCCTATTAAATTTACAATTACATGAGCTGATAATTTAAATCTTTCAATAGATGATCAGCAATTATTTAATAAATTATTTCAATGAGATTTTGTTGAAAATACTACAACTAATCCTGATGAAACACCTGCTAGTGTTCATAGAGATGTTGTATTAGAAGATTCTAAAGTTTGAAAACTTCTTATTTTATATTTAATGGGAACTCCTTCAGCTATTGAAAGTTATGATCCTGAATCTGAACAATGAAAAAAATTAACAAATTTTTTCAAATCATTAAATAAGGATATTGAGCTTGATAAGAGTAAGCGTAATCTTGATGAAGAAGATAGACAAAATGGTGAAGAGAATCCTGAGAATCCTGATGAAGAAAATCCATTACCTGAAGATACTGAAAGGTCTTTTAAACAAGAAATACTAGAGAAATGGAAGAATTTGAAATGAGATGAAGCCAGAGAAGGTGATGAAGAAGGTTGATTCTGACCATGAGCTATCCTTTATTGGCCTTGGTGAGAGTCTGTTTTGCCTCCTAGAAATGAGGTAGCTAAGGATTGGATGAAACTCTATATTAAAGATGTTGATTGGAATAGATGAATGATAACAATGAGAAGTAATGGAGTTGAACTTGATTTGATATGAGGATATGAAAATAAAGATATTGAGATGCCATTATCTGTTTTTAAACAACGTTTCTTAGATAAGTATCCTGATGTTTGAGGAACTCCATTTAAGCTTCTTTCTCCTAGAGAAGATTTTGAGGATGCATTTAATAATTTTTCAAAACAATGACTTTGTAAAGATACGATGTTTTGAGATGCTCATTTTGAGGGTAAAAAGTTGATGCTTAGAAGCAGAGGAATGGATGGTAAAGAACATAATGAAGAAGTAAAATATTTTAGTACTTGATTAAATGTTCCTGATGATAGTAAAGTAGTTTATAAAGTTGATTGGAATAACGATGGAACGGTAACTGTAAGATCTTCTTCTTTTAAGGTTAAAAATTCGATTTCTGACTACAAAAAAAGAATGTCTTATCCTGATTTTCTAATATTTATTAGTGAGAAAGGTCTTGCCCCAAAAACTGAGCGTATTGCAGAAGAAGAAAAAGTAAGAATTCAGGATATTGTTTCACATAAAACTACTAAATTAAAGTGGGTTAGTATTTGATCTATGATTTATTCATTTAAGAATATTTGGAAATCATTGAGCGATGGAATTGATAATTATCAAAAAAAACAGAATGAAGATTGTTTGAATTGGTTAGTAAGTAAATGAATCTATGATAAGATTGGTAAATGGTTTGGATGGGCTTCTCCTGCTTTAAAAGAAGCGGCTATGCAAGCTCAAGATAAGGCTGAAAAATGAATGGATAAAGCAATATGGGAGTGAATTGATACATGGTTAAAAGAATTTTCAGCTATGGCAGATTTTGCTAGTTTCTTTGCTGATTGAGCAGATGTGCCAAGTTGACAAAAATTAAGGATGCTTAATAAAGTATTAAATAAACATGGATTTAAAACATTGAAAGATGTTGTTTCTTCATGAACTTTTGTTTGAGAAGATGATGAATTAAGGCCTATTATTGCTGCAGCAATGATTGCTAATATTAAAAAAGGTGCATGATTATATCGTGGTTTAGCTGATCAAGACAATCAATGTTTATGGATTAAATGTCTTTTTTGACCTGATCATTATAAGAGATATCTTCAAATGAGAAGAAAACTTGAGAATGATATTAAAATGGCTGAGGCTGCTGGTGATTCAGGTAAGGTTAAGCAGTTAAGTGATCTTTTGGTACAATCAGAAACTACATATATGGTTAACTGTATTGAGAATTCTCATGGTAAGGATGAATATTTCTGAGCTCCAAGTGATAATAATGTTCAAGCTTTGAAATTAATGTATTCTAATGAATTTGCTTCTCAATTAAGTAGTGCTGTTGATGAATGAGTTTGAGAAGCTGCTATGGATAAGTGATATACTGGAACGAAAAAGTATAATCTTTTTGATCCTGTATTTAAAGAAGTTGAAAAGAATATTACTTCATGAAGAATTGATAGATGATTATGAAATATTGAAAGATTAGGTGAAGTGGCCGTTAATGATTCAGATTTTGTGAATTTGAATGTTGCTATGACCTTTGTTACATTGACATGAATTTTGAATAGAAAAGAGGGAAAGAGCGTAAGAACAAGATTCGATGGATTGGCTAGAGCTTACATGTTACCTACTGCTTTTTTCTGAGAAAAAAATGAAAATCAAGCAAATGCATGGTATATCTTAGAAAAATCTAATTGTTGATTTAAAGAGTTTATGGCATCTAAAGGACTTTCTATGGAACAATTCTTAGCTACTTCAGATAATGTTCCTTATAAAAAGTTATTTGGTGCATTAAAGGAATGGTGGACTGCTAATTCTTCACAAATTGATAGGTTCTTTGAATCATTGAAGACTACAGAACAATCAGATCCTGTGTTAAGTAAGGTTAGAAAAATTCTTTGGGATCAAAATCCAGATTCAATTAGTCCTAAATGGAGATCAAAGCCTAAGATTACTTGACACTATGCGTTATTAGCTTCTCCTGAATCTATTCGTCAGAACAAAGGATATGATAAGGATTGATTCTCTTGAGAAACAGATGAAAGAAATGATAAAGCAGCATTTTGGGAGAGTTTATTGAAATCTCTGAAAAATGCTAAAAATACGGAAAATGTTGGTCCAAAATTCTTCTTGAAAGAATTTAAATTACTCTTTAATTATGAAGGGTTTTGAACGTGAAATGATGAAGAAAACAATAGAATGATTCAAATGATTAAAGAAGTAATTGATAAAGAACGTTCAGGAGAACCTATTTCTTTTGTAATTCCTGATATGTCAGGAGAAAAAACTATATCAGTAAATGCTAAATATAGCCCTGATGATTATAAACATTTGATATGGTATATGTTTAAGGGACGTGTATTGAGTATGTGAAGATCAGCCCCTCCTAAGCAAGTTGATGATGTTCTTGATTTTTTTGTTGATTATTTTATTGGGCATTTTAATGAAATTGCTTGAGACCAGGCATTATTGAATGAAGTTTTCCCTGTAAGAGAGAACTTACCTATAAGGAAACTTGTTCCTTGGGAAGAATATCAAAGTGTTACATGATGAGAGAATAATTATTGAGATTTGTTCTCTAATTGAGATGAAGAAGATATGAACTCTCCTGATCAGAAAAAGCGTGATAAGGCAATGAAGAATTTTAAGAAAAGACATTATAAAGATAGCAATAAATTCTATAATGAAGATTTTGTTTCTATTCAGAAAAGATTGAAGGGTCTTTGAGTTCCTGCAAAAATTCTATCTAATGTTGCATGAGAAAGAGGAGTTAGATTTTGATAGATATTTATTATTCTCAAGATATTTCTTTGATTTGGTCGCGGATTACTGCGGCTTTTTCAAATTCCCAAGCTTTTATAGCTTCATCTAATTGGATTTTTAAATCTTTTAAGATGATAGCTTTTTCTGCTTTTGTTGCCCTTTTTAATTTTTTAGTCTTATTATCATTTACTAGTTTTCAGAATGATTGTTCTAAATCTAGATCTGTTTTTACGGTTTCTAGTGATTTAACGTTAGATTTAGCTAATTTTGGAGTAATTCAATGTTCTTTATTAAATTTTTCTTGGATATTGCGACGACGATAAGTTTCCCGTAATGCTTTAATCATAGATTCAGTGAAGGTATCAGCATAAAGAATAACTTCACTATTTGGGTTTCTGGCTGCACGTCAAATAATCTGGATTAGAGATGTTGTTGATCTTAGGAATCATTCTTTATCTGCATCTAAAACTCAGATTAATGTTACTTCTGGAAGATCAATTCATTCTCTTAAAAGATTAACTCATACAATAATATCTATTTCTCATGTTCTTAATTTTTTGATTATTTCCCAACGATCAATAGCTGCGATTTCACTATGAAGATAGAATGCTTTAAATCATTGCGATATTAGAAAACTTGTTACTTCTTCTGATGATTTTTTTGTTAGTGTAATAAGAAGTATTTTTCATCATTTTGAGATATGGAATTTTATTCTATCTAAGAGATGCTCTAAAAATGCTGGATGTTTAGAAGCAGCAGCTTTTTTATTATCAGTTTGAAGATAAGTATCAATAAGTGATTTAACCATATATTGTATATTGGATAAATTGTTGTTATGAGAGTAATTATCTTAAAAAAGAAAGCAAGAAAACTTTGTTTTAGAATTGTACTTGAATTATTTATAGATATCCTTTTATATGGTTATATGTTTTATACTTTCATATGAATAGTTATATGAAGCATAATAAACTTTGATTATTATTTTTAGGAAGGTTGGAAACTGAGAAAGGATTCGATTTAATTTTTGATTTTATCAATCAATATCCAGAAAAAGAACTTCCATTTGAGATATATATTTTTTGAAGTTGAAGTTATGAAGAATGAGTACTAGAATTATCTCATCGTTTTAAAGATGTTCATTATTTTTGATGGAAACCATTATCTGATGTTGAAAGATATTTGGAAAATATTGATTATTGTCTTATGCCTTCAAGATTTATTGAAACTTTTTGATTGAGTGCAATTAATGTATTAAAATGGGGAATTCCTGTTGTAGGATTTAAAAAATGATGATTAGTTCCATTTATTCCTGATGAATATGCTATTGATAAGTGTAAATGAAATACAGAAGTTCTTCAATTTTCTGAAATGATATCAAAGTTAAAGAAAGAAAGAGAAGCTAATGATTTTCATTTTTATGATAAATTAGCTGAAAAATCTAAATGAATCGCCTTAAGATATTCAAAGGAGAAATGGTATGAAAGATTTCAGAAATTAGCTTTTGATTTTAAAGTAAAGAAAATTGTACTAGTTAGTGATTTTATTAATAAGGTGTGATGAATAGAAACATATATTCATGATGTTAAATCGTTATTAGAAAGTCATTGATATGAAGTCGTACTTTATTGAAGTAATTGTCCTAAATGAGTTTTAGGAAAAATTAAAAAGTTGTTATGAATTTGAATATGATGTTTTAATCTTTACGAGGCGATAAGATTCTATTCTTTTATAAAAAAAGAAAAGCCTGATTTAATATGGTATAATAGTATGATTCGTTGGTTAGGTCGGATGCCGCTATGGATGACAAGAAATGTTAAGGTAAAAAGGTGGATGATGTATCATGATTTTTGATATTTCGTTCCGTATCCTCATGCATTATTTGAGACTAAAGGAATTGAAAAGTTAACATTAAAAAATTATTTGAAACATGCTAATACTAAGAATCCATTAAAACGGTTATTAATTATGTGAAAATATTTTTCTTTAAATCTTTTAGTTAAAGTATTAAAGAAACAGATAGATCTCCATTTAGTACCTTCTGAATTTATGGTTCCTATTGTTGCAAAAAGTTTCTGAATTGATGAAGATAGGGTAAAATATTTCAATCATTTTTTACAAGATTAGGTAAAGCAAAAACTAGTACCATAATACATGGTACTAGTTTATGTTTTTTCATTGAAGTAATTCTTCAAGTGCTTCAACTTCTTCAGATAATTTCATTTTCTCTGAGGGGTCGTTGGTCAGCTCTATTTCTATTTCTTTAATCTCTTTTTTGAGCTTGAGCTTTTGTTTCTCGGTACATGGGATAGATGATAGTTTTATTGTGTTGATTCGTTTTTGTATTTCGAGTTTTTCTCTATCATCTGACGTTAGTTTGAGATTCAGTTCTTCGATCAATATGCTATATTTAGCTTTCTTGATTTTGTCCTTCACTCGTTGACGTTTTTGCATTAACCGTGGAATGATTTTTTGTTCAAGGATGAAAGCATGATAGGGGGAGTTTTCTCCCTTGTGAATAGTTATTAACAAGAGGATAAGCGATACCAGTGTTGATATCACTATTATTATCCAGAATGAACACAACATCCCCACCAATGTTTTCCCGATTGTTTGTGGAAGATTGAAATAGAATAGTGCACAAATGATGGCTCCCATGGAAGATCCGAATATTTTCCAGAGGAGCTCTTTTTTGTAAAATTTGAAAAATTTAAGCATATTAGTATTGTTTTTTGTTTATGTTTTTGATTTTTATCCATTTTAGGAAGAGAAGTCAATCCTAAGTGAAAACTTTTTTGTTGTAATTATTAATTTCTTTCTTATACTTTTATTTAGAATCTGTTGTCTTTATTCTTATTTCTTTTTCTCATGGAAAGAATGGAATTAGAGAAAACTCTCCCAATAGAGTGAAATAAAGTTTTGATTATGGGAAATTGGTCCTATAGAAATATGGGAGATGAACTTATTTTGTTGTGAACGATTCGTTTGCTTCAAAAACAGTGAAAAGAAGTTGTTGTTTCTGCTTATGATGTTAATTGGTTGAAATCTTTTTTTTCTCAGTTTACTGATTTAAAGCCAATAACTTATTTACATGAATTTCCGAAATGAGTACGTTCTTTTTGTAGGTACTTTTTTTCTAAAATTAAAAGAGAATTAAGAATATATAAATCTGTTGATAGTGTTATTATATGATGAGGTGAAATTCTGACAGAAGAAAGCCCTAATTCTTATTGGTATTGGCTTGCTTGATTAATTCCATTGTGGAGTAAATTAGATAAAGTTAATGTTTATCTTATGTGAGGAATCCAGATTCCTGAAAAAAAATGGAATACTAAGTTATTTGATCTTTTGTTATCAAAGGTGAAATATATTTATGCACGTGATAATGAATCTGTTGAAGCACTTCATGAGTATTGATTTAAAAATGCTGAGTTTTTTGTTGATACTAGTTGGTTTGCTTATTCATGGAGTTGGATTAAAAGAGAAGTTGAACATAGTAAAGTTGCATTAATAAATCTTAATAAAAATGGTGAGAAATTTTTTGATGATTTAGTACTTCAATGTGAATCTTTGTTATCAAATTGATATACTATAAAATATGTTCCTGTTAGTAAATGAAGTAATAAGGTATACAATGATTTGTATTATAAAGAAGTATTAGAAAAGAAATTATTAACAAAATTTGAAGTATTAGATTGGGAGGAGAGTTTTGCTAATTTTGCACAGAATGTTAAGAATGCTGATATTGTTGTAACTGCTAGGTTGCATCTGTTCTTGGTTGCCTCTTTTTTGGGTGTAGAAACAAAAGTATATCCTTATCAAATGAAGATATTAAAGATGAAAAAAATTATTCAGGATTTTTTTGAAGAGTAGTTAAAATTCCTTACATATTTTGTATATAAAAATTATTAAGTCAACCAGAAAAAGACGAATATTTTTTGTAATATTAACTATATTTTTATTTTTGTTTATACTTGATACTAAAGAGTGAAGATTCTTTAGTTTATTGAAAATTTAATATGATATCTAAGGTTGTATCATTTCTAACAAAACAATTAAAACAAAAAAAGAAATTGTTATTGAAGTCATTATTTATCTTATTATTGTGATTTTCATTTTTGCCTCAGCAGAACTATTTTTCTTTTAATGAAGTTTATGCGGAGACTAGTGATAAGAGTGAACAACAATCTCAAAAAGAGAAGTTGGCTTCAATTGATACTTTTATGCAGGCTATTTCTAATATTGCGTTTGCGTTGCTTTGGCCACTTGTTGCTTTAGCTTGATTGGCTATGGATAATACTATGATTTATGGTTCTTTTATGGGGCTAGATGTTTCTTTGTGGAAGATCTGGCAACTTGTTAGAACTTTTGCTAATTATACTTTATGATTTTTATTTCTATTTTGAATTCTGTATTGGAATTTTTCGTGAAAAACTTGAATAAAAAACTTAAAACTTCCTGATTTGTTGAAAAAAATATTGATTGCTAGTGTTTTGATTCAGGCGAGTTGGTTCATAATGATGGTTTTAGTCGATTTATCAACAGTTTTAACGTATAGTATTTGATGATTACCTTATTCTATATTAAAAGATCAAACTCTTTGATCATGAGATGATGCTAAAATGTTTAAAATGAATGTTGATTTTGAGCTTTGAGATTATACGGTAAAACCTGAAACTCAGTGAGATATTTCGGATGCTATAAGGTATTACTGGCAAATGTCATGAGATCAATATATTGCTCCTTGTGAAACTGCACATGTAAAATTTTGATGATGAGATGAGGAACAATCATTTGCTATAGGTAGAAAATTTATTGATTTAGGTGATTGATATAAAATGATGGCTTGATATTGTATGTATTATTGAGCTTTGTTATCATATAATGAATTTTATGTAAATGGTGCTTCTACAGGTAATGAAAATTATGCTTCTACGTTAGATACCTATAGAAAGATTATTGAAAAAGACGGGAATGAATCTACAGTTAAGGAGCTTGTTGAGAAGTGAATTATTTTCCCTTTATCAAATTGAAAGATCTCATATTTACCTGAATGAAAGACTAGTGGTTGAAGTGTTTCTGTAGATGGTAGAACTTTTTGAAATAATACAAATTCGGATTGTATGGGTTGAAATGTAGGTTTTGTACCATCAAAGAGAGAGAAAGGAAAGAATGATTGGGAGTGTTTATACTCATCAGCTAAATCTCCTGATATAACATTAGCTAACATTATAAAAAAGGCAGGATCAATGACATGACCATTTGCTGCTTTATATTCGAGTATGTCTGTATATTCAAATCTTGATGCGGGGAATAGGTGACTATGGCAAAAGTTTGTTATAACATTTGTAAATGTATGTTTTTCATTGTTGCTTGTTCTCCCTTTATTAGCATTGGTTGTTGTCCTTTTTGCAAGAGTTTGATTACTGTGGATTGCTATAGCTCTTTCTCCATTCCTTGTTTTAGTGAATGTTTTTGAGGGTGTCTTTAGTTTACCTGATTCTTTGAAAAAATATATTAGTTTTGATCAGTTAATAAAATTGTTGTTAGCTCCTGTTTTGATTAGTTTTGCTGTGTGAGTTTCTCTTATTTTTATGACAGTTTTGAAGAATTCTGTTTGAATTTGAACAGGAGACCCGAATGCCTATTTATCTAAGACTGAAACTACTAAATTTTATGAAAATCTTGCTGAAGTTACTGGAGCAAAATTTTCATGATCTGATATGGATTTATTATGATTTATTAAGGTAAAACTTGATTCAACAATGTTGAATGTTTCTTGGTTATTAACAATGTTCTTTTGATTATGAATAACTTGGTTTTTGTTATTCTGGGCTATAAAGCAAACTGCTGTATGAGAGTCTATTTGATGAACAATACAGGGATTATGAGAAACATTCCTTTCAACAACTCCAATTATTCCGGTTTGAAAGAATTGATTATCTTGGTCTTGATTGAAGAATGCTCCTGATCAAATTTATCAGAAATTGACGAGTGATATGATGTCTAATGATAAAGAGAGATTAGAGTCACTTTTGGATTGGTGAAAGACTAGTGATGAAAAGAAATGACGTTCTTTTGTTAATAATCCGAGTCTTTCATTTAATGATGCTTTTAAAATAGATGCGTCGGCATATACAGATACTAGTGCTATGATTTCAAGATTGGATACTGTGTATGCTACAAAAAATTGGGCTTCAAAAACTGATATGATTAAAGGTGTTTATAATGAGATGATTTGAAATGCGGATACAAAGGAGAAACTTGAACAGATTGTAAAACATGTAAATGAAAAGTGAGATAAGAAAATTGAGATTGGAGGAATTACTCGTGAAATTTGAGGAACTAATTATAAGATTGAAAAGTGATCAGATGATAAATATGTTTTAAAAGGATGAGAAACCACAACAGATGCACAGCAATAGAAAATTATCACAGTATCTTAAGTTAGGAATTATCATTGTTATGGTAATAATTTTCTCTTGTTATCCTACTTTTGCTTCAGATGGTAAGTGTAGTTGAGTAACAAAAGATTCTCTTGATACCATCTATGTATTTCTTACTAATTTATGAAAATTCTTTTCTTGGATTTGGATAGTACTCTGAAATTTTGCTGGGGTATTGATGACTAATGCTATGGTATATTGAGAATTTATGCATTTGGATTCATTTTTGTGGAAAATATGGCAAATGTCGAGAACTATTGCAAATTATGCATTATGATTTCTGTTTATTTATTATATTTTTAAGTATATTTTCTTTAAAGATGATAAACCTCCAATTGGTAAAGTAAAGGATATTTTGGTTGCTTCAGTACTTGTTCAGATCAGTCGGTTTATGGTTATGGTATTGGTAGATCTTTCTACAATTGGTTTAGCAACAGTTTCTTCGTTTTCTTCTCAGGTTTTGAGTGCTGATTCTAAAATGTTAGAAACATTTAAAAGTGAAATGGTTAAGAGCGATGTTTTAAATGATAAAAAAATTATTGTAATAAACGCATTTACTGATGATTATTTGGAATGAGATAATTCTACTTGGTTTTCAATTGAGAAAACTGAATGAGGTGGTTGATCAGTTGATCCAAAGAAAGAAACAATGGATGCATTATTACCTAGTGCAAGCAATTTATGAGGACCTTTTATTTATCTTTGAGCTACAGCTTTTAAGGCTCAGGATTTTGTTACTAGACCAATACCAGTCTCTGCAAATTGTGTTGATACAATAGAGAAAGTTATAACTAATCTTATTTTACAATCTTGAACGGTTATTCTTTATTCAATAGCTTTGGCACTTTTAATAGTGTTGCTTGTTATGAGATTAGCATTTTTGCGAATATTTATTGCTATAAGTCCTATTGTTGTTTTAATATATGCCCTTGATCTTTCATCAATAAAGAAATGAAATTTACTGAATAATGATATAAAAGATATTCTTGATTTAAAGAAAGTCATTGTTTTAATCTTTAAACCAGTGATTTTTGCTTTCTGGATATCAATGATGTTTATTGTTGTTGTTACTGTTCAAAGACTTTTTGATCAGTCAGCGTCTTCTTACCTTGATAATGTTGGACTTTCAGATAAATCAAAGACATGAACTAGAACGGATGCTATACCGAAAATTAGTTCTACTCTTGAAAATGCTTGAATTGTGAGTGTTTATTTGAAAAATTGAGCAACATCTTTGAAAGATGTTGTATTGGCTTTGATTACTTTAGTATTGATGTGGCAATTAATTAAATTGGCTTTGACATGATCTATTTGATCTATTTGAGGATTTAATGAAAATTCACAGTTATCACAAAGAATGAATAAGATGCTTAAAAATACTTGAAAAGTATTTTGAGGTATTTGAGTTATTCCAACTCCTAAGGGAAGAATGTGATTTAATCAAGTATGGGATTCTGATTATGGTTATAGTCCGTTAATTACTGAAGCTAAAGGTAAACTTGAGAAAGAATTTACAAAAAGGGATAAGTCTCAGGAAACTATACTTGCACTATTGTGAGAATGAGATAAGCTTGTGGTTAAATCTGTAACTGAAACGCAGAAAGGTGATATTATTCGTGCAGTTCGTCCTGATAATGCTCCTAGCGTTTTTGTTGATAAATTAGATGCATTAAAGAAATCTAATGATTGAGCATTAAAATTTGAGGATGTTTGGAAAGAGATCCAAGATTGGGTTACAAAACGTAAAGATTTGGAAACAACTAATAGGGATTATTATAAAACTATGTATAACTATTTTGGTAAAGCTAATTGGGATGCTTTATGTACAGAAATTAATAAAGATGAGAAGAACTTTAGTATAAAAAATTGGTTTGATAAAAATTCTTCAGGTTTCAAAGAATTTTATACTAATGTTCTTAAAGGAAATGAAGAATATCGTAACTATAAAGAATTTATTGATAAATGAGGTATCATTACTACTAAATCTGAAAACAAGTAGAAAACTCTTTAACTTCGTTTCTTAAAATTTCTAATTCTTTATCATTATCTCTTTCTTTTATTCCTTTGTTTATAAATTCAACAATCTTTTTGATATCGTTTTCTTTTACTCATCTTGTTGTCATTGCTGGCGTTCCTATTCTTACACCTGATGGACGGAATGGAGGACGAGTATCATTAGGAATAAGTGATTTAGAAACAGATATTCATATCTTATCTAAAGCTATTTCAACATCTGCACCGTTATAAGTTTCTTGTGATAAATCTAGTATTATCATATGGTTATCTGTTCATCATGTAACTAATTTATATCATAACTTTAAAAATTCTTCAGCCATAATTTGTGCATTGATAAGTGCTTGTTTTGCGTATTCTTTAAAATTCTCAGATTCAACTTCTTTTAATGCTACAGTAATTCCAGCAATAGTGTTCATGTGAGGTCAACCTTGCATTCATGGGAATACAGCACGATCAATTCTTGTTGGCAGATTCTCTATTGTATCTTCTGGCTTTTTTAGTGGATTTGATACTATTCCTTTACTAAGAATTATTGATCATCTTGGTCAACGTAGAGATTTATGTGTTGTTGTCATCATAGCATTAAATCCATAATCTAATGGATTTTTTAATAATCATGTAGCAATAAATCATCATATATGTGATATATCAGCATATGCAATTGCTCATACCTCTTTAGCTATTTCAACAAATTTTTCATAGTCTAATTCTCTAGGGTAGGCACTAAATCATGCTAAAATTACTTTTGGATGATGTTCATGTGCTAAAGAACGGATTTGTTCGTAATCGATGCTTCAATCTGGTTTTGTTGAATATCCATAGAAGTTAAAAACTTTAGAAAAAAATGTAACAGGAGAACCGTGTGTTAAGTGTCCTCAATGTCACATTTCAAGTCAGAGAATACTGTCTCATGGATTCATTGCTGCTGTATAAAAGCAGATATTTGCAGCAGCACCGGAAAGAGCTTGAACGTTTGCGTGATCTGAATGAAAAATCTTTTTAGCTCTTTCAATAGCTAAACTTTCGAGTTTATCTGTGAATTCCTGTCCTCAATAATATCTTCTTCCTGGATATCATTCAGCATATTTATTAGCAAAGACAGATGATTGAACAGCTAATACATCTTTTGATTGATAATTTTCACTTGCAATAAGTTCAATTCCTTCTTGTTGTCTTTTTTCTTCTCAGAGAATAAGTTCTTCTACTTCAATGTCTTTTATACTCATGGAATTAAACTTAATATATAAAATATCTATTAATTAGTCTAAGATAAGTTCTCACCAATCTCATTGTTTTAGAGCAGCAGCATTGGCTTCTTCTATGTCGATATGTGTGTCTAGTGCGAATGAATCACTTACTCTGATAACTACATTATCAAATATTAAACCTCTTTCTCCATTAGTTTTTACTTTTACAATTTGTCCATTTTCTACACCGAAATTTTTAGCATCTGCTACTGTCATATGGATATGTCTTTTAGCAATAATCATTCCTTCTTTTAGTTCTATTGTTCCATTTGGTCAAATTACAGTAATAGGAGCTGATCATTTTAAATCTCAAGATTCTCTAATTGGAGCAGGTGTTCATAATTTAACACAATCTCATGCCATAACTTCTACTTGAGTTTGTTTTCTGTAAGGTCCAAGAACTCTTACTTTAGCTATTTCTGATTTTGGTCATTTTATAATAACACATTCTTCTGAAGCAAATTGTCCTGGTTGAGATAGATCTTTTATTTTTACTAGTTCATGATTTGGTCAGAAAAGTGTATTTGCATCTGCTTGTGTCAGATGGATATGTCTGTTTGATACTCAAATTGGTACTCTCATTTTTTACTTGTTTAATTGATAAAATTTCGGCTAAAAGAATACGAAAATGATTAATATTTTCAAGATTAGTTGTCTATATTGTTTTTTATATAATTGTTCATAACTTGAATTATTAAAATTTTTTGGAATCAATCTATTGATATTAGTGTTTTTTTTACTATATATTCGTTGTATTTTTATTTTGTGTTTTTATTATGAAAAAAAATTCAATTTTATTGTTTTGAGTTCTTGGGATTTCTGTATTCCTTTGTTGATGTGAACAAAATGTTATAGATTCTGATGCGGAGGTTAAAACATCTTTATCTGATAGTAATGTAATTGAGACAGGATCTTCTTTATCTTCTGAAAATAAAATAATGAAAGAGGTTATTAGTACTTGAGATTTAATTGTTGTAGATTATGTTTGAAAACATTTAGATTGAACAGTTTTTGATACTAGTATTGAATCTGTAGCTAAAGAAGCTTGAAAGTATAATCCAAGTAGAGATTATACTGCTTGATTGGAATTTACAGCTGGTGCTGGTCAAATGATTAAATGATTTGATGAGGCTGTAATTTGAATGAAAGTTGGTGAATCTAAAACTGTTGAAATTCCTGCAGATAAGGCATATTGAGAAAGAAGTGAAGAATATGTTATTCATGTACCTTTGGAACAAGCTTGAGATATTTCTTGAGCAGAGGTTGGAATGCAAGTATTCTTAAATTGATATATCCCAGCAAAAATTGTTGATATAACAGATACTGAAATTGTATATGATGCTAATCATGAACTAGCTTGAGAAACATTAGTTTTTGATATAACAATTAAATCCATAGAATAGTAAAAGAACTCTTTACTTTAACTTTTTTATTCAGATGGTTTCATTAAAAGTTTATAACTGAGAAGTATTTGATAGGTCAACATTATGGTATGTTTGTTTTTTTGTTGTGATTGGTATTGTCGTTTTTGTTTCTCTATTTTATGAATCATGAGATAAATTGAATGGCCTTATTTGAGTAATTATTTTGTTGTTGATTGTATGAGGTTATTTGTTTTTCTTATCTAGAGCTAATGCTGAGACAAAAATGGTTTTGAAACCAGAATGATTGACTATATGAACAAGACTTATTCCTTATTCTCAATTAAAGGGGTTTGTTGTTGAAATGGATAAAAAAACATTAAAATTTAGAAATATTGTTCTTGTATTTGATAGGTCTGTTGAGATTTATACATTGAAAGATACCAAGAAACAGCAAGAATTATTCTTTTCAAAATTCTCTGAGCTTGTGCCTTATTTAGAAAAATACGATCAGAGTTCATTAGATAGATTGTTGAGAAGGTTAAAGTTATAAATTGTATATTATATATTTGAAGGCTCTCTTATGAGAGCTTTTTTCTTTGCAATAAATAGTAAAATCTGTAAATTTCGGTTGTTTTATATTGTCATTGGAGTTGATGCTCAGAGATAATCTTCGTTTTGTTGCATTGGATTTTGAGACAACTGGGCTTGATATCCATAATGATGTTCCAATCCAAGTCTGATTATTAGAGTTTGATGCTAAAGGAAATATTATTGGAGGATTTCAATCTTTAATTTATCCAGAAAAGACTGTAAAAGAATTAAGAAGTATTGTTGGTTTTATAACAGGACTTTCTGTTGAAAAATTGCAAAGTGCTCCACATTGTGATGATTTATTAGTTCAGTTAGAGCCATTTTTTTGAGAAAATACAGTAATAGTATGACATAATATTTGATTTGATTTAGAGTTTCTAAGAAAATTTTTCCCTTCATTAAAATGGAAATATAGTATTGATACTTTCCGTTTATCTCAGTCATTACTTCATTATGTTCCAAGTTATGCACTTGAAGTTTTGATTGAATTATTGAAAACAAAGTCTGATTTTCAGGAAATTATTCAAAAAGTTCAGCCTTATTTATGAGAGGAAGAAAGTTTCCATGATGCTTATTATGATTCTAAATTAACTATCGCTCTTTTTTGGTATTTGATGAAAAGAATTGATTTACTAATAAATACTTATCCGATTTTAAAGACAATAATTTCTCAATCAGAGTGAAGTTTTGCAGATATTTTTGTTAAAGAGAGTATTGATAGTTCTATGCCTATTATTATGCCATCATTAAAGAAGGTTATTCCTTCAAATACTCAGATGGTAAATTGAGATTATGATATAGATTTTACTGATGAGCTTTATTGAAAAAAGTATTTAGTAAATAATATCCCATTAAAGTCTTTGTTATCTTCTTTAACATGTAATAAGAAGGTAATTTTTGCTTTTTCTAATAAATCAAAATTAGATATTGTTAAAAATATTTTGTCGGATTTATGAATAAAAAATCTTTGATTTGTTAAAGAAGAACAAACTTTAAATCATGAAAAATTAGAAGAATTTGTAAATAAATGAAGATTTACAGAAAATGAATTCTATTTCCTTGTGAAATATTTTTCTCATGCAGAGCAAGGTTTATGAGTACTTGATTTAAATTCTAAATGAGATTTTGAAATATATACCGCTTTAAAAGAACAGAGGGATGTTGTAAATTATCCAGTAATTTTAGCAACACATTGAGGACTTTTTTCTCTTTTAGAACAAGGAGAAAGGTATGATTGATATCGCATTGTTTTCTTTGATGTGGAATGGTGGTATAAGAGTTATAATACTTATCAATCTCGTAGTTATGATCTTAATTATACCTTGAATTATTTGGATATGCTGAGTTATAAATTTTGATTACAATATCAATTAAAAAAAGAGGAAATAATAAAAGATAATTGGAAAATATTTGAAGAATTTAAACAATTCTTTGTGATGTTTATGTGAATCTTATGACAAGAAACAAAAAGCTTTTTTACAAATACTGATGCTACATTACAGACTCTTGAGCCTATAACATGAAGTTTGTCGTTTTATCAGACGAATAAATTGTTACCAAGGTTTAATGAATACTGGAAATCTGTTTTGGAATCAATTCTTCATCCTGTTGAATTCTCAACAATATGGAAACAAATAGAACATATGCAGACAATATTTGATGGTATGATGGCTGTTGAAAAGAAAATGTGGTGAAAATCTGATTTCTATTTTGTTTATTCTGAGAGTGTTAAATATTCTAATTGGAATGATTTTTTGGATGAATTTGCATGACATGATGTAATATTTTTGTCTAATAATGATGAATCATTACCATTCCTTGTCGATAAACTTCAGGAAGATGAAATAAGTGGTGAAGGAGGTATTGAAGATAAAATATTTCATCTTAGTAAAGTTCCATCTGTTGTTAAAATATTGGAAGATTTTGATATAGAACAAAATCCTAATTGATTAGTATTTATTTTATCTGTTAAAAAGGATGAGAGTGTAGCTTTGTTTGAAGAATTTATATCTAAATGATTTGATAAGAGATTTTTGCTTTTGGTTGAAAACATTACATGATGATCATGAAAAAATTTGTTTAAGGCTAAGCAACAAGGAGCAAAGATAATTATATGATGATATAATTTTTTGTTACAACTTTTTGCTCAAAAAATTGCAATTTCTCAATTGATAATATATAATAGTAAGTGAAATCAGCAAGATTTGATTTATAGTGATATATTATGGTATGGCCAAGAAACACTTAGTTAAAGTTACTTATTATGATTTCCTAAAGCTTTTATGAGCTGTAGTAATTTTTTTTCTTGCATTAATGATTTGAGTAAAAGAGTGATGAGAGCCATCTAGTATGATTGAAACAGATTATTATGAAGAATTTTCTGGAGAAGATTCTTTAGATAAAGGTATTTCATTAGACGAAGAAGAACATGGTGCTGCACTCGATAAATCAACAGCTCAAAAACTTGCAAGTGTTTGTGCTTTACATCAAGATTGGTGTAACAAAATTGTTTGGAGCGGGTATTTCTCTGATTATGATAAAATTGGATATGTTAGCCAATATTTTGTAATATTCAATTTTTTGGATAGAGGAATTACTGAAGGTTCTGATATTAAAAAAGAGTTTAAGACATTAGTTATAAATTCAAATGCTGGTAAGAGAAGATGATGAGCAACATGGACAAAAATTACTATAAATTTGGATTCATTTACTGATATCTCTCAATTCTGGCAAGTTCTTACTCATGAATTCTGACATATTGTGGATTTATGAGTATTGAAAGGTAATAGTATGGCAAAAAATTCTAATTATACAGAATTTTGAAAGGTTAAGTTTTCTGTAGATGATCCATCATTAGAATATTATAAATATTCGTGGAATTCTGAAGATATCAGAAAATCTACGGCACAGGAGAAGGATTTTTGTAGCCAATATTGAATGTCTAATCCTTTTGAGGATTTTGCTGAATGTCATAATCTCTATTTAAATAATAGAAAGTTATTTAGAACTATGGCTTCAGAAAGTTCTGTTTTGAAGAATAAATTTAATTTCTTTGCAAATCTTTTTGGTTATCAAATCCTTTGGGATAATAAAACAGCGTTACCTTATAATTGATGGAGACCTTGGGATACAACAGTATTGATTTAAACTTCTTTATTATAACTAAAAATTGGTAGATAACCTCTACCAATTTTTTATTCTTGTTTATAATATTTTTAATAGTTTTCTAGTGCTTTTATTCTGTTTTCTATACTAGGATGTGTTTGAAATAGAGTTGAGATTCCAGATAAAGGATTCTCGATGAATAAAGATGCAATAGAATCATTCTTTAGTGAAACTTCTGGTTTTTGAGAGATTTTTCTAAGTGCAGATATCATAGCTTGATTATCATGAGTCAATACGACACTACCAGCATCAGCTAAATATTCTCTCTTCCTTGATATTGCAAGTCTTATTAATGGATAAAATGCGTATCATAATACAATTAATGCAAGTCATATATTATTCCTTTTCCCACTTCATCATCGAAAGTATATATAACGTCAAGCTGTACCTATTGCTCATATGTATAAAATTGTAACGAGCATTAGCATTGAATCTTTATTGATGATGTGTGTTAATTCGTGTCCTGCAACAGCTTCTATTTCTTTTCTATCTAGATTATTTATGAGTCATCTTGTGAAACAGATCCGAGAATCTTTGGTTCTTCGTCATAATGCGAATGCGTTCATTCATTCTTCTTCAATAATTCCTATTTTTGGGGTATGTAGTCAACGTGTTATACAGAGGTTTTCTACGATGTTGTATATTTCTGGTTCTTCTTTTCTTGTTACTTCTTTAGCTCAAGAAAAAGAGAACATTATTTTCTTTTCATAATAAAATGCTATTACTAACCATATAAGAAGTAGAGGGACTCAAATGCTTAAGAATTCAACAGTATTATCCATTGCTTCATTTACTACAGAACCATTTGTTATTCCTGTTTTTGAAATATCGTAATAACAAATCAAAAAGATAACAATTGCGAGAATTACAGGAAGTGAGAATACGAGGATATAGGTTTTTATCCTATTAGTTCGTATTCCTTCTTGAAGAGATAATGGCATTATTGTTTAATGTTTGAAATGTAAAAATTCTATTAGAATCTTTAGAATTCAACATTAGGAGTATTTTTTTCTTCTGGATTGTCGATTTCAAAGTATTCATATGTAGTGAATCCTGCTATACGAGCAACGATAACACTTGGGAATTGTTGAACTGCAATATTATAATCTTTAGTAGCAGAGTTGAAATATCTTCTTGCAGCTGCTAATTTATTTTCAACATCAGAAAGGTCTTCTTGAAGTCTTAGAAAGTTTTGATTAGCTTTCAATTCAGGGTAAGCTTCTGCTACAGCAAATAATGTTTTTAATGCTCCATTAAGTTCGTTATTGGCAGCAACTTTTCCATCAATTGTTTTTGCGTTCATAAATCCTGTTCTTGCTTCCATTACTTGATTAAGAACTTCTTTTTCATGTTTTGCGTATCATTTAACTGTATTTACGATATTTGGAACAAGATCAAATCTTAGTTTTAATTGTACATCAATATCAGAAAAAGCGTTTTCTCTGTTTGCTTTTAGAGAAACTAGACGGTTATAAAGTGTTACCATCCATGCTATTAGAATAACGATGACTAATAGAATGACTAATGTAGTTGTATCCATAATTATAGGATTATTAAATAAATAGTATATCAATGTTGATATGATATCCTTTGCATTATATTAATAAGGTATAAATATTCAATAAAATCAGATAATTTTTGATATTATATTATTATTAAAAAAAACTTATCAAAAAATTGACAAATTTAAAATTTCTGTTATAATATTGTTGTAATTATTTATTCCTATAAAATAAAAACATGAAAAAATCAACTAAATCCTTCTGTCAAAGAATCTGACTTATTAAGCCAGAGAATGAAAGAACTAAGACACAAAAGGCTATTAGAGATGTAGCATTCTTTGCTGTTGTTATTTATGCAGCAGTTATTTCATTCTTATATTTTGATGCTGAATCTCAAATTATTGAATTAGATTGTGAAGCACATGCTGCAGCAGCATCTCAAGCTGTAGCTCAAATGGCTTTGAATAAATAGTTATTTTCTTAGATTTTAAAAAACGCTGAATAATTTTTTTATTCAACGTTTTTTTCTTTTTCTTCAGATCAAAATATTTCTTCAAGGTTTAATTTATGTTGATCTTCTGATGATTTTTCTTCTGAAATCATAAATTCATTTAAATATGATTTTTTGTTCAATAATTTTGGTAATGAATCTAATAATATTCAGTAATCTCCTGATTTTGGATATACAAATGTTATTGGATCAAGTAGTCCTGTTGGTCTAATAATCTGTTCAACAATTTGATCAGAGAGTTCTAACTCATATTCCGCTGGTGTTGCTGAAAGGAAAATTGATTTAACATTTTTTTTCGTTTTACGAGATAACGTTTCTTGTTGATTTGTTTTCCTTGCTTCATGATTAATGAGTTTAGATTCTTTAGTATTATTTTTTCATTGTTCTTCGACTACTTGTTTGTGGACACTTGATACTAAATCTAAATCAGCAGCAGCTTCATCAAGTTTGATTTCGTTGATATCTTTTCGTTGTAAAGTTGCTTCTAATTCTTCAAATCTTAACGGTCTATGATCTATGGCTGATGGTAGACGGAATCCATAACGAATAAGATTATTTTTCCTTGCTCTATCTCATTGAGCCATTGCTCTTAATTGAGGAATTGTCATATGCGATTCATCTATAATGAGAAGGAAATCATCAGGGAAGTAATCAAAGATAGTGTTTGGTGGTTCTCAAGGTAATCTTTGATCAAAATATAATGAATAGTTTTCGATTCCATTAACAAATCCTGTTTCTCTAATCATTCTTATGTCATATTCTACTTTTTTCTTAATTCTTTCTGCTTCAACAAGCATCCCTAATTTTTCGAATTCTTTTACACGAAGTTCTTTTTCAGTATTTATTTGTTGAAGAATAAGTTCTAGATCAGAAGTATCTTGTAAGTATTGAGTTGCTGGCCAAAGCATAGCTTTTTGAACAGGTCATTTTAATTCATAAGTTAATGAATCTCTCTGTTCTATTCTTTCAATTGTTTCCTCATCAAAGAAACAACGATATAAGCATTTTTCTGTAGATGAAAATATATCTAAGATATCTCCTTTCATTTCAAACATTCAAGCTTCGATTTTTCAATGAACTGGTTTATATTGCATATGAAGGAGCTGTCTTTTTATTTCATTGAAATCATATTTTTTTCAAACATAGAGTTGAAGACAGTTTTCTTCAAAGAACCTACTTTGTCAGAGACCGTATAGTGAAGAAGCTGAAGCTACAACAATTACATCTTTTCTACTTAATAATGAAGCCATTGTTGCAAGTCTATACATCTCGATTTCTTGGTTTACTGTTGCTTCTTTTTCGATATATGTTCATGAACTTGGTAGATAACTTTCTGGTTGATAATAATCAAAATAAGAAATGAAATAATGAACAGCATTTTCTGGGAAAAATGCTTTGAATTCTGTGGCGAGTTGTGCTGCTAATGTTTTATTGTGAGAAATAACAAGTGTTGGTTTTTGAACTTCTTTTATGATATTTGCTATGGTAAATGTTTTTCCTGTTCCTGTTGCTCAGAGGAGAGTGATTTTATTTTTTCATTCAGAAAAACTATCGGCAATTTGTTTAATAGCTTTTGGTTGGTCTCCTGCTGGTTGATAACTAGATTGTAGATTGAACATCCATAACACAAATAGGTTAAAAGTTTATTCAATTTCATTAAATCTTGGGAAAAATAAGTATACGATATTGTAAAATGAATCTATTACTTTATCAAGTCATTTTTCTTGTTTTAACATTTTTTCTGTAAGAATTCCTTCTAGTTTAAACATTTCGTTTTCAACTTGTTTTCAGATAGTTTGAAATTCTTTATCTTCAATTGATGAATCATTTATTTCACGAAATTTCCAAAATAATTCTGGATTAGATTCTGCAAATCTTGCAAAGAGTTGACCTCATTTTGTTTTTTTAATTGTTTCTAATTTCTCAAGAATATATTCTTTAATGATGTTATTTATTTCTTTTTCTTCATCTTTTGATAAATTAGAAAAAATATTTCAGAAAATAGGGTGCTGTTGTAAATCTGAAAGATATGGGATTTTTCTTTTTGAATTTTCAAGATTAGATAAAATATTTTTTACTTGATCAATTTCTGCAGGTTGCATATTTGATTCTTTTCAACTAAAAAAAATCCGAAAAGAGGATTTATTCATCTGTGGGGTAGTATGTAAATCTGTAATAAAAAATCAAGAAAAAAATCTTTTTTTCTCTTGAATCATTTGTTTATATTGCTATTTTACAATAAATCTTTTATTAAAAATAAAAAAATGAAAAAATATTTTTTATTATTCTTTGTATTGTTATTTGCTGGATGTTCTAAGTCTTGAGGTAGTGATGGTATTAAAGAATACAATAATTCATTAATTACTTTACAGACACAATCTGTTAGTGTTGTTAAAGATTATTATGAATGACTAGAAAAAAATTATGATGGTTCTAATTTATTAGAATTATTTACTGGAACTCTTGATGAATTACAATGATTACATGGTAAAGCTCAGCTTGTTCCAGAATGGAAGAATGATCCTGAACTAAAAGATGCTGTTTCTAATTATATTTCATGATTACAGATGGCTTTTATAACTTATGAGTGGCCTGTTGTTGAAATGTTGTTGGATTATACATGACAGGTTTCGCATTTTTATAGAGATAATGAGTCATTTTTCTCTGAATCAGCAATGAAATTTGCATCAGAATTGGCTGTATTGGATAAAGAGCTAGAATCATATTATGTACATTTTTCTGAAAAATATGGGTATGATATGTAACTTTTTTGGGTTTAAGTTTGCATTAATTATATTTATACTTATAATTGTAATACTTTATTGTAATTGTTTACCTCCTATAAATTAAAATGAAGAAAACATCAACAAAAAAAGCTATTATTTGCTTGGGTGTATTATTCTTTTTATTGTGAAGTTTCATTGTAAGTGCTATCACAATCGATCCATGAAGATTTGTCGCAACAATGAGAATTCAGCAAGTTAATTTGTATTATAGAATAACATCTACGAATAGTGAATATGAAGTAGATGATATTGTAAAGGCTTGATTGACCAATTATTGATGAGTTAATAAGTGAGTACTATATATTAGACCTGTTGATAGTACTGGAAATTTGGTTGATGAAACAAATAATGTTGTAACAAATCCTGATTATGCATCAATAATTTGATGACAGATGAATACTAACAATGGAGATGAAACAACTAT
This sequence comes from uncultured bacterium, assembly GCA_946405785.1. Lineage (GTDB taxonomy): Bacteria > Patescibacteriota > Gracilibacteria > Absconditabacterales > Absconditicoccaceae > HOT-345. The sequence goes on along the minus strand of CAMJIH010000001.1, from coordinate 54,279 downwards.
TATCTTATGATGAAGTAAAAATACAGCTGGTGGTCACTGAGTTGTTCTTATGTGATGAGATGCTAATGTGGCTACAGTTGATAATTCTGTTATTCTTTGAAGTGCTAATAGTACTGTTTGATCTACAAACTGAGTTATTATGGCTTCTTATGGATGAAGTGTTTATTGAAATAATTCGACTATATTTTGATGAGGTTGACAAATATCTACATGAGCAGATAATTCCTTTGCGATTGGATGAGGTGTTACTATTAATCATCAATGAGTGTTTTCATATGGATGATCAACATCTATAAAACCAAATATTGCACAGTTTAATTCATGAAAATGAGTAATAGTTTGATGGACTAAACCAAATGGTAATAGTCATATAAAACTTTCTGTTAATTGAGCACTTGCTGTATGACGTGGTGAATGTTCAAATGGTATGCTTTGATCAATATATTATAAAGCAGGAACTGTAGAAACACAGCCAGGTGTATTATCTCCGTTGTATTGTTTGTGTGCATGTGTGGCAAGTGGTTCGGTTTCTAGAGAGATTGCTCTTTCTAATCAGCCGTATTGTGATGGAATTTGTGGAGGAGGAGGTAGTCCAAGAATTGATTGCTGAACTCGTTGATCTGAATGAACTCCTATGGCTTATGCTAATTGAGAAAACTGATGGAGAGTAGCATCAAAATTTTGTCTTGATAATAGACCACCAATAGCATACCAAGTTTATGTTGGATCAAATCCTGTTGAATGAAAGTGAAAAACGTGTGAACATTCTTCTGCAGATTGTAATCCACCATTCCCAGAACCTGGAGAAACAGTTAAATGGACTTGCCATTGATTATGATATAATGATTTTAAGGATTGTTATGCTTATAGGGATCTTGAAGCTCCTGAGCTTGCAAACTGTGGTCGCAACAGTAAGAGATATGGTTATTATGATACTGGGTGGCTTTGAACAAATGAGTCGGATTTTTGTATGCATTTGAATTTAGGAGCTGGTTCTAGTGATCGTGCGCATAATTGAGAGCTCACAGCATATAGGGTATTGACTGGAGGCGATGTTGAAACTGAACTTAAATCTGGAGGTCTTGTGAAGCCTTATATAACTTGAGATCGGATGCAAATTAGAAGTAAATTAATAAGTGATGAAGATGTTTTCCCACCTTATGGGTGAAGAACTTATTGGAAATGTGTAACATCTAATACTTGAAATGAAGTTAGAGGAAGAGAAATAACAAATGAAAAAATCTGTTATGCGGATCGTATGCCTTGTAATACGTGTGCAAAGGATTGATTCCCTTATTGTTTTTCTATTGATTTTAATGGTGATTGTGATTGAACTGGAGATATCCCTTGTCTTCCAGGTTGAAGAAAAAAAATACATGTTTCATGGAATATTACACAAGTTACTGATTCATTAAGGGTTGATGAGAATGAAATAGCGAAAGTTGTAAAAGAAGGCGGTAATTTTGAAGTTAATCTTCATGGTAAAGAAGTTACTTATTCTTTCAAGGAGGGAACAAATGGAAAAAATGAGACAGACAAACAAAAAGAGTTTAAAGCAACTTTTAAGACAATTACTGGTTCTTATTATTGTGATTGGACAACAACGATATATCAGTGTCAAAAATGATATACTTGGGATGATGCACAACAAGATTGTGTAAAGGATAAATGTTATGGAGATCTTGCTCCATGAGCAGTTTTGCCTTCTGAAAATGAAGAAGAACTAGAGACTTCTCTTGAGATATTCTTGACATGAGGTGAGAATGCAAATTATAAGGCAAAATGTGCTAGTAGGTGTGCAAGAGTTGGTGATACATATAAAGATCGTAATGGAGAAGAACATGAGGCAGATATGGATTTGACGTTTCTTAAAAATCCAATAACAGGTAAGCCTTTTTGTGCAAAATGTGAAGAATGAACAGCTATTCCAGAAGCATGATATTGTCAATTTAAAGATAAAGCGGATTGTATGGAGCCTTATGTGTGGTTTGATATAGATAAATGACTATGTGCTCTTCCATGAAGTTGTCAGGGTATAGATTTTGATCGTATGGTTCAGGATATGGAAGAGATTATACCAGTTGCAAATACTTGGGGTACTCCAATCGATTGATCATGTGTACAAGATGATCTTTTGGATGAGGATGGTAAATTGCCTAAGGATTTAAGACATAAATGTATAATTACATGTCAGAAACAATATATATGTAGTCAAGGTAGATGTAAAGAACCTGAATGTGATATGACAAGTAAAAATAACAGTTGACAGTGGCTTATTGATAATATTAATAAGGGAGAATTGTATCGAAAGGCTTGGTGGAATAATGAGTTTGAAAATAGGGATAGTGTATTGTATGATAATAAAGATTATATTAATTATTTTGTTCCTCGTACTGATAGCCATGTTGTTGAGTGAAATAATAAATTTCGTTTCTTAAATTCAGAATTGCAGAGAAACGTAAGTAATGCTTCTTTCTATTATGATGTTTGAACATCATCAACTGTAAAGCTTGAAAATCCAACTTTGGTTTGAGATCCTTGGATTTTTGTTGAAGCTCGTGATAAAAAAGAATTTGATGAAAAAACAGACTGATTAAAGTGATGTTTTTATATGTGTACATGAGATAATTTCCGTATGGAAGTAAAGAAAAATTGATCTGTTTCTTATTATTGTTCTGTTAAGCCTAATCCTTGTGATCTTGATCCAGCATCTTGTGAAATTAATACTAATCCTTGAAATCCAAGTCCAGGAGGAGGTAACAATTATGTAAGACCAGTTAAGCGTTTATGTTCTGGTAGTATAAATATTAAGTGAAAATATAAGTATTCAGCCGAGTATTGATATGAAGATGAAGAAAGATATCAAAATTGGACAACGAGAGCTTGGCATTATGTAGATACTCCTACAGGTGATCCTTGTGAGTATTGGTGTGATACTGCTGCATGATATGTGTTGAAGAAATTTGAAGATGGTGATGTTTGTTGGAAGAAGTGTGATCCAGACAAAAATGAATATGTAGTTGATAATGTTTGTTATACTTGTCCTTCTGGTAAATATCCAACTACATGAGATGTTGATTCAGATGGAAGAGCTAAAGGTTGTTATTCAAAATGTACTGCATCACAATATATATCTTCAAATGGTTATTGTTATTCTTGTGGTGCTGGTAAAAAGTGAAATCCAAACAAAAAAGATATTTATTGAAATTCTAAAGATTGTGTAAATATTTGTGCTGATTGACGAACATTTTGGACAAATAGGAAAGATAAGACAGATTGTGGTGTGAAAAATGGTCAAGCTGTTCCAAATTGTTGTCTTGCGACTTATGCTGGTGCAAATTATGATAAATGTAATAAATTAATTAGTGAACATAAAGATTGTGAGATAGTCGGTGCTAATTGTGTTTGTCATGATGATATGACTTGAGTATAATTTATTTATGAAATATAATATAGGAGATGGAAACGTCTCCTATATTTTTTATTTGAATAAAAAATATGGAAATGTATATTTCTTTTAATTTTGTTATTTAAGATATGTAAAATGAAGTTGGTCGTTTGATTATGAAATCCATGAGTAAAATATGATAAAACGAGACATAATATTTGATTCACTTTTATAAATCATTGGGTTGAATCAAAAGCTTTGTGAAGTCGGAAATTTGAATCAAAATATAAGGCTGAGATTATTAGTACAGAATTAAATTGAGAGAAAATTATTGTTTGTAAGCCTCAAACTTATATGAATCTTTCATGAGAGTCTGTTGCTCCTTTAGCAAAATTTTATAAACTAACATGAAAGGATATTCTAATTGTTCATGATGAAATAGATTTTATAACATGAAGAATTGCTCTTAAATTTTGAGGAAGTCCTGCTGGACATAATTGATTAAAAAGTATTATAGAAAAATTAGGGACACGTGATTTCTGGAGATTAAGGATTGGAGTAGATAGACCAGCTACTTCTGCTTGAGTTGTCGATCGAGTTCTTAGTTCATTTAAACCAAATGAAAAACAAATTCTTATAGAAAAACAGGATGAAATATTTAATCTTATTGATAACTTTTTGTTAAAAAAAGATTAGACTTTATTTATTAGAAATGTTTTATGTATATCCCTTTGCATGGTCATAGTACATTTTCGTTCTTAGAAGCAATTGGTAAGCCAAAAGATATTATAAAAAAGGCTAAAGAATTGTGATTTTCTGCTATATGATTAACTGATTTGAATGTGATTTATGGCCTTATTCAGCTATATCAAGCTGCTAATGCTGAGTGAATTAAACCTATTCTTTGAGTAGAAATTGGTTTCGTTTTTGATGTACATAATGTTAGAAATATTAAAAATGTTTGAAGTATATGTCTTTTAGCTACAACTAGTCAATGATATTTGAATTTGTTGAAGCTTGTAACTTATGCTTCACAAGAATGAATAGAAAATAGACCAAAGATAGATTTCCAGTCATTGGAAAAAAATAAGGAATGAATACTTTGTTTTGCTTGAGGAGTTGATTCTTGGATTGCTTCAATGATAAGGGAATCTGAACCACTTGATAAAGTAGAGGAGACATTAGATATGCTTATTTCTATATTAGGAAAGGAAAATTGTTATTTGGAAGTTATAGCTCAAGATGAAAAAGAAGAATCAGAGATAAAGTCTATAAATACTACAATTTTATGATTGTCTAAAAGGAAGGATCTTCCTTGTATTGTAAGTAATATTTATCAATATCCTTCTGTTGGTGATAAAGTAACTCATGAGTTGGCGATGGCAATTAAGGATAACCTTACTATTTATGATCCTAATCATAGATCTCCTAAAACACAAAATCATCTTATGACTGAAGAAGAGATAAGAGTAATGTGTAAAAAAAACTGATATGATGAAAATCTTATCAATGAATGGATTGATAATACTCAAAAAATTGCTGATTTATGTGATGCAAATATTGAAATGGGACAAAAATTGTTCCCTAAATATGAGGTTGAACCAGATATTCTTCAAAAATATGAGGAACATAAAGATGAACTTATTATAGAGGAATAATTATTCTTCGTTATTAACTATATTAAGTAGTATTTTTTCATTATTCTCATCTTTTATGCATACTTTTAGTTCTCAAACGATACTCTTCTTAACCCGGAGTACTTTTAATGATAGGAATTTAGTTTTTTCTTTTTCATCTCCAGATTGGAGTGGTAATTGTAATTCTTCTCATGTATTTGGAAATCTTTCAAATGAACTTGTAATTAGATAACTTAGTGTTTCAGATTCAAATTCATCATCAAGTCAAAGATCCTCAAATTGTATTCATAAAACAGTAAGTACTTCATCAAGTCTAACATATGATTGACATATTAATTCTGTTCCTTTCTCTCATTTTAGGATTGGAGGTATTTCTTCATCTGTTTCATCTTGGATTTCTCAGAAAACCTCTTCAATAATATCTTCTAGACTAACGATTCCTTCTACTCATCCATATTCATCAACTATAACGGCGATATGTTTATGTGTTTTTTGAAATTTTTCTAATAGAGTATCAATTGGTTGTGAACGAGGAATTTTAGCGATTGGAGAAAGCTGTAAATCAGATATTAGGGTATTTCATTTATTCTTTTTTCTGATCCTTAGAAGCTCTTTTAATGTTACTATTCTATCAATATTATCGATTGTTTCGTGATATACAGGAATACGTGAATAATGGTATTCTGTTAATAAATCTATTGCTTCATCAAGAGTATTGTCATCATCTAGTGCTTTAATCTTGATTCTTGGAGTCATAACATCTTCAGCAGTCAAATCATCAAGTGCTAGAAGTTTTTTAATTTTTCTATCTTGTCAGTGATCGAAGATTCCTGATTGCTTTGATAAATCTATAAATGCTTCAAGATCTGATTCACTAACAGATTCTTTTCTTCATTTTTTATTTAGACCTTTCATCATCCATTCTAAAACGTAGATAAGAGGGAACAATATTTTAATGAATCGTGTATAGAATGGTGCAATTATTAATGATATTTTTTCTGCATGGGTAGTAGCAAATGTTTTTGGGAATATTTCTCAAAAAAGGAGTAATAAAATTGTTACAATAATAGTAGCAATTGTAACCATAGTTCCTTGTTCATAGTTAATTCATTGAGCTATTTGTAATGAAATTACTGTAGCTAATGAAGCTGTTGCAGTGTTTACTATGTTATTTCAGATAAGAATGGCGATAATCATTCTTTCTGGTTGATGCTTTAATTTAGAAAGAGCTTTAGCTCAACTTTTCTTCTCTTTTACTAGTGCATTTACTTTGTGGATAGGTACTGAAGTGAATGCTGTTTCACTTCAAGAGAAGAACATTGATAATAAAATTAAAATAAGGAAGGCAATTAACGATAAGGGGTCCATAAGAAATAAAGAAATATGATAAATAAAAATAATTTCTTATTGGGAAGTATAGAAATACAAAAAATGAAATCAAGATATATTAATAGTGTTTTTCTTTAAATTGATAGAATGTCAATCTTAATTGTTGAATATTGTTGTAAATATTATTATTTTCCCGTTTTTTCGTATATAATTAATATGTGTTTTAATACATTTATATATTATACATTATTATGGCTGAGGTATTATGAGAATTAGTTAATAAAATGTTGGAAATGGAGGATGATATTTCTCCAGAAATAAAGGAACAATTGTCAGAAGTAAGACAATGAATTGCTGATGAATATATTAATAAGTTGGTTAAAGAGAATCCAGCAATGTTAGCTTTAAAAGACCAGATAAAAGACTACTTGGTTAATGAATGATGAGTTAAAGATGCATTCCTTGATATTTTTAGACAACATTGATTATCTATTTTGATTCCTGATCAAATGGATAATTTGAATTTTGTAAAAGAAAAATTGTCTTGAATAAAGGAAATTCCTACATCAGATGCTTTATCTGAGTTGAAATCTGAAATTATAGATGGTCATGTATTAGCAAATCCTGCAACAACTTCAAATCCTGCAGATGCTAGTCAATGAGAAACAACTTGATCTGAATCAACTTGATCTGAAACAACTTGATCTGAAACAGCTTCTTCTGAACCCATGTCTCGTGAATGATGAGAAGTTGCTTCACAAGCAGTTCCTGAACATGTTGATTGATTATCTGAATCTCAATGACGTTTTATTGAAGAAGTATATAAATCTGCTGCGAGTCAGATTTGAGTAAAATATAAATGGGGTTGAGTATCTCCAGAAACTTGATTTGATTGCTCTTGACTTTGGAATTGGGCATTTAAACAACAAGGAATTAAATTTAAGCAACGTTTGACTGCTGCAACATTTTCTTGAGCGGATGTTGATGTTGCTAAGGATCAAGTAACGGTATGAGATTTTATGTATTGGGATCAAAAACCTTGAAAAAAGAAACATAGCTCTATTTATCATATTGAGATGGTTATTTCAAAACCATATCAAAAGAATTGAAAAATGTATGTAAGAACACTAGGTTCTTCAACTGATGCAAAAGATGATTGTAGAAATTATGTTTGAAAAGGTGTAAGAGTTAGAGAAAGAGAAATGAAAGATTATCGCCATTTTTGAAGACCTCCATATTATTATCAATTAGCTGAATATGAAAAGACAGGTAATAAAGATGCTCTTGTTGCTACAGCAGCAAAACCTTCTAGTGAAGTTGCTGATAAGATAGTTTAAAATTAAGTATATCAAAAGAAACTGGAAAAGAGTTATAGGAATAAATATCTAATTTAGAAATTAAAAAAATGCAGTAGTAAATTTACTGCATTTTTTCTTATAATCTGTTCCTTATTTTCAATTAACAATATCATATGTGTCTTTAGCAATCATAAGTTCTTCATCAGTAGGAACAACCCAAAGTTGAACTTTGCTATTTTCTTTTGTAAGACATCTTTCTTCACCTCTGAAATCATTTTTAGATGCATCATAATCAACACCTAACCATCCAAGTTTTTCAGCTATTAATTGTCTTTGAAGTTTTGAATTTTCTAATACTCAGGCTGTAAATACGATAGCATCAACTCATTCTAGAAGAGCAGCATACGCACCGATGTATTTTAATATTGCATTAGTATACATTTTCATAATTGTTATTTCTCTTTCACTTCCAGCATTGTATCAGTCTTCGATATCTCTATGATCACTAGATTTTCATGATAATCCTAATACTCATGATTCTTTATTCATGATTTTATCAATTTGATCTGCACTAAGATTTTCTTTTTTCATCATAAATGGGATAATAGCAGGATCTATATTTCCGCATCTAGATCACATTATAACTCCTTCCAATGGAGTTAATCCCATTGAAGTTTCAACAACTTCTCCGTTTTTAATAGCAGAGATACTTGCTCAGTTACCTACGTGACATGTGATAACTTTTAAGTCTTTTCTTCCTAGTATTTCACTAATTCTCTGTGATACATATCTATGTGATGTTCCATGAAATCCATATCTTCTAATTTTATATTCTTCGTATCGTCTGTATGGAAGTGCATAAAGATAGTTTTCTGGTTTCATTGTTTGATGAAATGCTGTATCGAATACTCCAACATTAGGAATTCATGGAAGAACTTTTTCAACAGCTTCAACTCCCATAAGATTAGCAGGGTTATGTAATGGAGCTAAATCTGTTAATTCTTTAAATGTCTTTTTAACTTCATCAGTGATTAATGTTGATTTACTGAAGCTTTCACCTCCATGTACCATTCTATGTCCAACAGCATCAATTTCTTTAAGATCTTTTAATGCTCAAACTTCAGGGTCAATTAGAAGATTTAATACTTTATTAAGAGCTATTTCATGATTTTCTAGGAATCCTTCAACATCATGTTTGATTCCTGTAGCTGTTTTATGCTTAATTTTACTTCATTCTATTCAAATTCTTTCTACAAGTCATTTTGCAAGAACTTCTTCTTTCTCCATATCGAAGAGTTGATATTTTAGTGAAGAACTTCCACTATTAAGTACAAGGATTTTCATGCGCTTTAAACAAAAAATAAAAAATCTGTCTTAGAATGTACAAAAATGACTGTAGAATACAAGATTAAGTTTTGTGATAAAAACGATATAATGATATTGATTTTTTTATCGCTTTTCTTATTAAATAATGTGAAAAATAATTCATGTTTTTTTGTTGAAAATTGAATTTTATATTCTAGTTCTGCATTAATGAAACCCGTTTATAATGCTGTTGAATATACTGATCCAGAAAAGGTATATCTATATAGTAATCAGATTAGTGATGATATAAATTTAGAGGTATATATCCAAATCTGAAGTGAAAAATTTGTTGATTATCAAAAGGAGATTTTTGATGAATTTGTTGCAGATTTCGTTGATGATATCAAGGATAATATGTTAACTGATGATGAAGTTGAAAAACGTTTGGAAAAGTATTTACAAGGATTAAATTCTAAGTTACAAGCATTTGCTGAAAAACTTCGTAATGTTCCAAAATGTGACTTGAAATGATATGTACAACTTATCATGGATAATGCTGTTAAAACATGGATGATTTGAAGAGTTTCTATGATTATTTTCCGTGATGAAAAAGTATATTCAGTTCTAGAAAATTCATATAATGATCAAGCTAGTATTGATCAATTCTCTGATTTTATTGGATGAGAATTAGAGAGAGGTGATGCATTGCTTTATGTTTGAACAAAACTATCTGATGTTTTGGATCAACATGATTTGGCTGATATTGAGTCAGTACTAGAAAAAGAAGATGAAATGGCAATACTTGATTTCTTGGATGATACTTTTTCTACAAGAATTGATAAAAAAGAGGTATGATTCATCTGAATCTATTCAATTAAGAGATTGGAGATTAAAAAGGTTCATGCTTGATGAAAATTATCAGGACTTGCTTCAAAATATACTTCAAAAATTACATGAAAGATTTCTTCAAAGGTTGATTTGATGAAATGGAAGAAAAAGACAAATAATGTATTCAATGGAAACAAGTATTATGTAATGGTTTGATGTTTAATTTTGGCTATACTTTTCCTTGTTTGAGCTATTTTTACTCAATTTAAATCTGATCAAGATAATAAGCTTCAATATCAAACTTCAACATGAGCATTTATTGATTTAACAATTGATTGAATAAAGCAAGATATCTTTGCATTTAAGATGTTGGAACCAACTTCAGATGAAAAATCTGAAAAGTATAATGAGATCTCTCAAAAGATTCAGGTGGTTGAATCAAATGGATTATGGATTGAAGATGTTGCTAAATTAAAGACAGAATTACTTCAAGCATATGAAGAAGGATTTATGGTTCGTATTATTAAGAATCTTTCTCAATTTGATGATGAAAAAATAGGTAAGAAAACAAAGATCTTTACATTTAATTCTTCTGAAAAAGAAGCTTTGTGAGATTTAGTAAGTATTGCTGTTGATTCATCTATTAATGTTTGATGAGAACAAGCTGCTCTTATTTGAATTGTTAATGATAAAACAAGAGTTAATCCTATTTCATATGATATGTGAGAACCTGCTAAAGCTTGTTCATTAAGTTTAAGTAAGAGAGGATTATTCTGTTATACAGCTGGTTGAAATATATTCTTTGTTAATAAATTATGAGTAGAACCAATGGAGGTTGTCGATGGTGATTGGTCTACAACTTCAATCTGAGGAATATGAACATATTGAAATAATAAATTCTATCTATTCCAGAAGAGTCCTAACAACATGGCAAATGCTTTGTTAACAAGATATGCTGTTGTTCCAGGTTCAGAGAATAAATATAGAAATCCATCTACTTATTCTGTAGTTGCATCATCTTGAACTGTATTACCTCAAGAATTAAATTGATTTGCAATTGATGGTAACTTCTTAGCATGGTGAGATGGTAACTTATATCAATTCTGGAGAAGTACTAATGTTTGAACAACATTAGAGATGCGTACTGTTGATATCGAATGATGAGATAAGACAACATTAAGTCCTTATTCAAATAATGTAAAAGTTTTGGCTTCTGATGATTCTCCATATATATTCTTATTTGATAGAGATAATCAAACATTGACTGCATATGAATCAAGTCCATCAAAAACACATAGTAACTATTCAACTAGTTTTAAGCTTTATTATATGTTTAGATTTAAGTTCGCTCTTGAATCTGAAACTGTGATAGATGCTGCAGTTCCTACAAGTACTGCTGATAGACCTGAATTATATTTGTTAAGTACGGATGGTGTTAATAAGATTAATATTTATGAGTTTATTGATGCTTATAAAGAAAATAGAAATTTAAGAGCTGTTAATAATGTTGAGTAATTTTGTAACTTTTGTTCTTTGATTAAAATGAGTAAAAATCTTAGTATATCTTTAATTTTTTTGGCGGCTGTTCTTCTTTTATGAACAGCTTTCCTTATGAGTGAAAAAAAAGTTGAAGAGGATACTTGATTATCTCGTATTAATGTAACAATAACAACTGGTGCTATACAAGAAGATATTGATGAAAATGAAAAAATTTCTTTGGAAGAGGCTTTGAAATTTGTTGATACAAAGAATCTTTCATGAGATGAATTAATGCGTTATGCTTTAGCATCTTTACCTTTATGTTGAACTCCTAATCTTTATAGAACACCATATGTAATTTCTGATAATGTTCAGAATTGTAGAAGAAAGGCAAAGAAATGAAGTTTCCCTGATTGATTATGAGGTGTCTTTCTTAGTGATTATACCTATGATACCAACTCTCATTCAGCTATTTCAATTATTGAAGATTTTTCAATAGATGAAAATTGAGATATCCAAGTTGATTGACATAAAGCTACTTGTTTGAGTTTTATTAATTGATATCCAGAAGCTGCATATACTTTTGTGAAGGATAGAACTTTCTTAGATAGATCGGATGAATCATTCTTTAATTATTCTTGAGCCGCTTATGCTTTAGAAAAATGATTATCAAAAGAACATATAAGACGTGTTAATTATGTGTATGATGATTGAATGCTTTATATCAACCAGAATGATGAAGATTTACCAATAAATTATTGAGCAGGTGCATGGTCTGATGCTAGCTGAAATTATTTTATAGCATGATACAATTGGGATAATAAACTTGTTTATCAAATTAATGATATCTTGTTTGATCCTGGTGAAGGTAATTGACATAAAGATAATCTTTTTGATGAGAAAGATAATAAGTGGGAATCGAGATGGTATTTCGGATGATTTAGAGATTGAAAGGCTATAGTAAATAGATTCTTAGAATATCATTATCTTTGAACAACAGTTTCTTTATGATCTGAATGCGTTGATGGTAATTGTTGGGATAAAAAGAAAAATGCTTCAGAATTTATATTGGAAAGTTGTGAACTTGATTTAGATACATTTAATTTAAATTATTAATATAGGCTTATGTTAAATTTAACTTCAGAACAATTAAGAGAAAAATGGAAGAGTTTTTGGCTTACAAAGAATCATGTACATTTGCCAGAAGCTTCTTTAATTGCAGATAAAGAATCTACCGCATTGTTTAATGTTGCGTGAATGCAACAATTAATTCCTTATCTTGCAGGAAAAGAACATCCATTGTGACATAGATTATTTAATATTCAAAAATGTGTTAGAACAGTTGATATTGATGAAGTATGAGATAGTTTTCATCTAACATTCTTTGATATGATGGGAAACTGGTCATTAGGTGAATATTTTAAAGCTGAGGCTATTCAATGGAGTTATGAATTCTTAGTTAATGAACTTGGTTTTGATTCAAGAAAATTAGCTGTAACTGTATTTGAAGGTAATGCTGATGCTCCAAGAGATGAAGTTGCTGCAGCTGCTTGGCAAAAAGCAGGTATCCCTGCAGAAAGAATATCATTTTTACCAGAAAAAAATAACTGGTGGAGCCCTGGTCCAGTTTGACCATGTGGACCTGATACTGAAATATTCTACTGGGTATGAAGCTCCGAATTTCCTCCAGAAGGATCTAATGTAAAAGATGATGAAGATAATTGGATGGAGATTTGGAATAATGTATTCATGGAGTTCTATAGAGATGAAAAAGGTAATTTTTCTAAGCTTTCTCAACATAATGTAGATACGGGTATGGGATTTGAAAGAATGTGTAAAGTTCTTCAATGAAAAGAAAGTATTTATGAAACAGATCTTTTTGCTCCATTTATTTCATTATTAGAAAAAACAACAGGTTTAACTTATAAGTGAAATGAAAGAAAATTTAGAATTGTTGCAGATCATTTGAGAACAGCATTTATGTTAATTAATGATGGATTAACACCATCTAATGTTGGTGCTGGTTATGTTTTGAGAATGATTGTAAGAAGATGTTATTATAATTTAATCCTTCTTAAGAAATTAAGTAGTGAAGAATTAAATAGTTTTGTTGATGCAGCTTTCGTTGCATTCAAATGATTAAGAGAATTTGATGAACCTAGAATTAAGAAGACTTTGATTAATGAGATTTCTCAATTTGAAAAAACTATTGCTAAATGAGAATGAATCTTGAAGGATTTATTAAAGAATGCTAATGGAAAATTAGCAGGAGATCAGATTTTTATGCTCTATGATACTTATGGATTCCCATTGGAAATCACAAAGGAAATAGCTGCTGAACAGAATGTTGATCTTGATTTAGATTGATATCAGAAAGCACTTGAGAAAGCAAAGGAGAAATCAAGACAAAGTACAAAAGCAATGTTTCAAAAAACAGCAGATTGGTCTAAATATTTAGAAGGAATTCCAGCAACAGAATTTGTTTGATATGGAAATCTTAATTTTGAAGATTCAAAATTATTAAAAGAGATTGATACTGATGATGGACAAAAGATTTTAATATTTGATAAAACTCCTTTTTATCCAGAGATGTGATGACAGAACTGAGATTCATGAAGTGTTGTTTTAGATGATGGTCGTGAATTAACTATTATTGATGTTCAAAAAACAGCAGGAGTTATACTACATTTTGTTAAATAAGCGTTTTTATTTATCAAAAAGATTGAATGCAAATCACTTCAGTAAATTTTTTGAAATCTGTAGCGAAAGTGAAGGATTGTCCAGAGGAGACTCTTCCTGAAGTGGCTGTTATTGGTAGATCTAATGTTGGGAAATCTTCTTTAATTAATATGTTGTTAGGGCAGAATATAGCTAAAGCTTCTGATAAACCATGAAAAACACAACTTATTAATTATTTTTTGGTAAATAAAAATTGGTATTTTGTTGATCTTCCTTGATATTGATATGCTAAATCTAGTTTAGCTTCAAGAAGGAATTGGATAGATGAAAGTCATGATTATTTTTTGGAAAGAAAACCTTTCATATTTGTATTAGTTGATGGAAGTATTGTTCCTCAGAAAATTGATTTAGAATTTATGGAGAGTTTGAAAGAGGAAGAACTTCCATTTTCTATTGTTGTTACAAAAACAGATAAAGCTAACCAAAAAACGGTTTCTCAAAATATGAAATTATTAAAGCAACAAGTTCAAAAAACATTAGGATATCTTCCTGAAATAATCCTATCATCATCGGTGAAAAAGCAGTGAAGAGATAAGATTTTGGAATTGATAGAAATGAAAATTTAAGATTTATTTAAGGTGGCTGATTATAAACTTTCTAGTTTTTTAGATTCATTATGAGCAGTAATGTTTAAATATTTAAAAACATCAACTCAAATTTCTCTTAAGTTTACACTATTCTCTGCAGGAATATTGTTGATTATTGCTTGTGTAATGAATTTTTTCTTTTTCTCTTCTTGGTATTTTGATTTAACAAATTTTCGTATAGAACCTTTTGATCTATTTATAAAAGATCGTCCTAATATTTTAGAAAGAAATATTGATACTTCAGATTCTTTATGAAGTGGTGAGAAAAGAGAAAATGAGAATAATAGGACAATAAGTTCATGAGAGATAGATGAAAATATTCAAAGACCATTCCCATTTTGAAATCCTGGTAATCGTGATGAACGTTGTATATGAGATAGATGTTGACCAAATGGAAGACAAGGATTTAATCCTGAACAGAACTTTCCTCAACATAGATTGCATTTAAAGACTGATTCGGATGAGGCTAAAGATATTTTGAGTAAACAATTCTTCTTTAAAATTTCAGTAATTGATGGTTATTATCTTTATGTTGAAGAAGATTGAGATTCTTTACAAGTGTTTAATGTAACTCCTCAGGTTGAGTTACAACATTCTCTTTTCTGGATTTCAATATGGATGTTTGTTATATGAACATTACTTTCATATATTGTATCTTTGTTCTTTGTAAAAAGTGCATTAAAAAAATTGAATACCCTTATTGAGGTTTTAGATTGATTAGATATTGATCATTTGGATACTAAGATTTCAATTGAATGAGCTAAAGATGATGAAATTAATAGAGTTGTTGCTAAGTTTAATCAATCTTTTGAGAAAATTCATGCTCAGACTTTATGATTGAAAGATTTTGTAAGAAATGCTTCTCATGAGATGAGAACTCCTTTAATGTGAATGTCTACTTTAATAGATTTGGCTCGTAAATCTAAAAATTATGAGCGAACATTATTTGAAGTTAAGAATGAGATTAAAAGAATGGATTCTTTATTAGAAACATTACTTTTAATTACTAGAGTAGAAGAAAAAGTTGAATTAGATAAAGAAAAAATTGATATTATTCCTAGCTTAAAAATTGTATTGAATCAATTAAAAGAAGAATTTGCAGATAAAAAAGTTCATGTAAAAGAATCATTTCCTAATTCATTAGTAATAGCTGTTCATCAACAATGATGGGAGAGTATTATGACAAATATCTTGAGAAATGCATTTAAATATACTGATGATAATTGAGAAATCGTTGTCAGTCTTTCTGATAAATGTTTTAAGGTATGGAATTCATGAGAGTGAATCGATGAAGAGAATTTAGGAAAAATATGGGAGAGATTTTGGCAATGAGATTCATCTCATACTGATTCAAAAAGTTTTGGTTTATGATTATACCTTTCAAAGCTTTTTGCAATTAAACAGTGATTCGATTTGAGATGTGAGAGTAAGAAATGAGAATGAGTTACTTTTATCTTGGAATTTAATTAAGTTATGGCACTTTCATTACTATTAGTTGAGGATACGAAAACAATAGCAGAAAGTATTAAGCAATACTTAGAACTTGATGGTCATAGTGTTACTCGAGTAGATCATTGAAGCTATGCTAATGAATTAGTTAAACATCAGAATTTTGACATTGTGTTATTGGATTTAATGCTTCCTTGAGTTGATTGAATTACTATTGCAAAAACTATTAGATCTGTTCATTCTGAGACTCCTATATTGATGATGACTGCTAAAGGACAGTTGGATGATAAACTAGAAGGTTTTGAAGCATGAGCTGATGATTATTTAGTAAAGCCTTTTGATTTAGAAGAATTAGAAGCGAGAGTCCTTGCTTTAGCTAAGAGATTACCAAAGAAAGAAGAACTTTCTTTTGAAGATATTCGTTTAGATAGAAGTCAGAAAAAAGTATTTAAGTGAGATGAAGAATTAAAATTTTCGTTAAAAGAGTTTCAAATATTGGAAATGCTTATGCAAAACCAATGAATTGCAATATCAAGATTAGATATTATTGAAGAAATTTGGTGAGGTGAGGCAGGATTTGAAGAAGACTGAAAATTAGATGTTTATTTGTCTACTATTAGGAGAAAAATTGGTAAGGATAGAATAGAAACTATCAAATGATTTTGATATAGAATGAATAAATAGTTTTTAAGAAGTGTAGAGATTGAAGAAATTCTTTTCTACTTGTTCTCGAAGCTTTTTTTCATCGATATTTAATAAATCTCAAATATATTTTCATATGTCTTTTACTCTTTCTGGAGCATTTAGTGTTCAGCGGAATCATTGTGGTGAAAGATATGGAGCATCGGTTTCAATTAATAATTTATCTATAGGGAGTATTTTTACACTTTCTCTTAGATTTTCTGCATTTTTGTATGTGGTATTTCCACAGAATCCGATATAAAGATTTTTAAATGTCTCTAACATTGTTTTTATTTCTTGTGGTCCATATCACCAACAGTGGATATATACGGTTAAGTCTTTATATTTTTTTAGTATTTCATAGGTCTCGTTAAAAGCATCTCTTGAGTGGATTATAATTGGAAGATTTAGCTCTTGTGCTAATTCACATTGGCTAATTAAATAGTTTTTTTGTAATTCTAGAGTTTTTCATTCTTCATCATAATGAAGATCTATTCAACATTCTCAGATTCCAACAACAAATTCTTTGTTATTTAATATATCTTCTTTAAGTTTGTTTTTAGATTTATTGTAATCTTTTCCTATTCTTTCAACATCACAAGGATGCCATCATAAGATACATTTTACAAAAATATTTGGATGTTTTTTTTGAGCAGTTTTAGCTATTAATACTCAGTTTTGGTTATATGCTTCGTTTGCTCATGCATTAACGAGTCCTTGTCCTCCAATATTGATGAAATTTTCAAGTAATGATTCCCAATTAGGGAAGAGGTCTTCTTGGTTAAGATGAGTATGTGAATCAAAAATTTTCATAATAATGATTATAATAAATTTATCTTTGGTTTTTTTACCTTTTTATAATTAAAAAACAATAATAATGCGTAAAAAAGAATGAAAACCAATTGCATTTATAAATTAAATCACTATAAGTTCTAACTGAACTTTATTTTACTTCCGTAAAGAAGCGTGTTAAAATGCCAAGGAGATTAGTTAAAAACAGAAACATTGAAGTAATTTTATTACAAGATGATAAATATCTTGGAGAAAAATACGAAATTGTTAGTGTTAAACCTATTTTTGCTAGAAATGTACTTTTACCTCAAAATATTGCTGTATTAGCAGATAAAGCTAATAAGAATAAGTATGAACAAAAGATGCAAGCTGCTGTAGCTGCTAGAGCTAAAAAAGCTGCTGGTCTTGAAGATCTTTTTGCTAAGATGGCTGAAAATGGTGGAGTTAAATTAGTTAGAAAAGTTAATAAAGATAATGTTCTTTATGCTAAGGTTAATGAAGCTGATATAGCTGAAGCTATTAAAGAAACTTATGGAGTAGAGATTGAATCTCATTACTTAAAATTAAAGAAGAAGATTAATGAAGCTGGAACATTTACTGTACCTTTCCTTTATAAAGAAATGAAGAAGGAAGTAACAGTTGTTGTTGAACCAGAAGCTGTTGTTAAAGAAGAAGTAAAAGAAGAAAAGAAAGAAGAGGTAGTTGTAGAAAAGACTAAGGAAGAATTAAAAGCTGAAAGAGAAGCTAAAAAAGCTGCAGAAAAAGCTGAAAAAATCGCTAAGTTAAAGGAAAAATATAAGTAATATTTTCAAAAACTTATAATAATAAATTCGAAGATTTAGGTCTTCGAATTTTTTGTTATATTTAAAAGTAAAAATGTCAATTCAATTTATTTAAATATGTGTTTAAAATTATCGTTTTTATGTAGTTTGGAATACAATTAAAAGGAAGAAATTCCTTTTAGATTTTTTTGTATGAATAATGAAAAAGACAGTATGAGTACTTAGTTTATTAGTGATGTTATTATCACAAGTATTTAGTCCTTTTGCATATGCAGTTACAGGAGAAGAAACTGTTATTGAAGAACCTGTAGTTGAAGAAGTAATTGAAGAACCAGAAGTGGTTGAAGAAACTAAAGATTCAGAAAATCCTGTAGAGGAGACTGTAATAGAAATTGATCAAGAACAATTGTCTTGAGATATTTTATCTTGAGATAATGAAGAAATTTTATCAGGATGAACTACACAAGAAGAGAATATTGAAGCAAATCTAGAGGAAACAGAAAATGCTGAAGTAATAATAGAAAATAATATGGTAGTAGAAGCTATCGAAAAATGATTTTGATGAGAAACAGAATACAATAGTGAAGAAGTAAGAGGAATAAAAGAACATAAGAATGTAAAAGTAGAAGTGTATGCAGAGATATGAGCATTTGAAGAAACACCAACATTAGTAATAGAACCATTAGAACCTGAAAAGGAAACAGAAATAAAGAAAGTAATTCTAGACTATAATGAAGATATAGAAAATCTAGCTGAAGAAGAAATAGAGCAAGTAGCAGAAGAAAAGATTACAGAAGTTGTAGCATTTGATATAAAATTTCTAGATAAAGAAGGAAAAGAAGTACAACCAAGAGAATGAATGGTAAAAGTAGAGTTTAATTATACAGAAAATGAAACATTACAAGGAACAGAAGAACATGAAGTAAAAGTATATCACTTAGATGATAAGGATAATGTTTGAAATCCAATAGAAGAGATAAAAGATATGAAAATAGATGAACCGGAAGTAACAGAGGAGATAAAAGTAGAAAATGAGGAGTTAGAAGAGCAAAAGGTTGAAGAATGAACATGAGAACAAAAATTAACGGTAGTCTGAGATAAATTTTCAATTTATACAATTGTACAACAAGTAAAAGAAGGATGACCACAAGCTACAACAGAAAATCAATTGGCTAACTTTGAATATTGAGAAATATCTATTGCTAGACCAGAAAGTTTATCTTCAACAAATTATCCGATTGAATGATTTACAATTATGGATAGAAACTTATGAGCGATAACAACTTGAGCATGAAATGATCCAACAGGTAAATCATATTGATATCATTATCAATGGTGAAATAATTATGGTTTCCCTTCTTCATTGAATAAAGTAACTCCAACAACAAATGGTTTAGTGTGGAATGAGACGTATTATAATAATAGTTGATATTATACTAAGGATTTGATTAATTGACTTGGATTTGATGATGATGTATGGAGTGATTGATCACATCATCCTTGAGTGTGGTGATGAGAAAATGATTCTAATTATGATAAAACAAAGAATGCAATAAACAAATTATATTGGGATGATGGTTGAGATAGAAAAAATAGACAATGACCATGTCCTAAATGATGGCATGTCCCTTCTGCATGAGAGTGGTGAATGTTGATAAAATATTGGGCCGATACAAAAACAGATTGACAGGCTAATGCGAGTGTAGCTTGAAGTTATTGATTATTTTATTTAAGTAGTAATCAATTGCAATTTTTACAGTATTTTATGCTTCCGATTGCAGGTTACCGCAGTTATAGCCAAGGTTCAATTGCTTCTAATCCTTGAGGGTTTTATCGGTCTTCTACTCCTTACTCTGCTGATAGTTTCCGTTCACGTACCCTTAGTTTGAATACGTATGAGGTACTCAGTAGCTACACTAGCCGTGCTAGTGTGGATTCCGTTCGTTGTTTTAAGAATACATACACGCCTCATAATGAGGGAAATGAATTTACAATAACATATGAATATAATGGGTGAAGTTGATCAACAGCAGCTATTAATGTTGTATCGTGATCTGTTTTAGAAAAGCCATCTGATCCAGTAAAAGTTGGATATGTATTTGATTGATGGTATTCATGAAATGTAAAAATAAAATTTGATAATGAAAATCCTGTAATTACATGAGATCTTACATTAACTGCTAAATATTTAAGAACAGCAAAAATAGCTTGAGATGATGATTCAAGAAATACTTTTAATTATGGAACTATACAAATTTGAGATTATATTATAATGGATAGAAATCTTTGAGCAAAAGAAGCTCGAGATTGAGTGACGTTTAATGGAGACAATAATATGGAATTAGATTCTTATTGATATTATTATCAATGATGAAATAGTTATTGATTTTCATCAAATACGGATTCAGCATGACTTAATGAATGTCTTGAAGAAATTTCAGGATGATATATTTCTAATAAATGGAATTCTTGTACATGATATTATTGATGATGGACAGATAATAAAAATACTCGAAATGCTGCGCGATGACAAGAATATGAAAGAAAATGACCATGTCCTGAAGGATTTCATATACCTACCTATGATGAACGGGTTAGTTTGTTTACTACTTGGCAAAATCTTGAGGATAGGGGTACTAATCAAACAACAATAAAAAGGAATTTTTTAAGAGATATTCAATTGCCTCCATCATGAATTTATAAGTTAAATTCTGATGAAAATAAGTTAGAATTTAATAACCGTTGAATTTATTCATATAGCTGGAGTTCATCAGCAGCGGGTTGAAATAGTAGCTTATATGGTTTATATTTTGATATAGATAATCCTTATCTAAATTACTTGTCTAAACCATTTTCACTTTCTTATTGATTACCAATTCGCTGTATGAAAAATTACAATACTGCAATTATTACATTCAATCCAAAATGATGAATTATGGATGAAACAATGAGATATGTAACTAAAAATACGACTACAACTGAACCTTCTGTTAGAAGAGATTACTCATCTTTCCTTTGATGGTATAAGGATAATGATGAATTATTTGATTTTTCAAATGAAATTACATCAGATTTAATATTAACGGCAAAATGGAAATGTAAATATAATTTAAATGAAAATGATGATAAAACAGCATGTGAAGCTGATGATTCAGATTTTGTTATTAATTATGATTCAAATTGATGAATTTTTTCTTGATCAGATATATTAATAAAAGAAATAAATTATAGCTTTGAATGATGAACTATAAAACAGGAGAGTAAATTAGATATGCCAATTAAAACATGATATATGTTTGCTTGATGGTATACAAAGTCGTGATATAATAACGTATGGTGAGAAGAATTTGATATAGAAACATCAATTGAACAAACTGCATATGCAAAATGGTTGGCATTCGAAAATCTTGTTGTAAAGTTTTGAGATGATGAATATGAAATTATGGATAGAAATATGTGAGCAGAAGAAACGGCTGAATGAATATATTATAGCAGTAGTTCGCATGAAAATGATAAGAAGCTATGATTTTATTATCAATGGTGAAATAATTATTGATTTAATAATAATTCAATTATAAAATTTGATACAAATAATAAAGTAGATTGACAAGAATACTGACCATTTAATTATTATTATAGTAACATATTTAAGAAAATTACAGAACAACCATATTCACGATTAAATGAAAGAAATCAAGATTTGTGGTGATGAAAAGATAGTAAAAATCCAGATACATATAGGCAATGACCATGTCCTAATGGTTATCATATTCCACAAAAAATTGAGTGGGATAGACTGTATCAGTCTTTTTTAAAACGAAAAGAAAGTGATGAATGAAATAATTTCTGTAGTTTGAATAGTCAAAATGACTCTGAATGTTTTGCTAAAAAATTAAAATTACCATTTGCTTGAAGTTACAAAACTATTAACTCTTCATTTAGAAAATGAGGTTATTGAGAATATCGAACAGTAACTGATACTTCTAGATGAAGTTATCCAAATTATATATATGATTCAAGTAAGATATTTTTTATGAGTTCAACACAAATTACAACTAGCCCATATGATTATCAAATTGATTGATTAAGTTTGCGTTGTTTTAAAAATTCGAATATAGAGTTAAGAGTTTCAAAGGATAATTGAGATCCTGATATTGTTAGATACGTAAGAATGTTTGATCCTATAACTTCTTCATATAAACCTAGTGAACCTGTAAAAAATTGATATTCGTTTAAGTGATGGTATGAAGAATGAAAAACAGAAAAATTTGATTTTTCATATAATACATACATTACAAAACCAACATTAATAAAGGCTAAACGAGAAGAAAATCCAAATTATACTTATAATGCAAATTGATGAGCATTTGATAATTGAGATATTATAAAAAAAATAAAATATAACCTATTGGTTATTTGAACTTGAATATCGCATTCAGATAATATTACAGATGAGGGTTCCCGACTTAGACCATATTGCGATTGAACAGAGTTTGAAAAATTCGACGTTGTTACAGTTACATGAGCAAAAAAATTATCAATAAATTTTAGAAGTCTATGACTAGTAAATCCAGATTATATTGCAGTCTGGACATGAAAACTAATAAATCAAAACATTGAAAACAACATAAATAATATTGCATTTTGAAAATTAACAGCATCAACACCTACTCCATTAGATAAAATTTTAGTAAGTTGAGATACAATTACAATTTGATTTAAAAGTAATTGACTGCCATACTGAAATGTATATTGATATTATAGTATAATAGAGTGACTTGAGTATTTCCCTGATGAAGATGTGACAACCCCATTTAGAACGTGATACGTATTTTCTTGACGGTATGAAACTTGAGCCACTGAACCATTTGATTTTACTTGAACTGATGTAACAAAACACAGAGTATTGTATGCAAAATGGAATCCTATCACATTTACAGTAAAATTTGATATAAATGGTTGAAAGTGAGAAATAAGTGATATTCTTTTAACATATTGAAAAGAAGTAATTCTCCCAACGATAACAAGAGAATGATATACATTTATATGATGGCAATCGTATGATGGTGCTATTTATAATAATACAATTACTTGATGATTATTACATACAGCAGATGATTGAGTAACAATTGTTTTAACAGCACAATGGTTACAAAATCCACCAGCAGCATGATGAGGAAAAACAATAGCTCCATCAGTTAAGGAACAAGAACATAATTCAGCAGAAGAACAAAAACAAGAAGAAAAAGAAACTGTAAATCAATCAGAAAAAGAACTCCAAGTAGAACAAGTTCCATCATCAACTCAATCATCAACTCAAACAACTACTCGTACAACCACAAGCACAACAGTAGATCCATTAATCTTATCAGCATACGAACGGGCCTATGAACATAATATTACAACAATTTCATCATTAGATGATGCTAATCCAGACTGAAAAGTAACAAGAGGTCATCTAGCAAAGATGGTAGTAAATTATGCAACAAATGTTCTCTGACGAGAGATTCCAGAAAAGATTCCTAGTTATTGTAGATGGAACGATTGGAAGACAGATCGAGAATCAGAAGAAATAAAAGATTATGCAGTAAAATCATGTGCATTATGATTAATGTGATTAGATATGGATAAATTCTTACCAAATATGCAAGTAACAAGAGCGCAGTTTGGTACTATTATGTCTAGATTGTTATGGTGAAAGGAATATGCATGATGAACACCATACTATAGAAAACACTTAAATGCTCTTAAAGAGAATGGAATAATGACACAGATAGATAATCCAGAAAAGAGGGTGGAATTAAGACAATGGGTATGGGTAATGTTAATGAGATCTGCACAAAATAAATAATATAGAATATTCCTCAAATGATAAGTTATTATTGTTTGAGGAATTTTTTTATATTGTAAAAAAAGACTAAATCGATATATCCGAAGTAGTGAATTTTTATTTATGAGTAATTTGATGTTAGGTGTGTTCTTAGTTGGTGTATGAGTTGCATTTAATCCTTCTCATGCTGTTGATCCAATAGCATATCGTTGAATTGATGATGTTGTTGAGGAAAGAACTTATGATACAATTTCTGATGATTCTTATCAGAGATTTTTGGATAAAAAACATTTTTTTTCCGAAATAACTTATGAACCAAAAGATTTAAAAATTATTGAATCTGATTTCACTGCTAATAACTCTAGAAATTTTTTGTTAAGAGAGGAAGCGTGAGTGCAATTTGCTGATATGGCGTGGCACTTTCAAAATGATTTTCAATGAAAGAGAAGGCTATCTATTAATACAGCATATAGATCATATGAACATCAGAGTTATTTAATGAGGTCTTATTGTGTGTGAAAATATTGACAGTGTGCACTTCCAGGAGCAAGTGAACATCAAGCTTGATTAGCGTTAGATTTATGAGTTAATAATCGTAGTTTAGATAATGCTAGTTTAATCTGGCTTCAAGAAAATGCATATAAATGGTGATTTCATAATACTTATCAGAAAGGTATAGAGATTGATTGACAGATAGCAGAACCTCGACACTGGAGATATGTTGGTGCTGAATTAGCTAAAGAATTACATGAAAAAAATCAAACTCTTGCTGAATGGTATTATAGTCTTGAAAAATAAATTAGAAAAAACTATATTCGTTTTCGTTGTTTTTACTATTAGTATGGTATAGATGAGTGATAATAAAAATCAAAAAGATGAGAATAAAAAGAATGTTTCTCAAGTTGAAGAATCAAATGAAATAGAAGATGATTTCTTACAAGATGAATTAAATGAATTACAAGCGGCTGAAGATCAAGCTAAAAAAGATGCTCAAGCTGATTTTTGACCATTGTTAAATAAAATAAAAGAGTTAGAATCACAGCTTCAAGAGAAAGATGAAATAGCAAAGAATTCTCAAATTAATTACTTACATTTGAAAGCTGATTTTGATATTTTACAAAGACAAACTCAACAGAAGATTGATAATGCTGAGCGTGATGCTGAGATAAAAGTTGTTAAAGAATTACTTCCTTTCTTAGAAAATTTAAGGAAATCATTGATGAATTTAACTGAGGAACAACAGGCTTCTAGTCTTTGAGAGGGAATCCGTATGATGTATGATAATTTTATTAAGAGTTTAGAAAAACTTCATATAAGACCAATTGAAGCTATCGGATTAGAACCTGATGCTCAGTTTCATGAACCTGTAAGTATGCAACCTGTTGAAGATAAGAATTTGAAATGAAAGATTATTCAAGAATTTCAACAAGGATTTGTTTATGAAAATAATGATGAAGTAATTGTTATTTCTCCATCAAGAGTTATCGTTTGAAACTAAGTTAATTAATAATTTCATTAAATCATCTATCAAATGAATGAAAGACTGTGAGCTTTCATTCTTTTATTACTCGTAAAATTTCTGTAGTAGATTCTAGAAAGTCTCTATCGTGAGAAACAATTAAACTTACTCAATTAAATCATTCTAGCATTTCTTTTACTGCTTCTTTAGAACTTAGATCAAGATGGTTTGTTGGCTCATCCATTACTACAATATCTGGATGTGATAATAACATTTTAGCGAGTGCTACTTTTGATCTTTCTCATCATGATAGTGATCCAATTTTTTGGTCTGCTTTTTCTTGGTCTATACGAAGTGCTCCTAAATATGACATCATTTCTCTATTTGAGATTCATGGACCTATTAGCTCTTCACTAATAGTTGCATTAAAATCTAAATCATCAGCTATTTGTGAATAGAATCAAATACTTACTTTTTCATGGATCCATATTCATCAATATAATGGTTTTAGTTCTCAAAGTATTGTTTTTAGAAGGGTAGTTTTACCTACTCAGTTTTTACCAATAATCCCTATTTTCATAGCTTTTGTTATTTCTAGTTCTTTAGGAAGTGATACTAGTGTTGTATTTCAATATCAAACAGAAAGCTCTGATAACTTTACTAAAGTTTCAGGTAATCTTCGTTTTACTTGTAAGTTTGGTGCATGTGTTTGCATTTCTTCTTCTGGTGCTGCTAATTTGTCCATCTTATCAAGCATTTTGATTCTACTTTGTACTTGAGAAGCTTTCGATGATTTATAACGGAATCTTTCAATAAATCTTTCTTGTTGTTGAAGATATTTTTGTTGAGCTGTATAATTTTTGAGATAGATTTCTTCATTTTTTTTCTTTTCAATAAGAAAATCTTTGTATCAGCAATAATAGAGATTGAGCTTTTTATTTTTGATTTCTATTGTTTTAGTAAAAGCTGATTCTAGAAATTTTCTATCATGAGAGATACAAATTAATGCTTTGTTCCATAATTTACAGAAGTTTTCTATGAACATTATTCCTTCAATATCTAGGTGGTTCGTTGGTTCATCTAGTATTAGAAGATCAACGTCTTGTATAAGGAATTTTGCTATTTGAACTTTAGTTTGTTCTCATCAAGAAAGTTGAGAAATCTTAAAATTCATTTGTTCATTAGTGAATCAAAAGTATTTTAAAATCTCTTTTTGTAAATCATATTTTTGGTATGCTTCATTCGTGAGCATCCATTCAATTAATTCTGATTGTTCTTCTAATAATGCAATACCATCTCATTCACCCTTATCTAATAATTCTTTAATTTCACTGAGTCTTTCAACTGTTTTAGTGACTTCAGGAAAGGTTGTTAACATCTCATTAATAACTGTTCTTTCTCTAGATTCTCGGAACAAGTCTTGTGAAAGAAATCAGATTTTTAGATCTCTGAGTATTTCTATTTCTCATTTATCAGCTAATGATGGATTAAGAAGTATTTTTAGAAATGTTGATTTTCAAGCTCCGTTTTTACCAATTAGTGCTATCTTATCTTGTGGTTTTATTCTTAAATCAGCATCTTCAAAAAGAATTGTTGATCATAGTTGTTTTGATAGTCATTTTATGGTAATTATATAATCAGCAGATTTTTTGTTAGCATAATTAAAAAGGTATCTTGGAATTGATGCTAAAGAATTCTTTTTTTCAACGGTATTATCTTGATTTTCTTCATCCCATTCTACTCAGAATTCTTTGCTAAGATATCTTTTTAAACTTTTTTCTTTTGTTGATTCTTTTGTTTTATCAGAAAATTGTACAAGATATTCTAAACATAATTCTTCTATTTCTTCATAAGAAAACTCTGGATGGATTGATTGTATTTTGTTTATAATTTTTTTAAGATCCATATTATTGAATAATGATATTTTTAAACATGTCTAATATTTAATGAATGCTTGTGGCCTTTTCAAGTAGAACAGTTGCAAATAGTTCGAAAATAAATACTATCATTTTCAGTTATTCTTTATTTTTAGCTTTAGTATCTGATGTTCTATCTTTGGCATGAGGTATATGATAAACATCATCCTAAATTTTCTGTAGTAAAATTTCAGGATAAGTTTGGATTACAGCAGTATGATAGATATGAATCATTGGATACAATAATTTCTGATTCTCTTTGATATCAAAATTATAATCACTATTTTTTGCTTGATGATAATAGATTTCATTTTTTTAGATTTGATATCTATAGAGATCTTTCAGAACCTATGAAAATGGCTGATCTTGATGCTATTGTTTCTGATAGAATAGATTATTTAAAATCAATTACTAAAGAAGAGTTATTGTTCCCAATAATTGATAATATTTATGTAGATTGAGAGCCAAAGAAGTTTTTAATAGGAGAGAAATGACAGATATTCTTCCGTTTATATTTTATCTATATTAATAGAAATACTTTATTAGAATTTAATAAGTATTATTGAAATGTCTTTAATCAGGAAAATGTTTTTTTGTGGCCTGAGAGTTTCAAGACTGTTTCATTTTTGAAGAAAAAGTTGGAGAGAGATTCATTCCTTTTGTTATATATTAAAGAGAATTTTTGTAAGGTTGTTGCTGTTGAGGATGGATTTTATAAACAAATAGATCAGATTAATTTTTGAGTTAATTATCTTATGCAAATGTATAAAGATAATCAGATTGTAAAATACTGGTATAAGAGTGCTGAAGAAATTGACCAAAATCCATTAGCTAAGAACCTTGTATTAGAGACAATTCATTTTTATATTGATTATCTTTGTAGGTGGTTAGAGGATTTAAAATTAACAGATAAAGATATCTTTTTAGTATCATCAATTGTTAAGAATTGAAATTTCATGGAGGAGTTTAATAAAACTTATGCATCATTTCATAATAAATATATTGTTCCTTTTCATCATTCAGATCAATTAGAATTATTCTGAAAACATTGGAATCCTGAAGAAATGGATTCTTTGATATTTCTTAATTCGACAAAAATAAAGAAACAATTAATTAAGTCAGAAGAGTAGTTAATTATAATTTTCTTCTCATAACTAAAAGTTGAGATTTTTCTTCAGCAGAAATTTTTGGGTTTTTTAAAGCTATTTGTAATTCTCTTTGGATAATAGGAAGTAGTGTTTGTATGATATGTTGATATCTAATTTCGTTACCGTTTAAGACTTCTAGTTGTTGATCTCGCCATAAGGTTAATTCATCGATTTTAGTTTTTTCTTCTTCAGTAAAATCATTTCTGAATGTTTTATCTATTAGACTGTTAGGTGAGGCTTTTCATAATGCTTGGCTAAATTCAATGAAAGTTTGTTCTTTATCAAAATCTTGTAAATATTTGTTGATTAGATTGTTGTATAAGATTGATACATATAATCGTTCTCTTTCTAATTGATATTTTTCTGGCTTGCTATTTTCTTGTATGCGTTGGTTTTGCATTACTTGCATTCTTCAGTCTCAAGACTTATATCTTTTAAATTGAGTATCGATAATTTCGTAAGCAAATCCTAATTTTTTTGCTAGGATATCTTTATAGTGTTCTTGAATAGTTAATGAATTCACAGAAATAATTACATCAAATAATGTGTTTATAAGTTTTTGTTTATCAATTGGAGATGTCATATCTAAGTTTTTTCTAAGACGATTGTATAGTACTATAAATCAGTCTTCGGCTTTTGATAAACATTCATTGAATATGTTTTTTCAATTTTCTTCATTTGAAATTTCATCGATATCTTTTCGTGGTTCAGGTAGACTAATAATTTTTGGGAAAAGGTTTTGTTGATAAAAGAGTTTTAGTGCTCTTTGAGTTGCTTGTTGTCATGCTAGATCATTATCAAACATTAAGAAGATATTTTCTGTATATCTTTTTAATATTTTTATGTGTTCATTAGTTAATGCTGTTCCAGAAGTAGCAACTCCGACAGGTATTCATAATTTTGCTAATCATAAAACATCCATTTGTCCTTCAACTATGATTATTTTTTCATGTTCTCTTATATTATTTTTAGCAAAGTTTAATCAGTAGAGTACTTTTGATTTCTCGAATGCTTTATGTTCTGCACTATTTAAGTATTTAGGTTTATCTTCTGGATTAATAACTCTTGCAGAAAATCCTATGATATTTCCCATAATATCAAAAATTGGGAATGTAATTCTTCTTCTAAAGAAAGAATATATTTCACCATTAGCATTTTCTTTAGCAAGAGATGCTTCAAGTATGTCTGAGTTTGTAAATCATTTCGATCTTAATAATTGTACTAGTTCTAGATAATTATCGGGAGCAAATCAGATTCAAAATTGTTCTATTAGATTATCTGATAATTTTCTTTTTTCTTTAAGGTATTTCTGAGCTTCTGGATTATTTTTTAATTGTTCTTTAAAAAAATTTTGTGCTAGGGTATGCATTCTTTTTATTTTTCATTTTTCATCACTATTAGCAGCAATTTTTTGTGTGTTTATATCGTATTTTGTAATATCAATATTGTTGATTTTTGCTAATTCTTTAACCGCATCCCAAAAATCAATTCTTTCTATTTCTTGGATGAAAGTAATAACATTCCCAGCTTTTCAACATCAAAAACATTTAAAAATTTGTTTTGTTGGTGATACTATAAATGAAGGAGTTTTTTCTTTATGAAAAGGACAGCATCATGCGAAATTGCTTCATGCTCTATTTAATGGAACATATCTACTGATTATATCTACGATATCACTTGAATTCCTTACATCTTCAATTAGTGGGTTTGCCATTATTCAGCTAGTATATGATATGAAACCATTTGTTTAATTATTTTATTTCTAACTTCATCACTTTGCTATAAATTGGATAGCTCTTACAATAACAACAGATAGTGTTACTATTACGAGTCAAATTAGAGCGTATTTAAATCAACTTTTAGCTCTATTGCGAAGACTACTATCAGCTCAAGAGAATACAAATAATAGTCAAGAAACGATTAGTGCTACTGTTACAACAGTTCATATAAAATATGTTGCTGCAAGTATAATATCTTGGATGAATGTCATTACAGATGTCTCATTACCAGCAGTTTTACTTTTATGAGCCATTCATAGTGCTCAATAGATATCAAATTGTGCTGTTCAATCTGCAAAATCTTCTGTGGTTCCGCAAATTCCTCCCGGACAATCTGGATTTGTTCAAGTAGGTTTAACTGGGTCACCGGCAGATGCAGGAATTGTTATAAATCAACCAATGATTGTTAATAATGCAATGAACAATGGTTTTACCAAATGTTTCATAGGTCTTTCGTGTATATAAAACTATTCTATTCATTCAGATTCAAATACTTTATTATTTGTTTCTCATTCAACTTCTCATTCATCATTGTTAGCTTCAATTTCTGTAACAATTTCTCATTCTATTTCTGGTTCGATTTCTGTATCGATTCCTGTTATAATTTCATCTTCTATATATTCTTGAGTTTGATTGTTTTCTTCAGTTGTATTTCATCATAATAACATAATTGCACTACCAAAAACTAGTGAGATTGCTGCAATTAATAAAATGATAATAGTCATGGCTTTAATAAATGGATTCTTTTTCATTTTTTATGTTAACGGATAAATTTTTTTTAATCTATTATTTTTGTTCTTAAAATCAAGAACATTCATAATCAAACATTCATAATCTTGAATTTAATTGGGAAAAAACTAAACTGCTATAGTCCTGTTAAGCTCCTGTAGTTCAATGGATAGAATAGGCCCGTCCTAAGGGTTAGATGCTGGTTCGATTCCGGCCAGGAGTAGGATAAAATTTGGGATTTATCTTTGAGATAATCCTTTTTTGTTAAGAAAATTTTTTGTCTTTTTGTAGTTGATAGAATCTTGGAGTTTTAATTTCAAATAATTTTTAATAAAAAAAGATGCTCTCCACTGTTATTCAGGGAGAGCTCAAGCGGAAAGTGACCAAGATGGTTTGAAATACTGTCGCTACTTTTAGGCAGTACTGCTCCACTTGGAAACAACATTAATATACATATTAGTTATTCTAAATTCAAGAGATTTTATAAAAAACTATTGCAGTATCTCTTGAATTTCTTTTGAAAAATCCTATTTTCAAGGTGTATTTATTTGATTGTAGTTTTGATTCTATGTGGTGATATATTATTCTCGCTTTTTTAGCATGAGGAGGTATTTGATATCTTGTTTTCTATTTTCAATATGAAAAAAAAGATGTTGTTGCAGAATTGAGAAAAAATCTAAAGAAAGCGAATGATCAATTGCTTGTTTTACAAGATGAGAATGATGAACTTACTGCGCAGAATGATCTTTTTAGAGAAAAAACAACAGAATTATTAGAAAAGAATGATGAGCTTTCAGATGTTGTTGCAGAACTTGGTAAATATTATGTTCATCTTAAGAAAGCTTCAGAAAAAACTGCAGAACTTTCAAAGTATCTTAATGAACCTGATGATGATATGGAAGAAAAGTTAGAAATATTGTCTGAAAATGAAAAAAACCAGGTTAAGAACTCTTTCTTTTAATAGTGTTCTCGTGTTAATTTTTTCTTGACTATTTATTATTTATTACTATCCTTTTTTTATAATCTTTATATTTCATAAGGGAATATGGATATAAAAGAATTGGATAGTTTTTTTGATTACCAATTAACTTTCGATGAAGATCCTGTTTTTCTTGTTGATGAAATTATAGCACAAGCCTCTGAATATCTGCCAGAAGAGCAAATAGAGGAGATTCGTCATGCTTATGTTTTTACTAAAGCAGCACATGCATGAGTTAAAAGATTGTCTTGAGAGCCGTATATTATACACCCTCTAAAGGCAACTCTTTTTTTAATGGAATTAAAACCAGATTTGGTTTCTATTCAGGCGTGTATTATGCATGATGTAATTGAAGATACTCCGATTACTCGTGAAGAAATTGCTGCTGAGTTCTCAGAGGAGGTTGCAGAAATATGTGAGGGATTAGTTAAAGTGTCTAAGGTTAGATATCAGTGAGAAGATAGACATTTGGAAACAATTAAGAAAACATTCCTTGCTATGGCTAAAGATTTGAGAGTTATTTTTGTAAAATTAGCTGATCGTATTCATAATATTCAAACTCTTCAGTATCATCCAGAGGAGAGAAAGAGACATAAGATAGCTGAAGAAACATTAAAAATATATGTTCCTATAGCAAAGAGATTATGACTTTACCATTTTCAATTATTGTTGGAGAATGGTTCTTTTGCTGTAATGTATCCTGAAGAATTTAATAGGATATTGGACTATTTGAGGAAATATTTTCGTGAAGGTGAAAAGTATACAGAGAAATGAATGAAAATGTTGACTGCAATGTTGCATAAAGAATGAGTTCAGAATTTTGAAGTTAAGTGAAGAATTAAAAGTCCTTATAGAATTTATGAGAAATTGTCGAAAAAATATCATGAAACAGATATTTCTACAGTGATGGATCTTTTAGCTTTTAGGGTTATTACTGAGAGTGTCTGAGATTGTTATATGGTGCTTTGAGTTATCCATAAGTATTATATTCCATTAATTAAAAAAATTAAGGATTATATCGCAATTCCTAAATTTAATGGTTATAAGAGTATCCATACAACAGTGTTATGAATGTTCCGTTTTCCTGTTGAGATTCAGATAAGGACAAAAGAAATGGATAATGTTGCAGAGTTTTGAGTTGCTGCTCATTTTGCTTATTCTGAAAGTAATGCTCCAACTGTTGTCTCTGAACAACAGTGAATTTGGATTCAAAAGTTACAGAAAATCGTTGCTGATTATACAGATACTTCAGAGAAGGAAAAGTTTAAATCTCAATTAAATATTGAAGTTCTTGATAAAACAATTTTTGTTTATACTCCAAGATGAGATATAAAAGAACTTCCTTCATGATCAACTGTTCTTGATTTTGCGTTTAGTGTCCATTCTTCAATTGGACTTAGATTTAAAAATGCGATAGTTAACTGACAGATAAAACCAATCAGTTATAAGTTGAAAACTTGAGATATTGTAAATATTAATACATTCAAAAATAGGTATGCAGCTAATAAGCATTGGCTAGAGTTTTTGCGTACTCCATCTGCTAAGAATCAGTTATTGAAATACTTAAAGACGGCTGAAAGAGAGGCTCGTTTGGAAGAAGCAATTGATAATCTTAATGAATATCTTAAGGATTTATGATTACCAACATTTCGTTCAGATAAAGATAAAATTCAAAAATTATGAGAACCATTGGATGTCGAAAGAAGAATATTGATGGTTTTGGATAAGCAGGATACTTATGGTAATATCGTAAGGGATGCATATCCTGATTTATTGAAGAATGTTGTGGAAAAAACTGTATTAGAAGATTCAGATGAATTAGAACAAGGATTGAGAGAAGAAATAGAAGCACCAGTTTCTACTTCTGTTGTTGTTGATGATGATAAACATCTTAATTGTATTTTTTGTCCTGAATGTCAGCCTAAACCTTGAGATAAAATTATTGCCAAGTCATCTAAGACATGAATTAAAATTCATAATATGACGTGTAAAGCTTTGAAAACTGTTTCATTTGAATCACTTCTTGAAGCTCATTGGATGGATGAACCATCAAATCAATATCGTTTTGATTTAAAATTAAAGTTCCGTCCTCATGAGTTAACAATAGTGGATTTTTTGCAAGTTTTTTCTCAATTTAATGTACCATTGTTAGAAATGTCAATTAAACATACTGATGATTGACTTGTTTTTGTTGATTTTTCATTGCAAATTGATAATCCTGCAAAGATTTCATTTGTATTGAAAGACTTGAAAAAATTCTCTGTTTCAATAGAAGTTCTCAAGAAAGTTATTAGCTAATTTATTTTTTTATAAAAACAAAATAATGGAAGAGTTGACTTGAGTTATTGAAGATGCATTAAGTTGATTAATATCTACATGAAAAAGTGAAATTTTAACAACTGTTAATGTTGTTCAAGAGGTATCAAATACTCCAGATTTGGTTTTACATGTTCAAAATCTTGATACTGGTAGTGGTGTAACTTCATTTATTGCTGATTATATTCCTTATTTCTCTCAATATACAGATTCTGAATTTTTTCTTTTTTGTTTTGTAGCAATTGTTTGGATTCTTGTAGTTATTTGGGTATTTAGAGATGCTATAGCAAGGAGTAATAGTTGATTCTATCAATTTTTTTCTGTTTTGTTAATTGTTTTGCTTACTCCTATAATTTGATTACCAATTTATTTGGCATTTCGTCCTTTGGTTTATAAATGGGAGAGAAGATTGTGGAGAGAGTCTCTTGAGTTGAATATTTGTGAGTGTCAACATTGTTGATCTTTAAATAAAGATACTTCTCGTATGTGTGTTTGGTGTTGAGAATGTTTATTTGTTGAATGTAAGGAGTGTCATCAAGAGTATAATAATTCTTACTCTTATTGCCCAAATTGTTGAGCTCCGAATCTTGAATAATTTAGAAAATACTAGACTAGAGAAATGCTTTTAACTATGACTTCAATTGTTATTATTATTTCTGTTGCAATGTTATTTGCAATTCTTTCTAGTTTTATTCCATTTTCTAATGCATACTGAAATATTGTTCAATATAGTTCTGCGTATTATGCTGCTATGTCAGCAGTAGAAAGATGAGCATTAGCTGTTAGATATGCAGGTCCATGATTCGATTGAGAGTCATGATGGAAATATACAAATAAGAATGTTAATTGATATTATAATACATGAAATGTTGCGGATTATTGGCTTGAAAATTTTGTTTCATATTGAGATGCTAGACGTACTACACTTTATTGGAATGTGAGATCAAAGGTAAATAGTATTCCTATGAAATGACAAGGGGATGTGGATCCTGCTTTTACGGAATGAAGTCTTTATGACTATAATGCATTGAATTATCATTCTTCAATATTAATTCCGTTATGATGGGTTTGATTTATTGCTCCTGGGGATTATTATTCAAAATCTTGAGATTATCAAACGGATACTGCTTATAGTGGTTTTGTATGAAATTTTAGATTGTCTCCATATTTGTTTAAAAAGACTAAGGGTAATGGTGGAAATGCTACTTTTGCAAAATTGTGTACTCAACATTGTCCTTGAAGTGTGGATTATACTTATGATGAAAATATTGCAATTGTTGATTGGGTTATAAAAGGGAAATATGTAAAACCAAAAGAAGGTAGTACTGATACAGAGGAAGTTGAAGTTTCAATACTTCCTTCAGAGTCGGTTGATGTTTGAACTGCTTATTATGTTTATTATGATAGAGATTCTGTTATTAGAAAGAGGTATATTGGACAAAGTGAGAGTTCAACAGCTAAGTGATCTAATGTAATATTTGGTGATAATAAAAATCCTGTGTGAAATGAGTATATAGATAATTTAAATATAATGTCTCGTGCTTCTGAAGATTTGAAGAAGCTTCAAAATTCAAAAGGTATTGGTACTTTTAATGCCATTCTTCAAGATTCTAATTTTAAATCTCCATATATATCATTTGAGCTTGTAAATTATTTGTGGAGTGAATGATCTTGAACAAGTACTTGGGCACACCATTTATATCCTTTTTTGGAATATCAATTTAAAGTAGGAAATTGATATTTCTCTGACAGATATTATACTATTAAATGAGAGTGAAAAGTTTGAAAATATGATGTAAGGCTTCAGGTTAAGAAACCAACAATAAAAGATTCTTCATTGTGAAATTTTACAATTATATTCTAATTTTTTATGAAAACTCAATTACAACAATTATTCTTTTTGTCTTTGTTTTGTTTTTTATGTACAGTTTTTGTTTTTTTTGTTCCATGGGGATCTTCACAAGATGATAATGATGAACAAGTTGATCAAGTAGAACAAAATGAAAGTAATCTTGTTGTAAATAATGATGAAGTTGAGCCTGTTAAATTTTCTTGAACATTGCGTATTGCTTTAAAGTCATGAATGTTAAATGATGATTTAAAGAGTTTTATAGATAATTTTAAAACTGTTCATTGAGGAAATATTGAGGTTGTGGAGGTAGAGTCTCCTGATGGATGGCAGGCTTTAAAATGAGTAGATTTGTATCTTTTCCCATATGATCAGTTAGTTTGAATGGAATTTAGTCCTATTAATTTTCAGGAAGATATTTCATCAATTTTTATACCTCAGATTAAGGATTTTGTTTTAGCTCATAAAGATATTATCCCATTTTGAGTAGATGTTCCTGTTATGTATGGATTAGGTGATTTGTCTGATTGAATGGATAGTCTAGTGACAAATGCTCAGAATTGGAAACCAGCACGTCCTCATTGACCATTCAATTTTTGAATTTCTGATAATATCGCAACCTATGACAATAGTCTTATTTCTAGTCATCAAATATTAGATTTTATGGAGGTTAATGATATTTGAGCGTTTAGTCAGTGGATTGATTTTTCAACACCTTCTCAAGAATTACAACAATGATTATTGTCATCAATTCAATGAAATTCTGATCTTTGTAAAAAATATCCTCTTCATTGTCTTATGGAAAAGAATTTATTATGAGTTGCTTGGTGATTTCATTCAGATTATGACCAAGGATTTGAATGAAAATTTGAGGAATGAAAATATCCTTATGAATGAGAATCTCAGTTTGTTAGATTATATGGTTTAGCTGTCGCTGAAGATTCAGAGAATGAATCAATGGCATTCCAATTTATATTGGATTATATGGATAATGCTTTTGTTGATTCATGAAATTCTTTGTCTAATTCGATTTGATTAGCACCAGTATTTCAAAATGAATTTTCAAAATATTGTTATCAAGATGCTTGTGGCCTTGAATCAAAGATTAGTATTTTAGAAGAAGGTTTCTCATCTATTAAGAGATTTTATGAAGATAGTGTATTCCGAAGAGTTGTATCAAAAAAAATTCAACCTAACTTGTATTTAACAAATACTTTATTATAGTTTGTTTGTTATTTTTATATCTTAATTGTATATAGAATGCGAAAGGATTTTGCTGCTTTTATGGCAGAGTATAATGTTATTGGTATGGCTATTTGATTATTAATTTGAGTAAAAGTTTGAGAATTTGTGAAATCAATTGTTGAAGATTTGGTAACTCCTTTGTTTTTTGCTCCTGTATTTAAGAAACTAAAGATTGAAAAATTGGAAGATCTTTCATGGCATGGTGTATTATATGGAAAGGCTTTGGCTAGATTTATAGATTTTATTTTAACAGCTATTGTTGTATTCTTAGTGATTCATTATCTATGAATAGAAAAAGCTTAGTTATTATTTAGTTATTTTATATTTTGAATATTTGTGTTATGGATTTGGGTAAAATGGGTGAGTTGAAGAAGATGTATGATAAATACAAGGAACTTCAAAAAGCTTTAAAAAATCTTGTTATTAGAGCAAAAGAATGAGAGTATACTGATGAAGATTGAGAGAAAAAGAGCTCAATAATTATTGATATGACTTGAGAAATGAAAGTAAGAGATTTTAAAGTTAATAATCTTGAACTATTAGATCCTTCTAAAAAAGAAGAATTAGAAGAATTAGTTGTTAAAGCATTTCAAAAGGCTCAAAATAAAGCTCAAGAAGTTGCTGCAGAAAAAACTAAAGAAGTATTATGATTTGATCCTAGTAATCTTGCTTGAATGCTAGGAGGTGGAAATTGATGATGAATTCCAGGAATACCAGGTTTATAGAATGAAAATTTTAATTATTAGCATGTTGCTAATAGGTTTTAATTATTCGTTCTATTATTAATGTATAAGAGATTTTCTATCAAGGATTTGACAACCATTCATAATGATTTCATCCCACATCTTTATGCTTTGATAAAAAGAGAAAGATGTCAGTGAGCAAATGATTTTTTTAAACTTTGTTTCCATGATGGAAGTGATGTTTACTATTTTTCTCGTTGAGATATTTGTTTTAGAATATCAAAGAGAAATAATGAGTTACATCTTGCTGATGAAATAGACAAGATTGAGGTAGTTTTACCTTTTGATCAAAAATCAGCAATACAGTCTCTTATTATAAAATATGTTTCAAAAAAAGAGAGACAGTTTGGTCAGAAAACTATTGAACAGATACTTATGGATGAGTTTAAGACCGGTAAATATTCGACTATTAATTGAAAACCATACGTTGTGTACGATATCGAAACAACTGTTGTTGATGATTTGAAGGCAGCTGAGTTCTTGTTAGCGTATGCTATGTATCCTAATGGTGAAAAAATGGATTATCGTGCTATTATGAGAGAAAATCTGAGAGATTTTGTTGATGAAATGTTAGCTTTTGATTGATATATTGTTTGATTTAATTCAATATGGTTTGATAATCCAATTTCTGTACGAAATGCATGATATTGAGATAAAGAAATAGAGATTTTGAATCAGAAGAGTATAGATCTCTATGTCTTTTTCCAAAAATTAACAAAAAAGAGAATTTGATTGAATAAACTTTCTGATGCTCTTGTTTGAGTTCAAAAGACTTTGACATCGTGAGCAGAATGAGAAGTATTGTGGAATGAATATATGAAAACATGAGATGTTTCTTTCTTGGAAGAATTCAAAAAATATTGTAAAAATGATGTGAGGATGACAGCTCTTGTCATGTTCTATTTCCTTCATTATCAAAAGATTTTTATTGATGATGAAGAATTTGTTTTTACAATGGATGATTTTTTGAAGAAATCAAATTATCTCTATGAAGATGAGGAAAGTAATCCTGCTAAAGTTAAGGAACAAACGATTTTTTAATAGTTATTTTTTATTATGAGGTGTCCAAAGTGTAAGAATATGGATTCAAAGGTTGTTGATTCTAGAATGATTGAAGAATGAACAATTATTAGAAGAAGAAGAGAATGTGAAAGATGTTGACACAGATTTTCTACATTTGAAAGAATTTGACTTACAGAACTTGTTGTTATTAAGAAAGATTGAACAAAGGAATTATATGATAGAGCAAAGTTAAAAAAGGCTGTACTTTTGGCTTTTGCAAAAAGGCCTTATTCTCCTGATGTTATTGATAATTTGATTAATGATTTAGAAATATCATGGCAAACTTCAGGACATGAGATTACTAGTAAAAAAATATGAGATGATATTTTGAGTGCTTTAAAAACAGTTGATCCAGTTGTCTATGTTAGATTTGCTTCAGTATATCAATCATTTGATAGCTTTGAAGACTTTAAGCATTTTATTGAGTAATGTTTTGATATTTTAAATGGAAATAATTTCTGATGATTTCGTTATATATCCATATTCCATTTTGCCAATCAAAATGTAATTACTGTTCTTTTGTTTCTTTTCCGTTATCAGAAAATTCAAATTTTCTTGAATCATATATAAATTCTTTGAAAGAAGAAATTAAGTTATATGCAAAAATGCTTCAAGATACTGAAGTAAAGACATTATATTTTTGATGAGGGACACCAAATCTTTTATGAGCAGAATCTCTTATTTCACTTATCGAAGAAATATCTGCGTCTTTTGATTTATCTAATTTATGAGAGTTAAGTTTTGAGTTTAACCCTTATCCTGAAGGAGAGATTTATGAGATTATAAAAAAATTGCAGAATCGTTTTTGAAAACAGTTTCCAAGAATTAGATTCTCTTTTTGAATTCAGAGTTTCGATAATGAGGTATTACAATTAGCTTGAAGAAAAACATTATTTTTATGATTAGTTGATTTCTTGAGGTGATTACAACCTTTGAAGCAGGATAATACTGTATTTAATTTTGATTTCATTGCTTTTTGAAAATGGAATAAGAGTAAAAAATGAAATAGATATTTTTGGACTCCTGCAGCTTTAGAATTTTTTACAGATTTTGTAAATTCTTTGTTTGCAGATAGTTTTTCCTTGTATACTTTGGAGTTAATATGAAATCAAAAATGGCAAAACAAGGCAACTGATAAGTTAATTTCATGAGAATATTTTTGAACAGATGATGAAATTTATGAAGAGTTTTCTTTGTTAAAGGATATTGTTTTGAGTTCTTGATATTCAAGATATGAAATATCTAATTTCTCTTTAGCAGGGAAATCAAGTATCCATAATAGAGTTTATCGAAATATGGAAAATTATCTTTGATTATGATTAAATTCTGCTTCTTTTTTGAATGAGAATATATTGAATGATGACTTGATATCATATTTTTGAATACAATGAAAATGATCTGGAGTAAGATTTAAAAATGTTTCAACATTAAAAGATTATTGTTTATGAAATTATCTTGATAAAAAGGAAACACAAGTTCTTTCAGATAAAGATTATCTTATTGAATCTTTCTTTTTGTCATTGAGGACTGATAAATGAATTGAAAATATTAAAAAATATGAATCAATTTTAGTTGATGATTATGTCAATAAATTAAATCTTTATAAAGATGAAAATTATGTTGCTTTTGATTGAGAAAGCTTAGTATTAACTGATGAGTGAATGGATGTATCTAATAGTATTCTTTCTGAATTGATGAAAGAAATTTAAGATGCTTTACTCATTTCATTTTGTAACCAGATCATTTTACCTAATTCTTTTAGATGAACATTACGGAAGTTCTCATAGAGAACTGTTTTTTGATCTGTATAGAAAGATATATTTTTATCTGAGTTCTTTCGATCGGTTGCTAAATTCTTAAGTGAATCTGGTGTAGTAAATCTTCTACCATATTTATAGTTTATTGAGTCGTGCAAATCTTCAGTAGAAATAAGTCCATAGAATGTCTGTTTAGATTTATTAATATAGATTAATTTGTCTTTTTTAATGAAATAATTGATGATATGCATAATGATTTCGTCAAATAGTTTTGTGTTTTCTGGAGTTCTTTCTAATAGTCCTTGAATTAGAAAACGTTCTCCATCTATTTCAAGATATTTATAGCTATCATCTTTTGGTTTTGGAATAATTCATTTTTTTATTTGTTCTTCTTTTTTGTCGATATCATAAGCAATTGTCTTTATAGTTGTTTCTGTATAACGTCTAACTCTGTTCAAAGAAATAGATGCTCAGAATTCAATATCTCATGCCATATATTTTACTCTTTCAAATATTCTTTTTTCTAGTTCTAGAAAACGGTGATTTCATAGATTTAAATCATTTGTTTCTGGATAGAAAGATATTTCTTGGTAGAATTTTTCATCATTATTTTCTGCCTTTGCTGCTTTTTTATTTTGAGGATCAGCTTTTTCAAATTCTACTATTAATTTAAAATCTTTATAGTCTCCATTTGCTCATCTCATTATTTCTCAGTTAGAGAGTTGGAGTGCTTGTTGTAGTCATGGAGGCATTGTCTTTCAATTAAGATCCTTATATTTACTTTTTACTGATTCAATCGTAGAATGAGATGCTCATCTTTTCCTTATTTGGATTTGAGTATTCTTTTCTACAAAGTTTGAAAGAAGTCATCTTATTTGTTCTAATCCTTCGTTGGAGATAAAATCTCATTTTTTTGCTAATGTTATATTAGTGAT
Organism: uncultured bacterium; assembly: GCA_946405785.1. GTDB lineage: Bacteria > Patescibacteriota > Gracilibacteria > Absconditabacterales > Absconditicoccaceae > HOT-345. The sequence continues at coordinate 12,239 of CAMJIH010000001.1, read as the reverse complement.
TTTAGCTCATTTGATATCTTTTAATTTGTTGAAGTATTCTTTTAAGCTATCGATAATACTTTGTAATGTTTTTTCTTGGTCCCATTCTCAATAATAGGTAAGTCTAAGTCCTGATTCATCTTTTATTTCAGTTGTCCTTCATCAATGTTTCTGAGTCTTAGATTCTTCAGTCTTGAATCTATGGGTTTTTAATGTTCATTCTATCGGTGTGGTGTGCATAAATTCATCTGCTAGTTTTTCATGAAATGCTTCCTTGTTTGAAGGAACTTTCTTTTTCTTCTCTTCAATTTCATTCATGTATCTATTGGCGATATTGAAGAGATTATTTAGAAAAAGTTTTCTAGTTCTATACCAGTCTTTACTTCATTTTTCCCCTTCGTCATTATATGCATTGAATTTTTTTTCTTCCATAAGGTAGATGATGGCTTTTACATATTGATCAAGAGTTCCTATAAGTGGATTTCCGTGGAAGTCTTTTAAACTTAAGAAGTAAAAGTCTCAATCGTGATAGATTTTATGGAATGGAATGTTGTTTCCATCAACGTAGTCTAGTGTTTTGCTAAACATATTTGCAATATGCTCCATACCTTTTTCATTAATCTCTCATGTTTCTTCATTAAGATAATTATGGTTTGTTTCGTAGAGAAGATCTGCAAGAGTTAGACATATTTCAAGGTATAGTTTTCTTTCTTCTCAAGAAGCTTTTTCTGCTGCAAAATTTTTATAATATCTACGGAATTTATGGAAGATTGTTTTATAAGTATTTCAGTTTGCATCAGTTTTATTTTCTAGTTTAATTCTAGGTTTTACGATTTTGTTTTTGATAAAATCATAAATTGCATTTTTATATTTGATTTTATCTTCTTCAGAAATTTCTTTATCGTTTTCAAGCAGTTTAAAAAGTTTATCTTTAACGGTGTCTATACGGAATTTTTCAATATCTCATTGTACTTCTCTTGCTCCTTTGGCAGATGATTCATCGAATTCTTTACTTACAACGATTTTCCAGTCTTTGTTAAATCTTAATGGAGGAGTCATTGATTCTCCATTATATCAAGTTTTCATTTTGTGAAGGATTAACAAATTTTGTAACTCAGAAATTGTCGCATTAATAAAACTGTAGTGAGCGTCTTGATGCTGCTTTTCTATGGTTAATTTGTTCCCTGTTGATTTAACCTGATTTGTTTTAGCTGGGTTTTTTTTAGTTTCCGTTGTTTTTTTCATTTTTAACTACTAATTTTTAAACTATATTAATTATATTGATAATTTTAGAGAATGTCAATATTTTTCTTTTGTTTTTATACTAAATTTTATTTCTTAATTTGCTTGTTTTTTAGTGTAATAAAAATATGCTTTTTTTAAGTTATTTACTTAATTTTCAAGCTTTTATGAAGAAAGGGTGTTTTATAGTAGTTGATGGTACTGATTGAAGTTGAAAAAGAACTCAAACTGATCGTTTGGTAGAGAAATTGAGTTCAGAGTGATATGAAGTAGAAAAAATTGATTTTCCTCAATATGGTAAGCCTTCTGCATGACCTACTGAGGAGTATTTAAGTGGTAAATTTTGAAATGCAGATGATGTTACTCCATATCAAGCATCAATTCTTTATGCTGTGGATAGATTTTCTGCTGCTAATACAATAAGAAAATGGCTTGATGAGTGAAAAATCGTGATTTCTGATCGTTATGTTTCTGCTAATATGTGACATCAAGCATGAAAAATATCTGATTTAAAGGAGAGAGATAAATTCCTTGAATGGTTAGAGAATCTTGAATATTGAATTTTAAATATTCCAAGACCTGATGTACAAGTCTTCTTATATTTGGATCCTGAAATAAGTAGAAATCTTGCGTTAAAAGTAGAAAAACCAAATATGGATAAGGCTAAGGATATTCATGAAAATGATGCAAATCATATGAAGAAAGCTAGTGAATCATTTCTCTATGTTGCAAAAAAATTTAATTGGATAAAGATAGATTGTGCTAATAATTGAGAGATGAGAACTATAGAGGATATAGGGAATGAATTATATGAAAAAGTAAATTCTTATTTGAATAAATAATATCAATATCTTGAATTTTTTTGGTAAAAAAATAAAGGTATTTTCGGTTTATAATAGAAATTTTGATTTATGAAAGCTTGAGTAAAATTACGATTATATTGATGAGCTCTAACGATATTTTGACTTTTTGCGGTTTATAGTACTAGTATTTGGAAGTCTTTTGACCAAAGATTAACAGTTCAAGTAATGCAGAATATTGAGACCGTAAAAGCATTTAATACTTTTCTTGATGATACAATTATCACAACAACTCAAAGTGTGATAGCTGAATCTCAAACAAATGTTATCGGAACAACTGAAGAATTATGAACTTGAGGTTTTTTGTCTTGAGATAATTCTGTATCATGAGTTCTCGCTGAATGAGGTACTGGTTCTTTAGTACCAACATTAGATACTTTGAAAAAAGATGAATCAGATCAAGTTAAACTAGTTGATCAGTGAACAAAGAAAGTTCAATTAAGAAATAATTATGTGCTATTTCGTTCTCAAATAAGAAATTTGATTGTAGCTCTTTTTGCTGTCTTTTTTGTCTTTTTTGTTCCATTAGGTTGGTTAAAAGAAAAGAAATTTGTCTTTTTTGTTGCTATTGCGACATTTATATTCCAATTATTAGTTTTTACTCCACTTGCTGCAACTAATGGAGAAGCGAGGTGATGGGTAGATCTATGAGTTTTACCAAATATGCAGCCTTCAGAATTCTTTAAGGTATGATATGTTCTCTTTATGTCTTATTGGTTGACGAAGAGAAAGGATGAGATAAATGATAAATGATTTTGGAATAAATTTTTTGTGCAGTTTACCTTAATTAATTTTATTGTTCTTGCGATTATCCTTTGTATCCCAGATATGTGAACATTGTTTATCCTTGCTTTAACATGAGTTATTATGGCATGGTATATGGGATTCCCTATTAAAAAAATATTATTCTTATGATGATGTGCGTTAATGATTGCTTCAGTATGAGTTTTCTCTTTAAGTATTGTTAGCCCTGATAATTATGCATATCAGAGAATTAAAACATTTTTTACTACAGATGAGCAAGAAAAGAAAGATATAGAGTTGAAAGAATGATGGCAGATTCAGCAATGAATTATTGCTATTTGAGCATGAGGTTTCTTTGGTCAATGATATGGAAAGTGACTTCAAAAGATGTGACAGTTGCCAGAAGCTTATTCTGATATGATTTTTGCTGCTTATTCAGAGGAAATATGATTCGTTTGAAATATGCTGTTATTTGCTCTTTATATTGGATTATTTATTACTGTTTTAAAGCGTATACCATATTTGAAAGATCCTCAAATGAAGGTCCTATGTATTTGAATTATTTCTTTAATTACTGTTCAGGTTTTTGTTCATGTTTGAGTAAATGTGGAAGTACTTCCAAATACATGATTAACGCTTCCTTTTGTTAGCCATTGATGAACGGCATTGTTGATAAATCTTGTCGAATTAACAATTCTTTATAAGATTTTAAATACAGCAAAGGATGCTTCTCCTAGAGAGATAAAAATAGATAATGAATAATATTTATATTTGTTGATTCTATGTTTAAATTCTGATTTGATGAACACCATCTTTTAGCTCTTGAAGCTACTGATTGAGGATATCCTAAGGATTATTCTATATGTCTTTCATGATGTAGAATTTTGAGTAAAGATAAAGGAATCCTAATATATAATAAAAGACAATGGAGAATTATTCATTTGAAGGAGATTAGTGAAGGTATGCAAGCTTGTTATATACAAGAAAAAAATATTGATGGGTTAAAGCTAAATGTCTCAATGATTGAAAATGCTTTTGCTCTTTTTCAATGATTTAATGAAGAAACTTGAGAGAAATATCATTATTTACCATTTTTTTCTAAGAATGTTGAGGTTCTAGAAAAAGATTTAAATGAGTTCTTTTGATTACAATTAAAAATAACTAAAGAAGCTCAATGAAATTTTGTTAGATGAGTTAAGGTTTCTTATGCTTTCCCTAAGGAATTATCTGATATATTGAGTTTTGTTTTTGCTCTTATAGGCATTTATTGAAGAATTGATGAAAAAAACTGAGAAGTTTCAGCTGTTAGAGTACATGTTCCATTAGTCTGATGAACTCATATTGATGAAGAGTTAGATGAGGCTTTTAAAAAATTGTCAGAAGAATACTGATTATTTATAGCATCACAAAAAGTTCAAAATTGAGGGAAAACGATATATCAATTTGCTAGTAATGATGGAGAAATATTAAATCTTTATGTTAATTGGTTGAATTCTTATAGAAAGACAGATTATTATAAGTTGAATAATTATTCTAAGAAGCAACAAGAGATTAAAGATCAGTTAATTGATTATATAAAAAATGAAGAAATATTAGATATTGAATGAAAGGATGAAGTATTAAAATTATTGGATAATCATGTAGTAAAATTTATTAAATGTCTCTAAAATTATGAAAAAAATAATGTTAATTGATGGATCTGGATTTTTGTTCAGATCATGGTATGCAATAGGTCCTATTATGGATAAAGAGTGAAAGAATATTAATGTAGTATTTGGTTTTTCTCGTATGATGATGAAACTTTTTTTAGAGAAACCTGATTATTTTGTTATTGCATGGGATTCCCCTGTGAAAACAAAGAGACATGAAGAATATGAAGAATATAAGGCTAATAGAAGGAAAATGGAGGATGAGTTTAAACAACAGATTCCTTTAGTTAAAGATTTAGTTGCTGAATTGTGAATTCCTAGTTTAGCATTCCCTTGATATGAAGCTGATGATATTATTTATTCTCTTGTTGAGAATTATAAAGAGGATAAGAGTTTAAACTTTCAAGTTTATACTTCAGATAAAGATCTAAAACAATTCTTAAGTGATAATATTGTAATTGTGGATTCTATGAAGAATCAAACAACAACGCTTCTTGATTTTTCAAAAGAGTATTGATTTGAACCAATATTGATTATAGATTATCTCGCTTTGATTTGAGATCATGCGGATAACGTTAAATGAGTAGAATGAATTGGCCCTAAAAAGGCATTAAATCTTGTTCAAACTTATTGAACAATAGAAAATATTTATGAACATCTTGATGATTTGACTCCTGATTTGAGAAGTAAACTAGAAAATGATAGAGAGTCCGCTTTCTTTTCTAAGCATTTAATTCAACTTATGTATGTTGATGATTTAAAATGAGCTCCTATAGAAAACTATTCTCTTTCAATAGATTTTAATAAATGGGAGGATATTTTGTTAAAAAAATGGGAATTCAATTCAATGAGTAAACTTTTCCAAGAATTAAAGAAAACTTATACACAACCTCAACAATTAGGTCTTTTTTAATGAATAATATATAAATTTTATTTTCTGTTTTTTTCTTGAATACATTCTTGAAAATCTTTATTAAATAATTACACTTTTGATTGGATTTAAACGTTTGAAACTATAATGCTTAATTCTGTTTTCTTCTTTACATGAGATAATGTGTATACATTAAGACAAGACCTTCAGAAATGGAAGTCATCTTTTGTTGAAAAGTACTGAAGTGACAGTCTTTTTGTTTTTAATAGTGAAAACTGGGATAATGGAGTAGTGAATCAAGCATTATATGCATGAGGTTTATTTGTTCAGAAGAAACTAATAATTATTGAAGGTATTCCAAAAGATTTAGCACAAGACTGAGGAATTCCTCAAGATAAAATAGATAAATTCTTTACTGATTTTGAAGCAAATCAACAGTTTTTAACTGATGATACAATAGTTGTTTTCTTTTCTTATAAGCCAGATAAGAGAACAAGGATGTTTAAGTGGCTTTCTGAAAATGTTCAAGTTAAGGAATATCCATTATATAAAGATTCTCAGTTAAAGACTTTTATTAAAGAGAATTTAAAACCTTTGTCTATTTCTGATGAAGCTGTAGATTATTTTTTAGAAAAAATAGGAACTGATATGTTTCGTATCAGTAATGAAATAGAAAAATTAAAGTTTGTGATTAAAGAATGAAGTGTTACAAATGAAATGATAGATACTTATTGTTTCTGAATGGTTGAGGAGAATGCTTTTTCTATTTTTGATCAGCTTTTTACTTCTCCTGTTTCTGCTGTTCAGATATTAGAGAATATGCAAAAAGAAGGAAAAGATTGGAACGCTGTTTTAGCTCCATTACTTTGGAGTCTAAGAATTATATTGGTAGTTATTGATTATGCTAATCAGTGAATTAAAGATTCTAAGCTTATAGCCTCAGAATGTAAATTACCTCCGTTTGCGATTGCTAAAAATATGAAAAATTCTGATTTATATTTATCTCATCAAGGTGCTTTAAAGAATTTGTTTAGAACTATTGTTGATACTGAATATTCTATTAAAACAGGAAAATATCCAGATACTTATTTCTGGTTGACAGTAAAAAAGGCTTTTCTTTGATTTTAGTTTTTGATTTGAACGTTTATTTATGAAGAAGTTGATTGTTATATTAAGTTGTATTTTATTCTCATTTCCTGTTTTTGCTGTTGAACAAAATTTTCAAGAAAGATTATATTGTAAATTTGCTGATAATTCAGTTAGAGTCTATCTTTTAAAGGAAGAAGACACTACTAGATGTATGGATTATATCTCTGTTGTTAATGTTTATTTAAAGAAGGAATATGATAGTATTATTCAAATTATGGCTAATCGTAATCGTTGAGATGATATTGAATATTGGGATGAGCTTTATGAAGAAAAAAAGGCTCAGTTTCTAAAACTATTTTCTCAAAGAATGATGATTCAATGAGCTATGACAAAGTTTGAAAATGAATTGTTAGATAGGTGTAAGGAACTTATGTGAGAAACATTGGAGGCAAAAAATGAATCCTTAGATAATCAAATATCTGTTCTAGAAGAAGAATTGAAAGAGAATTCTTATAATATTAGAGTAGAAAAGGCTTTGCAAGAATTAAAATATAAAAAACAAATTGTTGAGAAAATGATTGCTGCTAATGAGATGACTAGTTTCTTAGAAGCGTTCTCTGTCTATTTAACTTTATTTCCATTTGCTCAGTCATGAAAATAGGTATTGTTTCAAGTTGAATGGAAACGTTATCTTTGTTCAGTTTCCTTACTCGTTATAATCATGAGTTTGTAATATATTATGATAGTATTAATGCTCCTTATTGAGCAAAGAATTTTTCTACATCTTTAGAAAATGTAAAAAGAGGAGTTAAATATCTAAAAGATCAATGAGTAGAAAAAGTAATTGTTCCACCAATTTATGAATTGGCTCTTTTGAATGAGTGAGAAAAAATAATTTTACCATTGTTTAAAACTTATTTATTGGATTATTGTTTTAAGTATTCATTAGTTTGAAAGTTGGGAATAATTTGAGAATTCGCAGATATTCAGAAGGCTCAAGAATTAGTTGATGTTTTTTCAAAAGAATATTCTTTAACAGAGAATCAAAAGAGTATTAAGAAATTTTCTTATCCTTTTCATTATTGGTGTAAAGAAGAACATATATTGAATTCTTTATTGACGAAATTCTCATGGAGATCTCATTTAACAAATTCATTAGTTAAATATGAATTCCGTTATTTTAAAGATTCAAATGTTGATACAGTTATTCCGTGTAATTATGATTATTTTAATGCTGAAAGGACGCTTTCTAAGTTATTTAATACTAAGAAAACAAGATTCCATTGATTGAAAGTACTTGAAAGTATCTTTTCTGATTTAGTCTGAAATTCAACAAGTTATTCTGTTAGTATTTATGCAACAGATCAAGTAGATTATCTGAAAAATACAAAAAGAATTATGCGATATCTTCAGAGATGAAAATCTGTAGAAATAAATTGGCTTTAGTTATTTAACTATTCTAATGAAGTGTGCTTTATTAGGTTCTTGAAGTTGGTGAACTGCTTTAGCGCAAGTATTATGATATAATTGAAATATTGCTTATTTGTGGTCTATCCATGAAGAAGAAGTAAAAAGAATTAATTCTCATGAATCTCAAGTTTTCCCTTGAGTTAAACTTAATGAAAATGTTTATTGTTCTTTGGATATTGAAGAAGTTCTTAAGGATTCAGAGCTTATTGTTTTAAGTTTACCTTCTTTTGCACTTGAGAGTTGATTGGCTAAATTAAAGGATTATTATAACTGACAATTGGTTGTTTTGGCAACTAAATGATGGAGGAGTGATGAATTTCTTCCGTTTACAACTTTGGTCCAGAAATATTTATGAAAAGATGCTCCAATTGTTGTACTTTCTGGGGCTTCACATGCAGAGGAAGTAATTAGGAAGATCCCTACTTGAGTAGTTCTTTGTAGTGAGAATAAAGAATATGCTGAGCATGCTAAAACTGTTTTTCAGAATACTTGGTTTAGGTGCAGTATTTCAACTGATGTTGTATGAATACAGCTATGTTGAGCTTTAAAGAATGTTTTAGCTATTGCTTGTTGATTAATTGATGGATTGGAATATTGAATTAATACTAAAGCTTTAGTATTTAGAGAGGGAATTAAAGAAATACAATTAGTTTGAGAAAAGGTATGAATTGATATGGATTCATTACTTTCTTATGCTTGAATTGGAGATCTTTATGTAACTTGTTCGAGTTCTTTGAGTAGGAATTGGAATGCTTGAAATTTAATTGCAAAATGAGAAGCTTCATTGAAAGATAAAAAGTTTAATAACATGGTTTGTGAAGGATTATATATGCTAGATATCTTGGAGAAATATTTAGGAACTACTGATATTTATTGTCCACTTTTTGAGTTATTAATTTCTATTATTAAGGGAGGTGTTGATCCTCGTATTTCATTTGAAGAGTTTTTGTTAAAAGTATAGTAATATAATACGGTATATTTTATTTTAAAATGTCAATCAAAAGTTTTTAAATAAATGTTTAAAAATACTGTATTTTTTGTTTTTTGTATACAATTAAAAGGAAAAAATTCCTTTTAGATTTTTCAGTAAAAAGAATGAAAAAGACAGTGTGAGTATTTAGTTTAATTGTGATGTTATTATCACAGGTAATGTCTCCTTTTGTATATGCAGTAAGTGGAGAAGAAGCTCTTGTATCAGAAGTTGTTTCGGAAGAACCTGTTATACCAGCAGAGGATACGGCAGTTGAAGTTGATGTACCTGCTTGAGAAACAGAAACAGTGGAAGCACCACAGCAAGAATCTGAAATTCCTGCAGAACATGTTGTAGTAGTTAATTCAGGTGATCAGAAATGAACAGATTTAAATACTCAAAATGGTAGCTGAAATATTGAAGATGCTCATGATTCAGCAGTAGTAGTTGAAACTTGAGCAATAGTAGAAGATATGAGTTGATATAGTGCTGAATTATCATGAGGAAACGAAAATCTTGGAGGAACATGAGATGAAAGTAAATCATGAATTATAGAAACAATAAAGAATTTCTTATGACTATGAGAAACTAAAGAGGAAGAAAAGGAAGAGGTAACATATGAATATGAAACTCAAATAATAACATGAGAAGCAGAATATGATGATGTGAAAGTTGAAGTATATGCAGATACTTGATTGTTTTATAGCTGAACAGAATTGGTAATTCAAGCAGTTACAGGGGATATGTATGAATGAGTAAAAGAAGTATTGTCATGACAATTAGAAGATATAACAGAGGAAGAACAGACAGTGGTAGCATTTGATATTTCATTTATCTATTCATGAGAAGAAGTACAGCCATTTACATGAACAGTACAGGTATCATTTAATTATGAGAATAATGAAGATTTAAAGGCTGCAGAAGAAGATGAAGAACAAGAAGTAAAAGTTTATCATTTAAATGATAAAGATGAAGAATGAGAAAAGATAGATGAAATAACGTGAGCAGTAGCAGAAGAAGTAATTATTAATGAAGAAAAAAGTGAAAAAGGAAATGTGATAGTTATTGAAGCTGAGAGTTTTTCTGTGTATACGATTGTAAAGCAAGTAAAAGAAGAACAATTAATAAATTTTGAATATTGAATGATTTCAATAGCGAATCCATCAAATTCAAATCAGTGAATAACAATAATGGATAGAAATTTATGAGCGACAAGTAGTGAAATTTTGAATAAATCTTCATATTGATATTATTATCAATGGTGAAATAATTATTGATTTGATAGTAGTAATGGACCAGTGACTGAATCATTAGTAAATGTTTCTTCATTGTCAGAATATTCGTGATCAACATTTATTAAAGGTTGGACATGGATGCAATCAAACAAGAATTTATGGTGAGAATGAGGTCAATGACCTTGTCCTGATTGATGGCATGTCCCAACATCAATAGAACGAAAAAATCTATATAGTTATTACATAGGGATATATAATAATAGTTGAGCAGAATGATTTCTAAGTTATTTTAAAATTCCACAACCAGGTATAATAAATTGATATTACTATTCCTATAATACCTCAGATAATTTTTTGTGGTCATCTAGTAATTGTGATTCATCTTGTAATTATTCATATTATAAAGCATATGGTTTTTCTACGAATAGATATCAACTTAATGCAAGAGAACAATATAAAACATATGGTTTCCCTATACGTTGTTTTAAAGATGAGTATGTTGATTTAAACTGAAGTAATGAATTTTTTAATTTAAAAATTGATTACAATTGATGAGTTTGATCAGAATATGAAAATGTAATAAGGAGTTGAGATTTCTTAGAAATTCCATTAACCCCAGTAAAAACAGGTAAAGAATTTTTATGATGGTATTTGTCATGAACAGACGAACAATTTATATTTACTTGAACTAAAATTACGTGAGATATTGATGTGTATGCAAAACGAACATGTGATGAATGATTGCAAAATATTTGAAGATATTGTTATAATTTTATTAGTGAAAATCCCTTATTAGTATTTGATGCAAATTGATGAAAATTTAATAATTGAGAACAACAAAAACAGTGGAAGTATCAAAAAGTACTTAAAGGGTTAAAAAGTTCTCACACTACAAATATTTCAAGTGATTGAACTAAAATTACATGATATCCAAAAAACTATAAAAATACGGAGGTAATACAAATACAATGAGCAGAAAAATTACATATAACAATTGTGTATTGAACGTATGATTACTGGGATTGGGTTAGTGTACGAGCATGAAGTCATCCAGAATATACAGATAGTAATCATTCTATATCAGTTTCATGAAAGTTATCATGATGAGAGAACAATACGAATAAAAAAGAATATGATATAGAATGAGATACGGTGACAATAGGTTTTAATAGTAATACTTTTGGTGACTGAACATATTATTGATATTATGCATTAGTTGAATGATATACATATGAACCATTGGATTCGAATGAAAATATTGATAATCCTGTAAAAGAATGAACAGAGTTCTTATGACGGAATGAAGAAGGAATCCCAGAGTATTATGATTTTTCAAAAACAATTTTTAGTAATAAAACATTGTATGCAAGGTATAGTGATTGAAATAATGAGTCTTCTGATTTAAATGCATATGCTGTAAGATGAAGTGATTTTAACAAAATAATTAAAACATTATCAAAATGAGAAACTATAAGTGACGCAAAAACATCAGATAATTTTATTACTAAAATAGAAAAAGCCGAGCGAATCCCATGATGAGCAAATACGCAGTTAATATCTACATGAGAAGTCCCAATATATGCATGGTATAAATGATGAGTTTTATATTATTATACAGAAGCAAATACAATTTATTTGAATGAGAATTCTAGTTATATGTTTTATGGATTACAATCCATGGAATCTTTAAATTTAGATATATTCAATACAAGCAATGTGATAAATATAGAATACATGTTTTATAATTGTAGTAAATTAACACGCTTAGATTTAAGTAGTTTTGATACGAGTAATGTTACAAGTATGAGTTATATGTTTTATGGTTGTAGTAGTCTAACAAGCTTAAATGTAAGTAATTTTGATACAAGTAAAGTTACAAATATGGAATCAATGTTTTCTAATTGTAGTAAATTAACAAGTTTAAATGTAAGTAATTTTGATACAAGCAATGTAACAAATATGCGTGCCATGTTCTCTAGTTGTAGTAGTCTAACAAACTTAAATGTAAGTAATTTCGATACAAAAAATGTTACCACAATGAATTATATGTTTTATGGTTGTAGTAGTCTAACAAGCTTAAATGTAAGTAATTTCGATACAAAAAATGTTACCACAATGAATTATATGTTT